>WBTZ01000155.1 GCA_009026175.1 Zoogloea sp. | reverse complement strand
GGCCTACGCGGCCGCCCTGCCGACCTTCAGCCCGCCGGCCTCGCCGCCGCCGCTGGCGCCGTCCACGCCCTATTACTTCCTGGGTGAGGCGGGCGCATTCCAGTCCGCCGGGCAGGCTCCTGGTGCCGCACCGGTGGTGGAGAACCGCGTCGTGCCCCAGGCCTTCGGGCTGCCGGGTGAGGCGGAGCTGCACCAGATCCTCGCGGAACTGGGGAGTGACCGTCGTGGCGCGGCTGCGCCCCAGGCGGCCAATGCACCGGGCCACTTCTACTTCCTCGATACCGCGGGGGTGCAGAACCGGGAGGCCAGCGTGCCGGCCACGGCCTCACCGGCCCATCCTGCCTTCGATGTGCAGGCGGTCCGTCGCGACTTCCCGATCCTCCAGGAGCGGGTGAACGGCCGGCAGTTGATCTGGCTCGACAACGCGGCCACGACCCACAAGCCGCAGGCGGTGATCGACCGGCTGGCCTACTTCTACCAGCACGAGAACTCCAACATCCACCGGGCCGCCCATGAACTCGCCGCCCGGGCGACGGATGCCTACGAAGGGGCCCGCAGCAAGGTGGCGCGCTTCCTGGGGGCCTCGTCCACGGAGGAGATCATCTTCGTGCGCGGTGCCACCGAAGGCATCAACCTGATCGCCAAGACCTGGGGCTGGCAGAACGTGGGCGAGGGGGACGAGATCATCGTCTCCAACCTCGAGCACCACGCCAACATCGTGCCCTGGCAGCAGCTTGCCGCGGCCAAGGGGGCCAGGCTCAAGGTCATCCCGGTGGATGACACCGGCCAGGTGCTGCTCGACGAGTACCGCAAGCTGCTCACCAGCCGCACCAAGATCGTGTCGGTGACCCAGGTCTCCAACGCCCTCGGCACCGTGGTGCCGGTCAAGGAGATCGTCGCGATGGCCCATCAGGCCGGTGCGCTGGCGGTGGTGGACGGTGCCCAGTCGGTGTCGCACATGCGGGTCAATGTGCAGGAGATCGACGCGGACTTCTTCGTTTTCTCCGGCCACAAGGTGTTCGCCCCGACCGGCATCGGCGCGGTGTATGGCAAGCGGGCCATCCTCGAGGACATGCCGCCCTGGCAGGGCGGCGGCAACATGATTGCCGACGTGACCTTCGAGAAGACGATCTACCACGGTCCTCCGACCCGCTTCGAGGCAGGCACCGGCAACATCGCCGATGCGGTGGGCCTGGGCGCGGCGATCGACTACGTGGAGCGGCTCGGCATGGAGAACATCGCCCGCTATGAGCACGACCTGCTGGTGTACACCACCCGCGGCCTGCTTACGGTGCCGGGTCTCAAGCTGATCGGCACCGCCCGCGAGAAGGCGAGTGTCAGCTCCTTCGTGCTCGACGGCTATCGTCCCGACGAGGTGGGCAAGGCCCTCAACGAGGAGGGCATCGCGGTACGTTCCGGCCACCACTGCGCCCAGCCCATCCTGCGCCGTTTCGGGCAGGAGGCCACGGTGCGGCCCTCGCTGGCCTTCTACAACACCTGCGAGGAGATCGATACCCTCGTCGCGGTGCTGCACCGGCTGGCGCGGGGCAAGGGGCGGATCGGCCGCTGATCCTGCGGTGCATGCGTCCTGCGCGCCAACCCCGGAATGCCTTTCGGCGTCCGGGGTTTTCTTATTGGCTTTGCAGGTTTCCATCCTCCGCCAGAGGGCGGGCAAGGATGTGGCCGAGCAGCCCTCAGGACGGGGACTTGTCCCGCAGTTCCCCCGGCGATGCGCCGAAGGCCCCGCGAAACGCGGCGATGAAGGCGGAGGTGGAGTTGTAGCCGTGGGCCAGGGCCACGCGGGTCACGCTCTCCCCGGCTTCCAGGGCGTCGAGGGACAGCAGCAGGCGTAGCCGCTGGCGCCATTCGGCAAAGCCAAGGCCGGTCTCCTTGACGAACAGGCGGGCCAGGGTGCGGGCCGAGGCCCCTGCGCTGGCCGCCCATTCGGTCAGGGTGCGGTCATCGTCGGGGGCCTGTTCGAGGGCGCTGCAGATCGCCACCAGACGGCGGTCGGAGGGCAGGGGCAAGCCGAAGGGGGCGCGCCGGGCGGCGGCCAGTTCATCCACCAGCACCGCCACCAGGCGGCCGGGGGGGCCGTCCTCGTCGTATTCGACCGGCAGTTCGCCGATGCGCCGGATCAGTTCGCGGATCAGCGGGCTGATCTCGAGGATGCAGCTTTCGCCGGGCAACCCGGCGGCGGCTTCGCGCGACAGGTACAGGCTGCGCATCTCCGCCTCGCGGCGATTGACCACCTGGTGGGGCACGTCGGGCGGGATCCACACCGCATGGTGGGGTGGTGCGGCGTGGTCGAAGCTGGGGGTGCGTACGCCCAGGACGCCCCGCGCGGCATACGAGAGCTGGCACCAGGGATGGCTGTGTTCCTCGGTCCACGAGCCCGGCGCCAGGGTCTCGTGGCGGTTGTAGAGGGGCCGCGGCAGGCCGGGCAGGCGCGGGATGCTGCGTTTGTGGGTGGTCTGCATGGCCTTGTCCGTTTCTCGCTATTCCATGACCCGATGCCGTTAGAGCGTCGAAGGGGCCTGGCCTAGAGTCCGGTTTCCTATATTTGCGGTGATGCGTTCATGGAAAGCACCTCTTCCCCCTGGCAGCGATTGTGCCTGCGTCTGAAGTCCGAGTGGTTCCTGCTGGCGCTGGTGGGCTCGGTGGTAGTGGCCAGCTTCTTTCCCGATCTCGGACGAACCGGCGGTGTATTGCACGGTGAGAAGGTGGCCGGCATCGGTATTGCCATCGTGTTTTTCCTGCACGGACTGGGGCTGTCCGTGGCGAGCCTGGTGCAGGGCATGCGCGGTTGGAAGGTGCATGCGGTGGTGCAGCTCACCACCTTTGCGATCTTCCCGCTGATCTGGTGGGGGGTGGATGCGCTGGCCGGCCCGCATCTGCCGCGGGATCTCGCGCTGGGCTTCTGCTACCTGTGCGCGCTGCCGTCCACCATCTCGTCGTCGGTGGCGCTGACCGGGCTGGCCCGGGGCAACGTGCCGGTGGCGATCTTCAACGCGACCCTGTCGAGCCTGCTGGGCATCGTGCTGACCCCGCTGATCGTCGGTTTCTTCGCCCACGCGGACGGGCGTGGTCTGCCGTTCATGGACACGGTGCTGGGCATCGTCCGGCTGCTCGTGGTACCGCTGGCGGCGGGCATGCTGCTGCGCCCGCTGCTGCATGCCTGGCATGTGCGCCACCGCCATGTGACCCACCTGCTCGACCGCTGGGTGATCGTGATGCTGGTGTTCACCGCCTTCTGCGACGGCGTTGCGGCAGGCCTGTGGCGGGACAACGGGGTGGATGTGCTGCTGATCGCGGCCCTCGGCGCCGCCGGCCTGCTGCTGGTCGTGCTGGCCCTGACCACGTGGATGGCGCGGCGCCTCGGCATGGCCACCGCGGACGAGATCGCCACGGTGTTCTGCGCGTCCAAGAAGACCCTGGCGTCCGGCGTGCCGATGGCCAAGCTGCTGTTCGGCGCCAGCCCGTCCATCGGGCTGGTCCTGCTGCCGATCATGTTCTACCACCAGATCCAGCTGATCATCTGCTCGATGCTGGCCAACCGCTACGCCAAGCGTCCTCAGGCGCAGGCCTGAAGGGGGTGGCGGCCGGCGTAGTCGCTGGCGAACTGGCGGGCGATGCGGCCGGAGCGGGCGCCGCGGGAGAGGGCCCACTGCAGGGCCTCCTGGCGTGCCGCGTCGATGGTCGCCGCGTCGTAGTGGTAATGCCCCAGCCACTGGGCGACCACCGCCAGGTACTCATCCTGGGAGAAGGAGTAGAAGTGGGTCCATAGCCCGAAGCGCTCGGACAGGGAGGTCTTCTCCTCCACCGTGTCGCCCGGGTGCAGCTCGCCGGAATCGTCGCGGTAGTGGCTGAGGTTGTCGGCGGCGCGCTCGGTGACCAAGTGGCGGCGGTTCGAGGTGGCGTAGATCAGCACGTTGGCCGAGGGGCCGGCGATGGAGCCGTCGAGCACCGTCTTGAGGCCCTTGTAGCCGGTCTCGCCGTCCTCGAAGGACAGGTCGTCGCAGAAGATGATGAAGCGCTCGGGGCGGCGGCGGACCCGGTCGACGATCTCCGGCAGGTCGTCCAGGTGCTGCTTCTCCACCTCGATCAGGCGCAGGCCGTCCTGGTGGAAGGCGTCCAGGCAGGCCCGCACCAGGGAGGACTTGCCGGTGCCGCGGGCGCCGGTCATCAGCACGTTGTTGGCCGGCAGGCCCTGCACGAACTGGCGGGTGTTGCGTTCCACCAGGTTGCGCGGGCCATCGATGTTGCGCAGCTGGTCGAAGCGGACGAACAGTGGGTCGCGCACCGGCACCAGGTGGGCTGCGCCCCCCCAGCCGCGGTCGCGCCGCCACAGGAAGGCCACCGCCTCGTCGAGCCGGTCCACGGTCGGGCCGGCGGGCGGGGTGTGGCGTTCGAGCAGGTCGGCGATGCGGTCGAGGCGGGCGATCAGGTCAGGCAGCATGGTCTCAGGCATGGGTGTGGGCGAGGGCGCGCACCTCGGTGATCTCGGGGAAGCGCTGGCGCAGGCGTACGCTGATGAAGTCGGTCAGGGTCAGGTCGGCGCTGCCACAGCCGTGGCAGCTGCCACCGAACTTGAGCAGGGCGGTGTCGCCGTTCTCGACGGCATGCAACACGATGGAGCCCTGGTGCTCGGCCAGCTGGGGGTTGATGTCGGTTTCCAGGAAGTAGCTGATCTGGCGTTCCAGCGGCGCATCGGCCGGCGGCGCGATGCTCTCCTTGATATGCGGAGCCACCAGCTTCAGGCGCTGGCCGGTTTCGGTCTTCTGGCAGCTCACGCGGAGATCCCGCAGAAAGTCCACGTGGGCCGGGTTGTAGAAGACCTGCAGACCGTCTACATCCATCGGCACCTCGTCCGGATGCTCACCTTCCCGGGCGTAGCCCAGGCCCGCATGGGCCAGGGAGGTGCCGGGATGGAGCACATAGACGCGGACACCGAGGCAGCCGGCCGGCTGCTGTGCGACGATCGGCCGGAGGTAGTCGAGGGCGGCCGGCTCGAGGGTGATGGCGGCGTGAAGCGGGTGGCTCATGGCTTTGCTCCCGGTCGGGTCAGTCGGCTTCGGCCAGGAAGTCCTGGACCAGCTTGATGAAGCGGGCGCCGTGCTCGATCTGCGTCCAGTGGCCGCAACGGCCGAAGACGTGGAGTTGCGAGCGGTCGATCTTGGCGGCGAGCTTGAGGGACACGTCCAGCGGCACGACGCGGTCGTCCCGGCCGTGGATGATCAGCACTTCGTTCTGCAGCTTCGCCAGGTCGGCGTCGGACATGATCTGGGCATCGCACCAGCGCTGGCGCGGCGGCGGGAAGACCTTCTCGAAGCGCTCCTGCACGCCGGGACGGGCGGTGGCGCGGTAGCGCAGCTCGGCCAGCTCGTCGGTCACGATGGAGCGGTCGAAGGCCATGATGTCGAGGATCTTCTTCATGTTCTCGATGGACGGGGTGTAACCCCACAGGGCGTCCAGTTCGGGCGTGAAGGGGAAGGGCTGGCCGCCGCTGCCCATCAACACGATGCGGCGGATGCGCTCCGGGTGGCGGATCGCCAGGGCCAGGCTGAGGGTGCCGCCGAAGGAGTTGCCGACCAGGTCGGTGCGCTCGATCTTGAGTGCGTCGAGCAGGCCGATGATCTGCTCCACCCAGGTATCCATGAGCTTGTACTCGAGGTCGGCCGGTGCTTCGGTGTAGCCGAAGCCGACCAGGTCGGGGGCGATCACGCGGCGCTGGGCGGCGAGTACTGGAATGGCGCCCCGCCAGTTGGCCCAGGCGGTCACGCCGGCGCCGGAGCCGTGCAGCAGGGTGACGGGGAAGCCCGTGCCCTGGTCGTGGTAGTTGGTGGTGATGGTGCCAACGGTGATCTGCTGGGCGATCTCGGGGTTCTGGTTCATGGGGAGCTCCTGGGGAAGGGGTCGTCGATAAAACACTGGAAAGACGCGTGCGATGGCAGAGGTTATGGCTCGATGAAGTTTGATGTCAACATAAAATCAACTAAAAGTTAATTGAAAAACAGTTTTAATGTTGTTGTTGTTTTGATTGATTGTTCCTCGTGCGATAAGATGCCCGCATGGCAGGAAACAGTTTCGGCACGCTCTTCCGTGTCACTTCCTTCGGTGAAAGCCACGGGCCCGCGATCGGTTGTGTGGTAGAGGGGTGCCCGCCTGGCCTGGCCATCGACACGCCGCTGATCCAGGCGGCCCTCGAGCGGCGGCGTCCGCGGCTGGCGGGCGCCCTCAGCCAGCGCAGCGAGCCCGACCAGGTCGAGATCCTGTCGGGCGTGTTCGATGGCCGCTCCACCGGCCAGCCCATCGCCCTGTTGATCCGCAACCAGGACGTGCGCCTGATCGATTACAGCCGCCTCGACCGGCTGTTCCGCCCCGGCCATGCTGAATACACCTACTGGCACAAGTACGGGATCAACGATCACAGGGGCGGAGGCCGCGCGTCCGCCCGTGAGACGGCCGCCCGGGTGGCAGCGGGGGCGGTGGCCCGGCACTGGCTGGAGCAGCGCCACGGCCTTGCCATGAGTGCCTGGGTGGCCTGCATCGGCGAACTCGAGCTGCCCTTCCGCGATGCGGCCGACCTGGCTCTCAGCCCGCGCTTCGTGGCCGATGCCAGCCGCGAGGAGGACGTCGAGGCGCTGCTGGCCCGCCACCGTGCGGATGGCGACTCGGTGGGGGCCCGGATCGAGCTGCTCGTCCGCCTGCCGGAGCCCTTCGACAGACCCGCGGAGGCCTGGCTGGATACGCTGGGGCGGGCCCTGATGGGGGTCAATGCGGTGAAGGCGGTGGAGTTCGCTGTGGCGCCGGGGGAACTGCGGGCCCGGATTGCAGTCAAGCCTACTCCGAGCGTGCACCTGCCCCGCCGGACCATCGACAAGGCCGGCCGGCCGGCCTTGCTGATGACCCGGGGCAAGCGGGACCCCTGCGTGGGCATCCGCGCGGTTCCCGTACTCGAGGCGATGGCCTGGCTGGCCCTGGCCGACCGGGTGCTGCGGGAACGGGCGCTCGGCACGTGCTGACCACGGGAAGTGCGCGCAACTTGCTTCCACAGGCCGCCGGCAAGTCGCTAACATTCGCCGGCGCATCGCGCACTCACCAAAGTCTGCAAGTTAGGGAACTTCACTAGAATGAATACAAAATGGATCCCAGGTCAGGAGCCCACCATTGCCAGCGAAGGTGCCGCAGTAACGGGCTGGCATCTCGCCCATACCTCCCTGGAGGCCGCCGCTACCGAACTCGAATGGGCCTTGCTGCGCTGGCACGAAGCCTTTGACCGCTACAATCGCCAGGCCCTGAACATGCTGGGCCTGACCACGGTAAGCATCCAGGAAATGACCGTCCTGCATATCGTGGGCCTGCATGACCGGGCCAAGCCGGCCAGCATGATCGCCAACCTGCTCAACCGGGACGACGTACAGAACATCCAGTACAGCCTGCGCAAGCTGATGGGGCTCGACCTGGTACGCAAGGCCCGGGATGGCGCTGGCAAGAACACCAACGTGGAGGTCACCGAGAAGGGGCGCCAGGTGTGCGACGAGGTGGCCAACATCCGCCGCCAGCTGCTGATCCGCCAGATCGGCGAACTCGAGAACGGCGAGGCGCGCCTGCTCTTCTCGGCCAGGACGGTGAGCATGCTGATCGGCCTTTACGATGAGGCCGGCCGGGCGTCGACGGGTTACATGGCGCTGGATACGTCCTCCGACGAATAGGCTTTCACTGGAATATCGCTCCGGGTTTCCGGAGCATCGACCCCTACAAGATGACGCAAGAAAAACGCAGTACCCCGAAAGAGAAGATGCCGGCCGCCGCCACGCGGGCCTGGCACCTCGGAACGACCCACCACGAAGCGGTGACCACCGAATTCGAGTGGTCCATCCTTCGTTTCTTCCAGGCTTTCGAGCGCTACTGCATGCAGATCGCGCACATCTCGGGCCTGGCGGACCTCTCGTTTTCCGAACTGATCCTGCTGCACGTGATCGGGCTGCAGGACACCCCCAAGACGGTCGGCCTGCTGGCCCGTCAGACCAACACCGACTCGGTCACCAACGTCCAGTACAGCCTGCGCAAGCTGGTGGCCTACGAGCTGGTGGTGAAGATCCGCGAGGGCAAGAGCAAGGTGTTCACCTACGACGTGACGGACAAGGGGCGCGAGTTGATCAACCAGTACGCCCACTTCCGTCAGCGGGTGCTGACCGAGCAGATCAAGTCCATCGAATCCATCGACCGCAAGCTGTCCGAGGCGGCCCGCCTGATCAGCATGCTGAGCGGCGTGTATGACGAGGCGGTGCGGGTGTCGGCCACCTACAACCCCTACGTCAGCCAGGACGTCCCGAGTCCTGCGGCGAAGACCAGGAAGAAGTGAGCCGCCGGCTCCACCGCGAGGTGGAGCCGGACGGATCGTGCAGCTAGCCCCGCACTCGATATCTCCTCAGGCTGTGCTGGTCTCGCCGGCCAGGGCGGCATAACGTCCCTGGTGGAAGAGCAGGGGCGGGCGCTCCGCCGGCCCCTGGCCCAGGCGCAGCACGCGACCCACCAGGATCAGGTGGTCGCCGCCCGCGTAGCGATGCTCGGTGGAGCACTCGAACACCGCCGTACAGTTGCCCAGCAGCGGCACGCCTCCCAGCCCCTCGCCGGTCGCCAAACCCTCGAACTTGGCGCTGGAGGCCCGCGCGAAGCGGTTCGACAGATCCTGCTGGTCTTCCCCCAGCACATGCACCGCAAAGTGGCTGGCCGCCTCGAATACCGGGTGGCTGAAGGCGTTCCTGCCCAGGCTCCACAGGATCAGCGGCGGGTCCAGGGACACCGCGTTGAAGCTGCTGGCGGTGACGCCGACGGCTTCGCCGGAAGCGCTGCGGGTGGTGATGATGGTCACCCCGGTGGCGAAGCGCCCGAGGGCGCTACGGAGTTCCGCTGCATCGATCATGAGTCTGTCCTCTCCCGCTCAGAAGCGCATGCCGTAGCTGACCGACAGCCAGTCCTGGCCCATGTACAGGTCGGTCAGGCCGTCGGGCGGGGCGCCGGTGCCCTGGGTCGTGCCCTTGATCGAGCGGGCGTAGGCCAGCGACAGTTCGCCGTCGCGGCTCACCTGGTAGCTTGCCCCGACGGTCACGTGGCGGCGGTTGGCGGACGGAGCGAGCACGCCCAGGTAGGTGTCCCGCGGATTGAGCAGGCGGGTGCCCTGGTTGTAGCCGGCGCGCAGTGTCAGGGCGTCGCTCAGGGCGTGGTCCACACCCACCCGCCATACCGACTGGTTGCGCCAGCCGAAGCCGGGGCCGTTGGCGCTGCCCGGTGGCCCGCCGGCGTTGGTGACGCCCGGGTTGGCCAGGGAGCGGATCTCGCCCCATTCGATGCGCATGACGTCGGCTGCCAGGGTGGTGGCGCCCAGCCGGTAGGCTGCGCCAAGGCCGTAGTTGGCGGGGACGTCCATGTCACCGGCTTCGGCCAGCAGGCCCTTGAAACGATCCATCTTGCCCATGTCCACCCTGCTGGCGTAGGTCGCGCCGACGCTCAGTGCGGGCGTCAATTGGCCGCTCCAGCCCACCCGGATGCCGGCGCCGTAGGACGAGTCGTGGCCCTCCGGCAGGCCGATGCTGGACGGCCCGCGGATGGTCAGGGCCTGGCGCGCGAGGACCAGCCCGGCACCGACGGAATGGGCCTCGCCCAGCTTGCGTGCATAGGAGAAGGTGGCAACCATCTGCTGCAGCTGGGAGCGGGGGCCCTGCATGCCGCCTACGTTGGCACTGCGGCTGTAGGCCGTGCCCACGCCGTTGCCGACCACCGATACGCCGATGGAACTGTCGGCGTCGATCATGTAGTTCGCGCCCAGCTGCGGAATGATGTACAGCCCCTTGTTCTCGGTGGCGTCATAGGTGGTGCCGGCGAAGCGCGAACCGTTGTCCACCGACAGGAAGGCGGCGCCCACGTCGAAGCGGCTGCCCACCCGGACCATGCCGGCCGGGTTGGTGGCGCCGGCCAGGCCGTCCTGGGCGAGGGCGATGCCGACGCCGCCCATGCCTTCGGATTTCACGCCGTAGCCGTGGGGAAAGGTGCCCTGGGTGGCCAGGGCGGGGAGGGTGGAGAGCGCGCAGGTGGCGGCAAGGACGGCGCGAGGCAGGCGTCGCAGCCGGGAGGAGAAGTGCGTCTTCATGGCAGGCTTCCTCAGGCGGGGACGGCGAAGGATTCGATGAAGCGGTCGGCTTCCACCGGGTCGTAGTACCAGGGGGCGAGGCCCTTGGGGTCGTCGAAGGCATTGGCTACCCGCGCCGCCAGCGCCGGGTTCTGGCCACAGGCGCCGAAGACCTTCATCACCTGCGGGGGCGGGGGCAGCAGGTGGGTGTTGGTGAAGCGCGCGACCCACTGGGCATAGTCCCAGTAGCGCTCGAAGGTGCCTTGCATCCAGGCGGTGTCGAAGGCGGCATCGCCGTGCTCGAGGATGGACTTCATGTAGACGTTCACGCACTTGGCGGCGTTGTTGGAGCCCTGGCCGGTGATCGGATCGTTGAGCACCAGCACGTCGGCCATGCCGAGCACCTGGCGGCCCGAGGGGAGGACGCCGACCGGCTTGCGCACGGTGGGGGTGACGCGGCCAACCAGGATGCCGTTGTCGTCGGTGAGCCGCAGGTTCTCGCAGCGGGGGGCTTCCCAGGGGAAGAACTCGCGGATCAGCTCCACCGTGAGGGCGAGGTGATCGGCCGGCGTCTTCGCCTCGCTCCAGCGGTCCATCGGGCCGCCTTCGATGCATTCCAGGTTGATGATGTCGCAGGGGCCGGTGTGGGTCATGGCCGGGAAATTCACGTATTCGCCGATGCCCGGGTTGATGCTTATGTTGAGCGCCGAGAAGTCGTCGCGGGCCTTCATGCCGTGCACGTAGGTGAGGGCGATGGTGCGCATCGGCCGGTCGAACACCGAGCGCTCCGCGTCCCGCTCGAAGAGCTTGCCCAGCTCGCCCTTGCCGGTGGCGACCAGCACCAGGTCGCTGTCCTTGGCGTACTCCTCGGTCTCGAGGATGCCGGCCTCCTGGATCACCAGCTTGCCGCCGCGGCGCTGGAACTCGTCCATCCAGCGGGGCATCTTGATGCGCTGGTCCACCGACTGGCCGTTGGCGCCCATGCGTGAGCGCCAGTCGATCAACTTGGTGCCGTCGCTGAGGCCGGCGCGCATGTGCACGCCCTCGATCGGCGGGCAGACGTCGTCCCACAGGGACAGGCCGAGCTCCCGCTCGTAGCCGATCGCCATGTCGTACATGGACTGGCTCGACATGACCTTGCCGTTGGCGATCTGCTCGCCGGTCCGGTTGGATACCACGGTGACGTCGAAGCCCTTGGAGACCAGGCCGATGCCCAGATGCAGGCCGGCCTGGCCGGCGCCGATGATGGTGATCTTGCGCATGTTGTGTCGCTCCGCTTTGCGTGTGTTGGGGGTGTCCCCTTCCGGCGAAGGGGTGAGCGCAATGTGCGGGAAGCGGCCGATGCGGACTATTCAGTGCCTGCAGGCGATGTTCAGTTACTGCAGAAAAATGAAGCGGGTGTGAATCTATGAGGATGCTGTAGGGGCGGCTTCAGCCGCCCACGGACTCCGGTCAAGGACATGGTCCTGAGGCCACCTCCGCGGGCGGCTGAAGCCGCCCCTTGTATTATTTTTCCATGCAATCGGAGGGCCCCGAAGTTGTCCTGCGGGGCTCAGGTTGGCATAGTCGGAGGGCACTCTGACTGAGTGGCGGGATGCAGTGCCGCCCCTTGAGCCTCGAGCTCGTGTTGTAGATCCTGCAGCCGCCACTCACCCTCACACACAGATCGGACAGTATCTTTGGCCCGGCTTGCCGGCAGCCCGTATTCACAAGGTTGATCGAAAGAGGACTTTTCATGCATCCGTTTCACCTCGGCATCGATGTCGCCAAGGCCAAACTCGATTGCGCCCTGCGCCTGACCAACGGCAAGTTCCGCCACAAAGTCGTAGAGAACACCCCCGCCGGCTTTCGCGCCCTGGACAGCTGGCTTGCCAAGGAAGGCGCCCAGCCCGGCCGAGCAGGCCTTGCGCGCTCTGGTACGGCGCCTGGAGGCACTGCAGACCATGCACACGCAGGAGTCCAACCGGCTCGAACTGGCGAGGCATACCGTGGCAGAGGGCATTGC
>WBTZ01000154.1 GCA_009026175.1 Zoogloea sp. | reverse complement strand
GGCCAGCACCGCCGCGGCGGTGGCAGGCGGCTGCGGCGCCTCCGGCGCCACCCCCGGTGCGATGGCAGGGGGGGGCGCGGCGTCCTCGTGCATCCTCGACACCTTCTTCGACCCGGTGGCCGGCTTCGGCAACCTGCAGGGTTGGCTGGTGCGCGAGTACCTGCGCGAGAACGTCTTCGGCTTCGGGCTGAACACGGTCTTCAGCGGCGAACCGGACTCGCTGACCGACCAGCTGATCGGCCGCTTCGAGCTGTCGTACACCCCGAACAAGAAGCTCACCAATCCGACCTTGTCGCAGCGCTACCTGGAGCGGGACGAGCTGAACTTCGCCTTCATCGCCGAGAAGTACCACAAGTTCAGCACCTCCTTGCCGGCCACTTACATGGTGCTGCAGTGGATGCACAAGTCCGACACGGACCTGTTCGGCCGCCCCCTGGCGGGGAGCAACAACACGCCCGGCGAGGCGCCCCGGGGCAAGCGCGGCGGGGCCGACTACGTGGCCTTCGTACTGCAGCAGCCATCGCCGTCGCTGGAATGGCGCTTCGACCTGGCGGCCCTGACGGACATGAAGGGCGGCTGGTACCTGCAGCCGGGCACCCGCTGGAAGCCGGGCAAGGACTTCCAGCTCGATGTGTATGCCAACTACCTGCGCAGCAGCAACAAGGGCCAGGACTTTGCGGAGGGCTACGCCTATGCACGGGAACTGCTGCTGCGGGGCTCCTGGTATTTCTGACCGGCAATGGAGGAGGGAATGATGGATGGAGCGATGAACGGCGTGGCGGACGGCCATGCGAGAGCGCTGTTTTCCTCGGCGGCCCTGTTCAACTTTTCGGCAGGCATCACCTTCCTGGTCGGCATGCCGTGGTTTGCGGCCCTGATCGGCATGCAGCCGGTTCCGGCGGATCCGCTGTTCTGGCATTTCGGTGCGGTGCTGGTGCTGGCCTTCGGCTGGGGCTACTGGCGGGTGTCCCGCGACCCGGTGGCCAACCGCCCGATCATCCACATGGGAATCGTCGGGAAATCCCTGGTGGTGCTGGCCGGTTACATGGACTGGGCGCTGGGCAATACCAACTGGCCCTTCGTGCTGCTGATCAGCGGTGATGCGATCTATGCCTTGCTGTTTGCCCATTACCTGAGGCTGCGGCCCGTCCGGGCGGCATAGGCAGGACGGCGTGATGAACGGGATTGAGGATGGACTATGAGTGAATATCGAGCGCCGCTCGCGGACATGCGTTTCGTGATGAACGAACTCGCAGGCCTGGACGCGCTGAGCGGGCAACTGGCGTGCTTCAGCGAATCGACGCCGGACATGGCCGAGGCGATCCTGCGGGAAGCGGCCCGCTTTGCCGAGGAGGTGCTGGCGCCCCTGAACCGCCGGGGAGACATGGATGGCTGCACGCTCGCCGAGGCGGGGGTGAGCACGCCGGCGGGCTGGAAGGATGCCTACCGGGCGCTTTGCGAGGGAGGCTGGGGCAGCATCAACCTGCCTGCCGAGCACGGTGGCCACGGACAGCCCGAGGCCATCGGGGTGGCGGTCAAGGAGATGATGTTCGCCGCCAACCTGTCCTTCTCCCTGGCCCCGCTGCTGACCCTGGGCGCTGTCGAGGCGCTGCTGGCCTGCGCTGGCCCGGAAGTGAAGGAAGTTTACCTGGCCCGGATGGTGTCGGGCGAATGGTCCGGCACCATGAACCTGACCGAGCCCCAGGCAGGCTCCGACCTGGCCCTCATCCGGACCCGCGCCGAGCCCCACCCGGACGGGAGCCACCGGATCTTCGGACAGAAGATCTTCATCACCTACGGCGAGCATGACCTCTGCAGCAACATCGTGCACCTGGTGCTGGCGCGGCTTCCCGATGCACCACCGGGGGTCCGGGGCATCTCGATGTTCCTGGTGCCGAAGCGCCTGGTGAATGGCGACGGGACGTTGGGGGCGCACAACGATGTCCGTTGCGTGTCCCTCGAGCACAAGCTCGGCATCCATGCGAGCCCCACCTGCGTGATGGCCTATGGCGACGGGGGCGGTGCGGTGGGCTACCTGCTGGGCCAGCCCAATCGCGGCCTCGAGTACATGTTCATCATGATGAACGTGGCCCGCCTGGCCGTCGGACTGCAGGGGATCGCCCTCGGCGAACGGGCCTGGCAGCAGGCCCGGGCCTACGCCGCGGAGCGCCGCCAGGGCCGCGACGCCCTGAGCGGGGCGGCGGCGGTCTGCATCGACCGGCATCCCGACGTCCGCCGCATGCTGATGCTCATGAGATGCCAGGTGGAGGCCTGCCGGGCGGTGGCCTATGTGACCGCTGCCCAGCTCGACCGGGCCCAGGCCCATCCGGATGCCGCAGAGCGGGCGCGCCAGCTGGCGCTGGCCGAATTCATGATCCCCATCGTCAAGGCCGGCGGCTCGGAGGCGGGCGTCGAGGTGACGTCCCTGGGCATCCAGGTGCACGGCGGGATGGGCTTCATCGAGGAAACGGGGGCCGCACAGTTCTGGCGCGACGCGCGGATCACCACCATCTACGAAGGCACCACCGGCATCCAGGCCAACGACCTGATCCTGCGCAAGCTGTTGCGGGACGACGGAGCCGTGGCGCGCGACCTGTCCGGGCAGATCGGCAGTGTGGCGGATCGACTGACAGCCAGCCCGCGGCCGGACCTGCAGCGGCTGGGCACGCGCCTGCGGTCGGCGCTGGAAGCGTGGACCCGGGCCACCGGCTGGGTGCTGGCGCAGGCGGGGCCGAACCTGGCGGGCGTGCTGACCGCGGCGGTGCCCTACCTGCAGCTCGCGGTAACGCTGTGCGGTGGCTGGCAGATGGGCAGGGCGGCTCTGGCTGCCGCAACAAAGCTGGCCGATCCCGATGCGGATCGCGCCTTCCTCAACAGCAAGCTGGCGTCCGCATGCTTCTATGCCGATCACGTGCTACCGCGGGCCATCGCCTGCGCGGAGACCGTGCAGGCCTGCGACGCCGATTCAGTACGCCTGATGGCGCATGACTGGGAGAACAACGATGACCAATAGAAAGACCGTGACCGTGTTTGCCGCCACCGGGGTGGCGGGGTCGGCGTGCGTGGAGGAATTGCTGCGCCAGGACCTGTTCGACGTGCAGGTGCTCGTCCGCGCCTCCGGCCAGCAGGAGAAGTCCTCCTCCGGGCTGCTCAATGCCGAGGACGGCAAGAGGAAGCGCTGGGACGACTGGCAGCACCGTGGCGTCGTGGTGCGCTCCGCCGACGTGACGGATCACGCCTCGCTGATCCCGGCCCTGGAGGGGACGGACTACCTGGTGTCCTGCGTGCCCCTGTTCGCCACCGAATCCCAGTATCCGTTGATCTGGGCCGCGAAAGAGGCGGGAGTCGAGCGTTTCGTTCCGTCGGAGTTCGGCTTCATCTACGACTGGGAGCAGTTCTGGCCCACGGACAACGCGCACAAGACGGCGGCGCGCCAGAAGGTGTTCATCCGCAAGATGATCGAGATGGCCGGCCTCGATTTCACGATCATTCCGGCGGGCCTGTGGATCGAGTATTTCATGGCCGAGCCGGTCGCTGTGATGGGCGACGGCAATACCCGCTTCTCCTGGTCCACCGGTCGCGACGTGGGGCGCATCATCCCCCACATCCTGGCCCACCCTGCCTCGCGCAACGCCGTGTGCCCGGTTGCCGCGACGGCCTATTGCACCTGGAACGAACTGCTGGAGATCCGTGAAGGCCTGCTCGGCCGCAAGGTCGCCCGCAATTACCTGTCCAACGAGGACTGGAAGAAGATCTACGCCGCCGAGCCCGACGGCCCCATGAAAGCCATCCTGGGCATTGGCGT
This sequence comes from Zoogloea sp., assembly GCA_009026175.1. Lineage (GTDB taxonomy): Bacteria > Pseudomonadota > Gammaproteobacteria > Burkholderiales > Rhodocyclaceae > Zoogloea. The sequence continues at coordinate 8,349 of WBTZ01000154.1, read as the reverse complement.
GGCCGCCACCGAATGCCCCGAGGGCATGGCCCTGTGGGCCAACTGGAACGCCCTGCATCTCCCCGGGTTCAAGGGAACGCCGCTGGAAACGCTGTTCCCGGAGTACATCGAGCCGCGGGTGTCGGAATTGCAGGGGGCTTTGGGCTAGGCGCCTGGGGGCCGGGGGGCGCCCCTGCCGATGGACTGGCAGGGACTGCCTGGCTCACAGCAGCCTCCCCGCCAGACGCCTGATACCGTCCAGGGCCCCCAGTTCAAGGACGAGCGCATCCTGCCGGGGGCGTTGGGCATCCCGGGGGTTGATGCGGATGAAGGTGCCGCCCACCCGTTCGCCGAAGTGGCGCACGGTGGGGATGGCGATGCCCGCGCCTGCTTCGATGACCACCGGCCGCCGGACCCGGGCCAGCCAGTCGTCGATGCGCAGGCGCTGCTGCCGTGTCCTGTCCTCCAGCCAGTCCCAGTCATCGAACATCAGGATGTTGGGGCGGGCGATGCCGCCGCAGGCCGGGCAGAGGGGAAAGGCGTTGGTCAGCAGGCATCCGGCCTCGTCGACGATAGGCGCGAAGCCTGCCGCAGGCCAGATGCCCGACGGGCAGGCCGACGAGAGGCATTGCAGGTGGTGGATGGAGCCGTGGCATTCGAGGATGCGCGCTTCAGGGAAGCCCGCCTTCTGGAACTGACCGTCCACATTGCTGGTGAACACAAAGAGCCCGTGGGCCAGGGGGGCTGCGATGCGTTGCAAGAGCTCGAAGCCCTCGTGGGGCCGGGTCTCCCGGTACAACTTCAGGCGGTGCCCATAGAAACCCCAGGCCAGTCGGGGATTTGCGAGGAAGGCGGCGGGGTTGGCGATGCGGGTGAAGTCCAGCCGGGCCCGGCCGAGGGCCGGGTAGGCGGCCCACATGCCTTCGTTACCGCGGAAGTCGGGCAGGCCGGAATCCACGCCCATGCCGGCGCCGGCGGTGACCAGGAGTCCGTCGGCCTCCTTGAGCGCGGTGACCGCCCGGGCAATGGTCTCGTCGGGAGTAGGGCTGTTCATGGGTGTCCTTTCCATGGAGAGCGTAGCCTGCCAGAGGCGCCACTGCGCTGGTACAACTTCCCGCCTGGATGGACATTTCGTCAGTACGCATCCCGAGTGACGGTTGCCGGCATGGCATGGGGAGCGACTGGGGAAGACACCTTGCGACAAATTGAGCGGGCTGCGCGCACGTCTGTAATGAGATTGCGAGCGGGGCAGAGCATCAATCCTGCCCGGAATATGGCGGGCAATCGGTGAAGGTCATAAAGACAATGTGCAAGGCCATCAGCGCAATTAAGCGGGTGATTTCTTGCACAAAACAAAAATGGGCTAGATCTTTCGATCTAACCCATTGAATTTGTGGCGCGCCCGAAACGATTCGAACGTTCGACCCCTGCCTTCGGAGGGCTTGTGGTAGATAGCGTTGTGCGGTTGGGTAAAGCGGAGTTTTTGGGCTAAGGCGGTGAAAACGTAGAGCTTTCTGAGCTAGAAGCAGGCTCTGAGAAGGTTCGCATTACGTTGTTTTATATACAATTTTGTACGATTTGCTGTTGCTGATGTGATCTTGAGGCCGGCGCTTGGGAGGGGTTGGGGTGACCTTTGCCCTCGCCTGGCCCTCACTATGCACCGGTTTTCGGTGAGGAGAAAAGTATAATTTCATATGTATTAATTTGAATCACATGCATACTTGAGCTTGGTGTTCTTAACTTGGCGTGCGATAGGCTTGCACGAATGAGAGGGGACGATGAGCAACAGTCGCACTGCTTCCGCGCTGACTTGCAAGGGATGACGGTTTGAAGCTTCCCGTTGTTGTGAAACTTAAGCTGGACCAGATTGACGTTCAGCGCCCTTTGCAGGCTTGGTGCGCGGGGCTGCATCATCTTCCCGAGAGCGTTCCGACTGTTCGCCCGGCTGCACTGGATCCCCTGCAGATCATGCAGCCCTTGGTAGTGGTGCAGGTGGGCCCGACGACCCGTTCGCAGGGCGATCGGTCTTACAGATTGGTGGCTGGCCGGCGGACGCTCCAATTGCTCCTTGAGCAGCACCCTCGTGATCACGTGACCTGGGCGCTGTGCATGGCTGACGAGAAGGATCGCCCGAGTGATTCGGACTTGGAGATTCTCGATACTGTGCTGTTCAAGCTGATCTGTCGGCCTGATGGAGATGACCTTGCGGTGATCGCAGCTGAACTGAAGGAAAACGAGACAATCCGGGTGGCGGCTGGAAAGTACGTGGATGTATCCAGCGATGTGGCGATCGGCAGTCTCGTCGGGATGTCACGCGCGGGACTGTACCGGAGCGTAAGCAAGCGTAGAGAGCAGTTGGAAAGGCTGCAGGAGCAAACATCTGCAGGCGTGAGGCTGGAGTTGCTGCCGACGCCCCCCACGTCATCTGACGTGCCTGAGTCGGCGTCTGGCGATCAAGGCTCTGACACTTGATGTTCGGCCCATGAAGAGCCGCGAAGACGTCTTGCATGCCTTGGCTCCGCTCAGGCAGATCTTGAGGATTCCCGACGATCTGATGGGTTTTCTTCCGGTGGCGCGGCGACTTGAGCCTGTTCTGGCCTCGCTTCTCACCATTGTCGATGAGGACCAGCAGCAGCTCCTCAGCGATGTTCTTGGTTCGCTCGGGAGGGTCCTCGAGTACCCGGACCTGATTCTCAACTGCTTTCCTGAGGCGTCTGGAGGCGGCCGCAAGATACTGAAGGGGTATTACAGCTCGCACCCCCACTATTGCGTGTTCTGGCACGCATGCGCATCGCCTGAGCTTGAGAAACAATACGACGCACTGGTTGTGTCCTTGTTTGCCGTGCAGATGAGGTTGGATAGGGATCGAGAGGTTCCAGCGCCACCATCGGATCCCGCATACATGGTTGGGCTGAGCCTCAGGCAACTAACCGATCTTCCAGATCCGTCAGTCAGCGCGTTTCTCTTCAACTTGCCCCTCCGTCCGCTTCAACCGCAAGCGCTATTGATCCATTTTGACACCCAGCTGACGCGCTTGGGGCTCAAGCCTCAGGTGACGGGGCCCATGCGCAACATCGGATATGTCCACCGGGCACTTCAGTGGTTTGAAACTGGTGTTTGGGAGGTTAAAGGGCACGAGCAAACCGGCAAGGCTGGCACGCATCGGGCGGCACGACACGGTGCAACCGAACATGCACAACCCAGCAGATCCATCCCACGGGTGCTGACGGCTGCCGATGATGTGAATGGAATCGCGGTTACAGAGTTTGTTGATGACGACCGCGGGGTGCGCTCAAACGACAAGGATCTGGAGTTCTCGCCGCCCGCTGATGCTGCGCGGCGAGGGGTTCTCGTCACGGTTCCGCCGCGAGCGGCTTCCGCGTCTAATCGCGCTGATCGGCGAGGGTTGGCACGGAATATTGGGCGTTACACGGCCCAGGCGATAGCACTCGGCAACCAGAACCTTCCCGTTACCCATTCCACCCTGTCAGGCCACGAGCTCCAACTGCTTCTTACTCTGATTGATGACCTTGGAGGGCCGGGTTGGGAGGATGTGGCGGAAGCAGATCGCGCTACCGTTGCGGCTTGGGCGGCAAGCCGGCTCTTTCTTTGCCGGCCGGCTGACGCCACCAGCCAACTGCGTGTAGTGCGCTCGGGCAAAGCAGCAAACGAAAACGACCTGGACCCTGGACGGTCCCCCACTCATATCACCTGGATCCCGGTGAGGGGACTCGTCTGGCTTCCTGTTGAGTCGCCGCGGCATGTCGCTCCGGTTTGCCAGGGGGAACCCACGGTCCGAACCCTGCCAGTAGCCAGGAGTTTTGCCATCAGGACGCCTCCGCTGTTGGGACGAGCGCTATCGCGGGTTGAGCCAGTCGGGCACAGGGTGTTTCAGCGTTCCTACGAACCTGAGTTCAGCCAAGTACTGTCGGCCATCAACTTGGCGCGAGGCTTGGCACTGACTCCGGAGCGGATCGGTCGCATGCTATCCCGGTTCATGGCACAGCTTGGTGGGCAGGATCGTGTCTATGAACTCTATTTTCGAGGCATGCCACCGAACCAGCACAATCCTTGTGTCTACTCCGCGGTGTCCGTGCACGCACTGCAGGCGCTTCATGTCAAGGCATGTCTTCGCATGTATGGACTTGCCGGACGCCCTGATCTGGTCACGGAGAACATGCCAGTCTTGGGCAATGTAGTCGCCGATGAAGAGATCTTCGTGGGCTCCATGCACGTTCCTACACGAGCAAGTGTTCGGAGCACGGTGCGGGCAGCCATCGATACAGTACGACGCCTTGCTTCCGAGGCGCATGTGTCGTTCGTTGAGCAGCACAACGCTTACACCGCGTACCTGGCTTTCTTCCTGCTGGCGACGACAGGATTGCGTGCCGTTTCCAGTTTGCTGCCCGCCCGGTTCGATGTTGATGGCACGACGGGGCTGTGTTTCGTGAGCGACAAGGACAATCACGCATACGAACAGGCGAGGGTCGTGTGGTTGCATCCGACGCTGCTCAGGCAACTCAGCGAGTACAGCGCCCATGTGACGCGCCTCAGGCAGTATCTGGCGCTGGTCAGTTCTCAAGGGATCAACCATCTTGACGGTCAGGCGCGGACGCCTCGAATGTCCGGACATGCCTCACCCAATCGGACAGACGATCTCGCGCTGCTAGATAAGGAGGGGGGGCCGACCTTGTTCCTCCTTACCGCCGAAGGTGGTCAGCTGACTCCGACATTTCCTGCAGAGCTCCAAAGCCTTCTTGGCGACACATGGCAACTTCGCCTTGGAGCGCTTCGCCACTTCGTACGCACAGAACTGCTCCGCCTCGCGATTCCCGGCGAGGCCATCAATGCTGCGTTGGGGCATGGCGAACGGGGTGAGGCACCTTGGGGCTCACTCAGCTCGTTGCCACCCATTCCGTGGCGCCAGCGGTTGGGCTCCGCTTTCGCTCAGATCATCCTGGATTCAGGATTCGAGGCCTTACCGAGCCCGCTCTTGAGGAGCACTGGGCGCCCATGACCGAAGTCGTCGAAGCGTCGAGTGTCGGTTGGCCGGTCTGGGCTAGCGCCGCTACCCCGCAAGATATCCAGAAACGAAAGCCGCTTTTTGACTTCTTTTGCCACTGGATGGCGAAAAACGTCCCGTCTCTATGGAGCGGGCAGCCGGAGCCTGGATACACCCAGGAGATCCTCGAGCGCCAGCTTTCCAATCTGCTTGGAACTGAGTCTGAATTGACGACCCATCGGGTTCTTGCAAACTGGTGGGATCTCCTGGTGGCGGAAGGGCACCGACTCAAGCTTTGGCGCGTTCGCCCAGGATCACAACGAGTCAGATTGGCGCCCGAGAGGCCGGCCTTCGTCCGCCGGGACTTTCAGCTATTGGCAAGGCTGCGGCTGTTGGAGGAGGCTTTCCTGGATCGTGTTTCAGGAGCGCTGGAGTCCACAAATCTCTACGACGCATTCCTGCTTTCGGCAATCTTGAATGGAGGCGTGCTTTCGTTCGAACGTGTGGTAGGCCTGCTGACCCTTCGGGCTGACACCGTTCAGGTGATGAACGGAACATTGTGGGCAACACTTGCGTTACCTGTCGCCGGCTCAGCCAAAGCAAGCCGTTCCGTTCGATGGTGTCCCGACGTGCTCACGTCGACCCTGCTGATAAGGTGCCTCAACGAAGGGTGTGTTCCTTCCGGTGTGAGCACTCCACTCGAACGTAAGGAAGTGTGGGCTAGGTTGCAGGCTGCAAGTGAGCACCTCCAACTTTGCCCGTGGGATGACGGCTTGAATGATCTGCTCCGGGCTGCACGGGTCTCGACAGCGCTAAATGTTCCCGGTTTTGTCGCCGCGTTTCTGGCTGATGATCTGGAAAGCCATTCCCTGCCTGAGGCGGTTATCCGGAGGATTGGAGGATGGGAACTCCCGGCTGCGAAAGCCACTTCCGATGACGCGCAACGTCCAGCTGGTGACACCTCAGTGCCCATCAGGCTGGATGTCAGCTTTCAGCCCGATTTGCCGCGCAAGAGTCAAATGCTGGTCGCCCGAAACGTCTGCAAGCTGTTGGGCAACAAGCGTGGCGCGATCGAGCGCTTGAAGGAGGTCCTCAAGGAGAACGAAGGAGGTTTATGGCCCATCACCCATGCATTGATCAGCTGGACGATGTGGCGGTTGGAGCCGGGCTGTCCGTCGGGGGTTATCAAAGCATCCAGCGCTGAAACTTACTTCCGCACCCTGGCCCTGCATCTCATTTACGAAGCAGAGGATCTTGATCTCCTCGACTTGGAGGTAGATGACTTCGAGACCCTCTACGAGCGGGCTGCGGAGCGAGTCGATACAGAGGCTCGACGGGCGTATTTCTGGGGGCGTCTACGAGATTTTCACGACTTTATGTTCCGCTGTGGAGCCCCGGATATCGACCTGCGAGAACTGGACGGTTGGGTCTCAGCAGGCGCGATCAAGGTTTCGGCCAATCTGGTAACCGAAAATGAGTTTCGACGCTTCAAGGAGAGTCTGAACGCCGAGACCGATCGGGATGCCGAAACGATGGTCTTTCTCGCCGGGATGCTGGCGTACCGCACGGGCCTGCGTCGGCGCGAAACCCAGATGCTGAGGATTCAGGACATCCATCCAGGATCTGAGCCCTTTCTGCTGATCCGACCGTCCAGGTTGGCATCCCTGAAAACGAACTCGTCGAAGCGCCGGATACCTCTTCGCCCTCTTGTGCCGAGTGATGAACTCGACGCCCTCATGGCTTTCCGCGCAAGACGGATAGACCAGATCGGGTGTGAGGCTGGCTTGCTGTTCGCGGATCCAAGTGCCCCTTGGACGCCGCTGCCATATGGGAGACTGATTGATCCGGTGACAGCGCTCTTTGCTGAGATTACCGAGCAAGTCGGCCTGCCCTTTCGTTTTCATCACCTGCGGCACTCCTTCGCCAACTGGATCTTCAGTGCCTTTCTGGCGATGGACGAGCCCGAGTTACTGGCACGACGCCTGCCTTTCCTCGACTCGCACCTACTTTCGGATGATCGACTCCGGCTGCTGCGTGAGTGCTTTTTCCCTCAGAGCGTCGAGATTGAGAGCTTCCCGGATCGTCGCTATCTCTATCAGGTTGCCGCTTTGATGGGGCATTTGAGTCCGACCACCACCTGCCAGAGCTATCTTCATCTGCTTGACTGGCTGAGTGGTCGATATCTCGATCTTGCGCTGGATCATCGACTACAGTTGATCGGAGCACCTCAACTTGGCCGCCTCTGTGGACTGTCTGGCTCTATGCCATACAAGGGGCGGTATCGTGATCTGGCTAGCAGCCCGACGGAATTCATGCGCCACTATGTGGCCGCGCATGGCAGGGCATATGAAGTGAAGACGGCGCCTGTCGGTGAGTCGGCCAAGCTGCCGTGCCTGAGAGACTTGATCAAGCCTAGCTTGCCAAGTCCCGCTGTGATGGTGACGCTCCTGCGGCGACACTTTTCTGGGGTTACGTTTGAAAAGCTTGAGCAGACCTTTTCAGTTCCTGCAGTAGCCATCGAGGCGGCAGCCAAAGCCTATCGGCACATGTATGCCAAGCAGTCGGTGCAAACGCCGAAACTGCATTTCAAACTTCCCCGACCGCCGCGTACAAGAAATGATCAGGGCGAGTATTTTCGAATCCTCGGGCAGGCTGTCGATGCTGCGGCTAAGCCACGGAATCGACCTGCTCTGATTGCTGTGGCGGAGGCGCTGATTCAGCGTACAGGACCAAGAACCGGACAGATCTACTTTGGGACTAAGGGGCGTGACGTCGAGTCGATCTTGACGGGGCTTGTCTTGCTGGGAATCGATGGGGCCGAGATGACGCTTGTTGTACGAAGGCCGGCTGAGCTGGCAGATAGTCCAGATTACATAGTCAGTGCTACAGAGTTCGCCAAGAGCCTGGGGGCTTCCATTAAAGTGGAAAGGTTGGCGTGGAAGACGAGAGAAATGAAAGGGGGGCTTCTTCGGCTGGATGTGAAGGACACGTCTCGTGTTGTTGAAGAGAAAGCGCAGCATTGGGAAGGGCGCGTCCGGGGGCTAAACCATGCGGCAGCATGGATCCGAATGGTTGAGAAATGGATTTTTTCTCCATTCGAAAGTTGACCACTTGGAGAAGTGCCGATAAATCATTGATTGTGCTGGGCTGGTAGAACGTAACAAATTGATTTTAATTTTTTTGGTAAGAAATTGAATAAAGCTGCGCTTTTCTAGCAGGTTCCGTTCTTTCTTATTGCCAGGTGTTGTTGCCGGCCGAAAACTGACCATCAATCGGGGTGAATTCCGGTTGAAATTTGACCAGGGTGTTTAACCTCCCTGCCTCTTTTTGAGGCAGAGGAAGCGAGGTGATCACCATGGAAATGCTGG
>WBTZ01000282.1 GCA_009026175.1 Zoogloea sp. | reverse complement strand
CTCAGTGCTGGAGGATCTTGGCGAGGAACTGGCGTGCGCGCTCGGAGCGTGGGTTGCCGAAGAAGGCCTCCTTGGCGTCGTCCTCGACGATCTGTCCCTTGTCCATGAAGATGACGCGGGAGGCGACCTTTTTTGCGAAGCCCATCTCGTGGGTGACGCACATCATGGTCATGCCCTCCTGGGCGAGCTCGACCATGACATCGAGGACCTCGTTGATCATCTCGGGGTCGAGGGCGGAGGTGGGTTCGTCGAAGAGCATGCAGATGGGGTCCATGGCCAGTGCGCGGGCGATGGCGACGCGCTGCTGCTGTCCGCCGGAGAGCTGTCCGGGGAATTTGTGGGCATGGGCCTTGAGTCCGACGCGTTCGAGGAGCTTGAGGCCCTTGTCGGTGGCCTCGTCCTTGTTGCGGCCGAGGACCTTGATCTGTGCGATGGTGAGGTTGTCGGTGATGCTCATGTGGGGGAACAGCTCGAAGTGCTGGAAGACCATGCCGACGCGGCTGCGCAGCTTGGAGAGGTTGGTCTTCGGGTCGCCCACCGAGATGCCGTCCACGGTGATGGTGCCGGCCTGGAAGGGTTCCAGGCCATTGACGCACTTGATGAGGGTGGACTTGCCGCTGCCGGAGGGGCCGCAGACGACGATCACTTCGCCCTTCTTCACCTCGGTGGAGCAGTCGGTGAGGACCTGGAAGCTGCCGTAGTGCTTGGATACGTTGTCGATGGAGATCATGTCGGGCTCCTTGGATCAGTGCGCCACGTGGGCGTTGAGTTTCTTTTGGTAGCGGCGCACCAGCTGGGAAGCCGCGAAGCAGAGGATGAAATAGACGGCGCCGGCAAACAGCAGCAGCTCGACGAGGCGCCCGTCCCGGTCGCCGACCTTGTAGGCGGCGCCAAAGAAATCGGCGAGGGCCGAGACATAGACCAGGGAGGTGTCCTGGAACAGCACGATGGCCTGGGTGAGGAGCAGGGGCACCATGTTGCGGAAGGCCTGGGGCAGGACGACGAGGCGCATGGCCTGGGCGTAGGTCATGCCGAGCGCGGAGGCCGCGGAGACCTGGCCCTTGGGCACCGACTGGATGCCTGCGCGGATGATCTCGGAGTAGTAGGCCGACTCGAAGAGGGCAAAGCCGATCATCGCGGAGGTGAAGCGCACGTCGGTGTTGGGGTCGAGGTTGAAGGCGCCCTTGAGGAACTGGGGCACGATCAGGAAGAACCACAGCAGCACCATCACCAGGGGGATGGCCCTGAACAGGTTGACGTAGGCAGCCGCAGCCCAGCCCAAAGGCTTGATGGACGACAGGCGCATCATGGCCAGCAGGGTGCCCCAGACGATGCCGAAGACCACTGCGGTGACCGTGATCTCGAGGGAGACCTTCATGCCTTCCCACAGGAAGGGCAGGGCGCCGGGGATGGAGGACCAGTCGAATTCATAGTTCATGGCCGGCTCCTCATTTCCCGCCGATGAAGCCTGGCACGCGGGTCTTCTCTTCGACCACGCGCATCAGGCTCATCACCACGACGTTGATGATGAGATAGAGCACCGTCACGGCGATGAAGGACTCATAGGGCTGGGCGGTGTAATCGACCAGCTGGCGTCCCTGGGCGGCGAGCTCGAGCAGGCCGATGGTGGAACACACCGCGGAGTTCTTGAAGATGTTGAGGAACTCGGAGGTGAGGGGCGGGACGACGAGGCGGAAGGCCATGGGCAGGAGCACGTGGCGGTAGGTCTGGGGCAGGGTGAAACCGAGGGCGAGGCCGGCGTTCTTCTGCCCGCGGGGCAGGGCGTTGATGCCGGAGCGGACCTGCTCGCAGACGCGTGCGCTGGTGAAGAAGCCGAGGCAGACCATGGCGGAGACGAACTGCTGGGTGACGGGGTCGAGCTTCTGCTTGAAGGCGTCGCCGAGTCCGAAGGGGAGCACTTCGGGCAGCACGAAATACCAGCTGAAGAGCTGGACCAGCAGGGGGATGTTGCGAAAGACCTCGACGTAGGCGGCGGCGATGACGGAGAGGCCCTTGTGGGGCACGGTGCGCAGCACGCCCATGAGGCTGCCCAGGGCGAGGGCGATGAGCCAGGCGGACAGGGAGAGCAGGACCGTGGTCTGCAGCCCGGACAGCATCCAGCCCAGGTAGGTC
>WBTZ01000153.1 GCA_009026175.1 Zoogloea sp. | reverse complement strand
TGCTGGGCCTGATCGAGGGCCTGCCTCAGGCGGGCCACTTCGGCCTGCAGTTCGGCGGCGGATTTTTCCTGGGCCTGGACGCCACCCGCAGCAAGGAGGGCGACGGTCGCCACGGCGGCGGCGAAGGGGCTCAGGCGAAACTGGCGGGCTTCATGGGTGCGGGCCTGGCGGACCGCCCGATGGGTATTTTTGTGGCTCATGACGAGACTTTCCTGTTTGAGATTCCGTCACTTCCTTGGGCAATCCCCATGCCACGCTCCCGGGGCGCCTTATACGGATTTCGGGATTCCTTATTCGCATGAATTATTCCTTGCAAAAACAGGGTGTTCGGGAGTCCGGTCGATGCCGCTCCAGGCGGATGGCATGGGATGCCCCCGGCGCCTGCGGATCCGCGCCGCGCGGCGGGCTGCTGCCATCGCAACAGTTGCGATGGCAGGGTGTTTGATGCGCCGCAGCGATCCGCCCCGGGCGGGGCGGATCGGCCCGCAGGTGAAGCTCAGAGCCTGCCGCTGAAGACGATGCCGTACCAGCGCGGGTAGGGGTAGGGCGTGTAGCTGGCCCAGCCCTTTTCGTGGGCGGTGTCGTTGAAGGCGTTCTTGGCGACGAAAGTCACGTCGTAGCTGCCCTTGTGGTGACCCAGGCCGACGGCCAGGTCGGTGGTGGCGTGGTCCGGCACCCAGGCGTAGCTGGAGATCAGCTCGTCGGTGTTGGTCCTGCCGATGTAGGCGGTGGTGAAGCTGGCGTGGAAGACCTTGTCGCCCAGCACCGGCCGCCGGTATTCGCCGCTGAGGTTGGCCGTCCAGAACGGGGCCTCGCCCAGGCGGTCGCCGCTGCGGTCGATGAAGGGGTTGGACAGGTAGGCCAGCTCCGACGGCTTGCCGGCGTTCTTGAAGTCCTTGTAGCGGGCGTCGTTGTAGGACGCCGCCACCCGGAAGCTGGTGAAGGGGATGCCGTTGTAGGCGGCGTCCACCTCGACACCGGACACCTGCACCTTGGCTACGTTGCCCTGGATGCTGGTGTAGGCCGTGGGGTTGGCGATGCCGTTCCGGATGTTGTCCTGGGTGGCGAAGTCATCCACCGCGACCACCGTCTGCTGGTAGTTCTTGATGTCCATCAGGAACACATCGGCATTGAGGGTCAGGGTCTTGTTGAGCAGGAAGGTCTTGACGCCCAGCTCATAGGCGTTGGTCCGCTCCGGCTTGACGGTGGTGGGGATGCCGTTCACCACCAGGGCCGCGCCCGACTTCTCGCCGTACTGCCAGCTGGCGTAGGCGGTGATGTCGTCGTTGATCCGGTACTTCGGGCTCAGCACCGCGGAGTGCAGCTGGTCCTTGTAGTCACTGCGCACCTGGTTGATCAGGGTGCCGATCTGGGAGGCGCGGATGGCCTTGGCGGCAGCCACCTGGGCCTTCTGGGCTGCGCTCAGCTCGGCATAGGTGGCGACGCCGTAATACTTCTGGGCGATGGCGTTGGCCTGGGCCAGCTGGGCGGCGCTGTTGCTGCCGGCCAGGTTGCCGGCGGTGCCGTTGGCCACGTTGGCCGTGGTGTAGGCCACCGAGTTGAAGCCGCCCAGCGAGGTGCTGCCGCCATTGCCGTCCACCCGCACCGACACCGGGTTGAGCGCCGCGCCGTAGCCCAGGTTGCGCAGGTTGTTGAGCTGGGTGGTGGAGCGGGCCTCGGTGCCGATGCGCAGGCCGGCGGTGACGGTCAGGTCGTCGGTGAGGTGGACGTTGGCCTGGCCGTAGATCGCCTTGCTGAAGGTCTTGACGTATTGCTCGCCCCATTTGTACAGGCCGCTCAGGGCATCGGTGGCCAGGGAGCGGCCGGCGCCGACGTTATTGCCGGCGCTGCCCACCAGGGTGGCGTACTGGGCATTGTTGGCGAACCAGGCGCCGGCATCGGCCCCGTAGCTGGAGCGCGATTCGATCTCGTCCTCGGTGCGCATCAGGAAGAGGCCGGTCTGGTAGTCCACGAGCTTGCTGGGCTTGCCGGTGAGGCGGAATTCCTGGGTGGTCTGGTTGTAGAAGACGCTGCCGCCACCCAGCTTGCTGATGTCGAAGGGGGTGCCTTCGTCGTTGCGGGCCTGGAAGCTGTATTGGCGGAAGCCGGTGATGGAGGTCAGCGTGTGGGTGTCGTTGAGGTTGTAGTTGAGCTCCGCCACCGCGCCGTTGCTGGAGGCGATCTGGCCCTGGGTCTCGTTCTGGTAGACCCGCCCGTCACGCTCCACGCTGTTGATGAAGGTGTCGTAGTTGAAGCTGCGGTTGGCGAACCAGCTGCGGTTCAGGCGCGAGCGGTTGCCGGTGCCACTGGGGTCCACCACCGTGCCGTTGGCGTAGCGCAGCGGGACTTCGGTGAAGTTGGTCAGGCCGTTCTGCAGCTGGGCGGCGCGGGGCTGGATGTCCACGCTGAGCTTGGCATTGAAGTCCGCCGAGGGCGTCAGCAGGAACTGGGTGCGGGCGCTGACCCGGTTGCGGTTGTACATGGTGTCGAGTTCCTTGCCGGTATCGTCGCCCACCGTGTAATAGCCGCGCTGGTTATTGACCACGAATGAGCCGCGCCATGCCAGCAGGTCGTCGACGATCGGGCCGCCGAGGGCGCCCTTCAGCAGCACCGTCTCGCGCTGGCCGTAGGTGAGCTCCAGGTCGGCGCTGGGGGTGAAGGATGGCCCCTTGCTGTTGATGGTGATGGCGCCGGCGCTGGCACCCTTGCCCTGCAGCGTCCCCTGGGGGCCGCGGGCCACTTCCACCGACTGCACGTCATAGAAGTCGAAATTGCCGAGCTGGGCGAGCCCGTAGGGGACACCGTCGACGATCAGGCCGACGCTGGGATCCTGGGTCTCGGTGAAGCCCCGGCGGCCCAGCCCGCGGACCGACAGGGACGAGCCGCGGGTGTTGTTCTGATTGAAGGTGATGTTGCCCAGGCGCTTGGTGATGGCCTCGAAGTCGGAGGCCTGCTCCCGGGCCAGCTCGCTGCCCGAGACAACCGAGATCGAAACCGGCACGTCGTGGAGTTTCTCGAGCTGGCGCCGGCTGCGCACCACCACCGAGTCGAGGGTCTGGGTGGCAGGGGCGGCGGCGCTCTCCACGGCCTCTTCCCGGGCTGCGGCCTGCGTGGCGGCAGGCGCCGCCGTATTGCCACGGCTCCGCTCCAGTTCCCGCTTCAGGTTCTGGATCTCGGCGTTCGCCTTCTGCAGGTCGGCCTGGAGTTCGGCGGCCGACCGGGACTCCTGTGCGTGCATGGCGCCGGACGCGCCGAGAGCAAGGCCGGCGACGAGAATTGAAATGGGCCGGATTCGGAAGGGGTGTGCTGAACGCTTGTTTTCTTTTCGGATGGAGGTCATGGCTTTTCTACTCGAGGAACAAAACGGATGTTGTCCGGAATAGCATCAGGCGTGCCATGGCGAATATGGCCTTCGCTGAAGCGATTTTCGGCCGGATTGGAAATGAAATGATTTTCTGGTTCAAGAAAAACCACTTAGTAATCTAGGTATATATCCGGAGCCGGAAATCCATATGGACTTTTGATTGGTTGGTGGATTGTGTTCAGATGTGATGGCGGCGTGAACGGAATTGAACATGACGTTGGGGTTCACGAAATCGTTCGGCGGGGAATAAGGCCGTGAATAGATCCGGGGGCGGGTGGTGGCTGGCCAGCAGGCCTGTGGGGCAATCAGCAGAATGGTTCCGGGCCCTGCACGCGGTGCAGCATGGTGTTTGCTGGCGTGCAATCGAGGTGGCCTTCCCCGGTGGCCCGGTGGGTTTTTTAACTTCATGAAATGATTGGGTTAATTTTTGGGTTTGTGCTTTTCTGGAGTGTGTTTGCGGGCTGGCACGATAGCTGCGAAAGGTATGACGCTGTACCTGTCCGCTTCCGGGGCGCCGGGAGGGGCGGGTCGTCCGGATCGCTTTTTGTTTTGCAATGGAATGGTGGAATTTGCCGGCCCTTGTCGGGGGGCGGAAAGGAAGCCTGATCAATCGTGTTTCAGGGAGTCAGTAGATGCTTGTCAGAAAAGGTGTGTATATCGCGGTGATGCTGGCAGTGACCTCGTCGGTCATTGGTGCGGAAACGGACAGCAAGCCGGCGCCCGCAGCGGCCAGGGCCGGTGTGCCGAATGGCTGGGCCTATCAGCCGGTGAAGACGCCGGAATTGCCGGCCGTGAAGCAGGGCAAATGGGTGCGTACCCCGATTGACGCCTTCGTGCTGGCCCGCCTGGAAGAGAAAGGCATCAAGCCGTCGCCGGAGGCCGACCGGGCCACCTTCATCCGGCGTGCCACCCTGGATGCCTGGGGCCTGCTGCCGACCCCGGAGGAGGTCAAGGCCTTCGTCGATGACAAGTCCCCGAATGCCCACGAGAAACTTGTGGACCGCCTGCTGGCTTCCCACCATTTCGGCGAGCGCCAGGCCCGCCGCTGGCTGGACCTGGCCCGCTATGCGGACAGCTCGGGCTTCCAGAACGACGCCACCCGTCCGAACAACTGGCGCTACCGCGATTACGTGATCAAGGCCTTCAACGAAGACAAGCCCTTCGACCGCTTCATCAAGGAGCAGGTGGCGGGCGATGAGCTGTGGCCCGAGAGCCAGGAGGCCAAGATCGCCACCGGCTTCCTGGGAGGCTATCCGGACAACGCCAACTCCCGCGACCTGGTGCAGCGCAAATACCAGATCACGACCGACATCACCGACACCATCGGCGAGACCTTCCTGGCCTCCACCACCGGCTGCGCCCGCTGCCACAACCACAAGTCGGACAAGCTGAGCCAGAAGGAGTACTTCCAGCTCCAGGCCTTCTTCGCCAATACCGCCTTCGACCAGCGCCGTCCGCTGGACAAGGGCACCGAGACGGCATGGGACAAGAAGTTCGCCGAGCAGCAGGCCAAGTACCGGGAGGCGACCAAGGAAATCCGCGACAAGCAGGCCGCCATCCTGGCGCCCTACAAGGAAGCGGGCATCAAGTACCAGAAGGAGCGCTACCTGACCGACAGCCGCGAGTCGATCTTCAAGCCGGAGAAAGAATGGAACGCGCTGGATCGTTGGGTGAACTTCCGCCACAAGAGCGTCTTCAATGCCGATACCGATACCGCCGGCTATCTGCGCCTGACCGCCGAGAACAAGGATCACGCCGACCATACGCCCGACCGCATCACCGCCTGGAAGGAATACCAGAAGCTGCAGGCCGAATTGCGCAAGTTCGATAACCTGCGTCCCCTGAGCGGCTCGGTCAATATCACCACCGCCGTTGAACTGGGTACGGATTCGCCGCCGACCTTCGTGCGTTTCGGCGGCATCCATGAGCGCCCCACCGAGGAAGTCCAGCCGGGGATTCCTGCCCTGTGGGGGGGCGACAAGGTCAGCATCACGCCCACCGCCAATTCCTCCGGCCGCCGTTCGGCGCTGGCCGGCTGGCTGGCCAGTGCCAACAATCCGCTGACGGCGCGGGTGTATGTGAACCGGGTGTGGAGCCAGTATTTCGACAAGGGCATCGTCGGTACCCCGGCTGACTTCGGCCGCGCCGGCGAGAAGCCGACCCACCCCGAGCTGCTCGACTACCTGGCCGGCAACTTCGTCAAGAATGGCTGGAGCGTGAAGAAGCTGCAGCGCGAGATCCTGCTCTCCAGCGTCTATCGCCAGGCTTCCGACGAGCGCCAGGACGTGGTCAAGGTGGATCCGAAGAACGAGCTGCTGGCGGTCTATCCGCGCAAGCGCCTCGAGGCCGAGGAGATCCGCGATGCGCTGCTGTATGCGTCCGGCCAGCTGACCGACGTGGTCGGCGGCCCCTCGGTGTTCCCGCCGATCGCCAAGGTGCTGGAGAACGGCCAGGCCGACTTCGACGGCAACCGCCAATGGACGGTGTCCAAGGACAAGGCCGACTGGAACCGCCGCAGCATCTACATCTTCAGCCGTCGCAGCCTGCCTTATCCGCTGCTGCAGAACTTCGACCCGGCCAATCCTTCCCAGGCGCACCACAAGCGTGACGTGACCACCACGCCGCTGCAGGCCCTGACCCTGTTCAACAGCGACATCGTGGTGAATTGGTCGCAGGCCCTGGCCGGCCGGATCATCAACGAGGCCGGCAAGGACGAATCCGCCCAGTTGAGCCGCCTGTACCAGATCCTCTTTGCCCGCGAGCCGAACAAGACCGAAAAGGCCGCGCTGAAGGCCTTCCTGGCGAAGGAAGAGAGCGTGGTCCAGAAGAAGGTGGCCGCCGGCAAGTTCGAAGCCGCCGTGCCGACGGGCCTGAAGGATCCGTCCGCCATCAATCCGGTGCGTGGCGCGGCCTTCGTGGATCTGGTGCACACCGTCGCCAATTCCAGCGATTTCGCTTACCGCTTCTGACCAACCCCAATTACTCGAAATAAGGAAAAAACATCATGAGTATCAATCGTCGAGACTTTCTTCTCAAAGCCGGGCTGGGTGTGGGCGCCGTCGCCGCGAACGGCTTCATCCCGGGCCTGGGCTATATCAATGCCGCCACGGCCGCCGAATTGCTCGACCCCCTGGCGCCCAAGCAGCCGCATTTCCCGGGCAAGGTGAAGTCCGTGATCTGGCTCCACCAGAACGGCGCGCCCTCCACCATCGACCTGTACGACTACAAGCCTGAGCTGGCCAAGCTGGCCGGCCAGCCGGTGCCGGCGTCCTTCCTGAAGGGCATCAAGACCTCCACCCAGGGCGGCGTGAACAAGCTGTTCTATTCCAACCAGCGGACCTTCAAGCAATACGGCGAGAGTGGGGCGTGGTTCTCCAACCTGCTGCCGAACCTGGCCCAGCAGGCGGACAAGATCGCCTTTATCAAGTCCAGCGTGACGGTGGGCGCGACCCACGACATCTCGATCCTCAAGCTCAACACCGGCGACCTGAACCCGGGCCGTCCGTCCCTGGGCGCCTGGGTGAATTACGCGCTCGGCTCGCTGAACCCGGACCTGCCCTCCTACGTGGTGCTGTACAACGGCGAGCAGGAGCCCAGCGCGGGCTCGGTGAACTGGAGCTCCGGCTTCCTGCCGGCGGTGTATCAGGGCACCGCCTTCCGCCCCAGCGACTCGCCCATCCTCTACCTGGAGCGCCCGGAGCTGCGCTCGGCAGACCAGCAGCGCGCCTCGCTGGACCTGCTCAAGCAGCTCAACCGGCTGGGCGGCGACCGCCGGCCGGCGGACACCGAGCTGCGTGCCCGCCTCGAGTCCTACGAGCTGGCCGACCGCATGCAGCGGGCGGCGCCGGAAGCGGTGGATCTGTCCAAGGAGTCGGAGGCCACCCTCAAGCTCTACGGCATCGATGATCCGACCAGCGAGAGCTACGGCAAGGTGCTGCTGCGCGCCCGCCGCCTGGTGGAGCGGGGCGTCCGCTTCGTGCAGGTGGTGTCCGGCTATCCCGGCAACGTGTCCGACCAGGAACGCCGCAGCTGGGATGCCCACAGCGACCTCGACGGCAACCACGCCACCCAGGCGCGCATGGTGGACAAACCCATCGCCGGCCTGCTGGCCGACCTGAAGACCCTGGGCCTGCTCGATTCGACCCTGGTGGTGTGGGCCTCCGAGTTCTCCCGCACGCCGTGGGGCGAAAGCGGCACCGGCCGCGACCACAACCCGTGGGGCTACACCCAGTGGATCGCCGGCGGCGGCGTCAAGGCCGGCTTCACCTACGGCGAGACCGACGAGCTGGGCGTGCAGGTGGCCGACAAGGACAAGGCCGTGGATACCTACGACCTGCATGCCACCGTGCTGCACCTGCTGGGCCTCGACCACCTCAAGACCACCTTCATCAACAACGGCCGCTCCGAGCGCCCGACGGTGGTGTACGGCAAGGTCGTCAAGGAACTGCTGGCCTGATCCGGGCATGGGCTGCGGCCTCCGTCCGGGGGGGCGCAGTCCGCTGGCACACAGAGAGCAGCCGCGCTCCGCGCGGCTGTCGAACCCACAAGAAATCCTGAAAAAGGACCGCCCGAATGAAACCTTCCATCCTGCCCGGCCTGCTCCTCGCGGCCGTGCTGGCCAGCCCCGCCCATGCAGCCCTCAACGAAGGGGACAAGGCGCCGGAGTTCACCGCCCAGGCCTCACTGGCCGGCAAGGCCTTCAACTACTCCTTCCGGGAGGCGCTGAAGAAGGGGCCGGTGGTGGTGTATTTCTACCCGTCCGCCTATACCGGCGGCTGCAACCTGCAGGCCCACACCTTCGCCGAGAACATCGACAAGTTTGCCGCGGCCGGCGCCACCGTGATCGGCGTGTCCCTGGACAGCATCAAGCGCCTCAACGCCTTCTCGGCGGATCCCGAGTTCTGCGCCGGCAAGCTGGCGGTAGCCTCCGACCCGGACGGGAAGATCGCCCGCTCCTTCGATCTGGCGGTCAGCGACATCCCCGCCGGGCGCAAGGACACCCGGGGCGAGGAGATCGACCATGGCCGGGTGGACCGGGTCAGCTTCGTGATCAAGCCCGATGGCAAGGTCGCCGCCACCATCGGCGGCCTGGCGCCGGTCGCCAATGTGGAGAAGGCCCTCGACACCGTGACGCGCCTGGCGTCCGCCCGACGCTGAGGGCCGCCGTCTGATGTTCTGGTTGCGCAAGACCCGGGAGGGCTCCCGGGGGAGGGGAGGTGTGATCCTGATTCTGATGCTGCTGGTGGCCTGTCTGTCCGGTCCGGTGCTGGGCCAGGCGGTCAAGGCCAGGGCCACGGCCAAGCTGCCTGCGACCGGGGGGCCGGCCCCGGTCGCGGCTGTCCCACCCAAGGGCGATCCGTTGGCGGGGGCGCGCAAGTCGGACGAGGAGCGCTGCCAGGAGTGCCATGGGGCGGATGGTCATGGCTTCGGCCAGAGCGCGAGCTCCGAGGGGCGCCATCCCAAGCTGGCCGGCCAGCCGGCGGAGTACATCGTCAAGCAGATCGCCGACTTCCGCAGCGGGGCCCGCAAGCATGACGTGATGACCCTGATGGCGCGCACCGTGGAGCCGGCCGACATCCTGGATATCGCCGCCTACTTCGCCAGCCGCACGCCGATGAAGGGAGAGGGGGCCGCCGGCAATCCGCTGGGGCGCCGCCTGTACGAGAGCGGTGACGCGGCCCGCGGGGTGGATGCCTGCATCGCCTGCCACGGCCCGGCGGGGCAGGGGATCGCCGGCCTGGGGGCCGATGCGCCACGGATCGGCGGGCAGGAGTGGCGTTACCTGGAGAAGCAGCTCCTCGACTGGCGCAGCGGCGAGCGTCGCAACAGCCGGGACGGCGTGATGAACCGGGTGACCCGCGCCCTGACCGACGAAGAGTTGCGCGCCCTCACGGATTACCTCGCGGCACAGCCCTGAGATCGTCCGCATGCAGCTGTTGGCACGCTGTTGGCAGTGCAGCATCGGCGTTGCCGGGCGTGCTGACGTGGCAACAGCTGCTGCGCTCCGGTCACCCCCGGGCGGCCTTCCACGGGCGCCCCGGGCCTGGCGGGCGGGGTTTTTTAAGTGATTGATAAATAAATTGGTCGTGGAAATTTCAATGCAAATGTAATGGCTTCTTCCGTGGGCGGCATGGATTCTGCTGTTGTAAGCATCGAGCCGGGTCGCGTTTCGCACCGGCTGACCCGCATGCAGATTCGATGCGCCGTGGCCCGGGTGCTCCGGCCGCAGTAGAAGGAGTAGAAACGATGAAGAGAAAAGCAGCCTACCTGGCCGTGGTCTGGAGCCTTGTCGGGGTGATGGGCCTTGAGTCCGTGGCGGTCGTCGCCGCCGAAACCGCCGATGCAGGCGAGGCCCGGCCGGCCCGTGCCGCCCAGGGCCAGCAGCACTGGGCCTACCAGCCGGTGGCCCGCCCGGCCACGCCGCCCGTCAAGGATGGCAAATGGGTGCGTTCGCCCATCGATGCGCACATCCTGGCCCAGCTGGAGGCCAAGGGCATCAAGCCCTCCGCCGATGCCGACCGCGCCACCCTGATCCGCCGCGCCACCCTGGACACCTGGGGCATCATCCCGACCCCGGAGGAGGTCAAGGCCTTCGTCAATGACAAGTCGCCCAACGCCTACGAGAAGCTGGTGGACCGCCTGCTCGCCTCGCCCCGCTACGGCGAGCGCTGGGGCCGCCGCTGGCTCGACCTGACCCGTCACGCCGATAGCGACGGCTACAACACCGACGGCACCCGGCCCAACATGTGGCGGTATCGCGACTACGTGATCAATGCCTTCAACGCCGACAAGCCCTACGACGTCTTCATCAAGGAGCAACTGGCCGGCGACGAGCTGTGGCCGGAGCGCAAGGACGCCCTGGTGGCCACCGGCTTCCTGCGCAACTTCCCGGATGAGATCAACGCCCGCGACCTGAACCTGAAGAAGCAGGAGATCGCCAACGACCTGACCGACACGGTCAGCTCGGTGTTCCTGGCCACCACGGCCAACTGCGCCCAGTGCCACAACCACAAGTTCGACAAGTTCACCCAGAAGGAGTACTACCAGCTCCAGGCCTACTTCGTGAACACCAGCTTCCGGGACGACGTGACGCCCCTGTCCGGCAAGGAGCTGAGCGAGTTCTCCAGCAAGCTGGCCAAGTGGGAAGAGGCCACCAAGGACATCCGCGCCAAGCAGGAAGCCCTGCTCAAGCCCTACATCGAGAAGGCCGAGGCCGACCGCCTGCTGGGCTTCGTGCCGGAGACCCGCGAGTCCATCACCAAGCCCGAGAAGGAACGCAACGCCTACGATCGCTGGATCTACCACCGCAACCTGTGGACCATGTCCGGCCGCACCCGCAACGCGGCCAACCAGATGAAGGAGAAGGACAAGACCCAGTACGCGGAGTACGAGAAGGTGGTGGCCGAGCTCAAGAAGTTCGACGAGCTCAAGCCGAAGGACCCGGGCAACATCTCCACCGCCACCGAGCTGGGCCACAACGATTCGCCGCCCACCTACGTGCTCTTCAAGGGCATCTACGACCGCAAGCTGGATGAAGTGCAGCCCGGCCTGCCGGCAGCCCTGTCCGGCGGCGAGGCGCCGAAGATCGTGCCGACGGCCACCTCGTCCGGCCGCCGCACCGCCATCGCCAACTGGATCGCCAGCCCGTCCAACCCGCTGACCGCCCGGGTCTTTGCCAACCGCGTGTGGAACCAGTACTTCGGCCGCGGCCTGGTGGACACCGTCAATGACTTCGGCAAGATGGGCCAGAAGCCGGTCAATCCGGCCCTGCTCGATTACCTGGCCGACAGCTTCGTCAAGAACGGCTGGAGCGTGAAGAAGCTGCAGAAGGAGATCCTGCTGTCCAGCGTCTACCGCCAGTCGTCCGACCACCGCGAGGAGCTGGTCAGCGTCGATCCGGAGAACAAGCTGCTGGCCTACTTCCCGCGCCAGCGCCTCGACGCCGAGCAGATCCGCGACTCGCTGCTGTACGCCGCCGGCCTGCTGGAAGAGAAGGTGGGCGGCCCCTCGGTGTACCCGCCGGTGCCGGCCAACTTCGACAACCGCAACGCCTGGAAGGTCTCCGACAGCCTGGCCGACCAGCATCGCCGCAGCGCCTACATCTTCATCCGCCGCAACACGCCCTATCCGCTGCTCGACACCTTCGACTGGGCCAACCCCCAGCTGGTGCATGGCCGCCGCGAGGTGACCACCACGGCACCCCAGGCCCTGGCCCTGGCCAACAGCGACCTGGTCTTCGAGTGGTCCAAGGCCCTGGCCGGCCGGGTCATCCGTGAAGCCGGGGAGAGCGAGGCCGCGCGCCTCGACCGCCTGTACCAGATCGCCTTCGGCCGCACGCCGGACAAGTCCGAGAAGGACAGCCTGCTGGCCTTCCTGGACAAGCAGGAGAAGGTCGTCGCCAACCAGCTCGCCACCGGCAAGAAGGTGGTGGCCCCGGTGGGTGCCAAGGACGCCGGCCCGGTGAAGGAGAAGGTCGAAGGCCTGTTCAAGACCCTGTACGGCCGCAGCCCCGACAAGTTCGAGCGGGCCACCCTGCTGTCCTACCTCGACACCCAGCAGGCCAAGGCGGCCAAGGCCACGGACGACGACGGCGAAGGCGCCGGCGGCACCAGGGCGACCGGTCACAAGGACAAAGCCAACCCCGCCCGCAGCGCTGCCTTCGTGGAGCTGGTCCACGCGGTGGTGAACTCCAACGAATTCCTGTATCGCCTGTAAGAACAAACGAAAACAAGGCTGGAACACACATCATGACTATCGATCAGAACGCCCGTCGCCGCTTCCTCGTCAATGCCGGCTATGGCATCGGCGCCTACGCCTTCAGCGGCCTGCTGCCCGGTGGCGGCTTCATCTCCTCCGTGCAGGCCGCGGAGTACCTGGACCCGCTGGCCCCCAAGCAGCCCCACCAC
>WBTZ01000152.1 GCA_009026175.1 Zoogloea sp. | reverse complement strand
CAGGGCGTCCATCATCACCTGGCCCATGCCCACGCCCGCCGCCAGGCCCGCGCCCACGCCGGCCAGCCCGCCCTCGTTCTGGGCCGCCAGAGGCACCGAATTGGCCACCTGGTACTGGGTGTACTTGCCCAGATCACCGACCATGCCCATCGAGATCCGGGTGTCGATGGCCTTCTGCAGCTCTTCGGGCAGGGAGATGTTCTCGACCGCGAAGTTGTCCAGGGCCAGGCCGTAGCGATCGAAGGTGGGTGTCATGGCGGCCTGCATGCGCTCGGCCAGCAGCAGCTGGTTGGCCGCCATGTCGAGGAAGGGCAGCTCGGAGCCGCCCAGGGTGGCGCTCATGGTCGCCACCACCAGGTTGCGCAGCTGCTGCTCCAGCTCGTCCACCGTGTAGGCGGCACGGGTACCGCTGATCTCGGTGAAGAACTTCTTCGGATCCAGGAGCTTGTAGGAATACATGCCAAAGGCGCGCAAGCGCACCATGCCGAAATCCTTGTCGCGGATGGTGATCGGCTGCGGCGTGCCCCACTTGCGGCCCAGCTGCAGGCGGGTGCTGAAGAAGTAGACGTCCGACTTGAAGGGCGACTCGAAGAGCTTGTCCCAGTTCTTCAGGTAGGTCAGCACCGGGATGGTCTGGGTGGTCAGCGTGTACATGCCGGGGCCGAACACGTCGGCCACCTTGCCCTCGTTGACGAAGACCGCCATCTGCGAGTCGCGCACGGTGAGGCTGGCGCCGTACTGGATCTCGAAGTCTTCCATCGGATAGCGCCAGGCCAGGGTGCCGTCCGACTCCTCGTTCCACTGGAGGACGTCGATGAACTGCTTCTTGATGAAGGATCCGAGGCTCATGCTTGCTCCCGATGGGCTTGTTTCAGAGGGGTGCCGGCCCTGTGCGCCGGCTCGAGGAAAGGACGCCGGACGGTGCCAGGCACCCGTCCGGTGCGGGCATCACGACATGCAGGCCGCGTTGATGATGCCGACCACCAGCGCCACCGTACCGGCAAAGGCCCCGGCCGCCACGTTGTTGGCCGACAGCAGGTCGGGCAGGCGCGGCACCAGGCGCCCCAGCAGCACGTAGGCCAGCACCTGCATGGCCAGGCCGGCAGCGCTCCAGGCCAGGAACATCAGGTAGGTGTCGTTGTGCAGGATGCTGGAGGCCACCGTCAGGGAGAAACCGATGAGTGCGCCCGCCAGCGACAACGCCGGCGCAACGATTCCCTGGCGGATCAGGGACATCTCGCAGAAGGGGGTGATCCGCTGGTAGATGGCCGCGAAGGCCAGCACCATCAGCAGGCCCGAAAGCAGATGCACCACGTAATTGTAGAACGCTTCCATCAGCGGAATCCTCGGCGACCGGGCCATTATTTAGCCAGCATTCACCGTGCCCGGCAAGCGCTTTCAGGGTAGAGTCCGCGCCATGTCCGACGCTGCCTCCTCCCCTTCCGGCGCCCTCCGCCAGCCCGATCGGCTGCTGATCCTGTCGGTTTTCGTGGTCGCCTCCTGCGGCCTGGCCTACGAGCTGATCGCGGGCGCCCTGTCGAGCTACCTGCTGGGCGACTCGGTGCTGCAGTTCTCCTCGATCATCGGCTGCTACCTGTTCGCCATGGGGGTGGGCTCCCACCTCTCCAAGTACGTGGACGACCAGGACGTGCTGGCCCGCTTCATCGACATCGAACTACTGGTGGGCCTGCTCGGCGGGCTGTCGGCGACCCTGCTGTTCCTGCTCTTCGCCTGGATGTCGGCGCCCTTCCGCAGCGTGCTGTACGCGCTGGTGTTCGCCCTTGGCGTGCTGGTGGGCATGGAGATCCCGCTGGTGATGCGGGTCCTGCACACCCGCCAGGCGAGCTTCAGCGAACTGGTGAGCCGCGTGCTCACCTTCGACTACCTGGGCGCCCTGGTCGTGTCCCTGCTCTTTCCGCTGGTCCTGGCGCCCCGGCTGGGCCTGTCACGCACCGGCTTCCTGTTCGGCATGGCCAACGTCGCGGTGGCCCTGTGGACCCTCTGGCACTACCGCGCCGACCTTCCCCGCCTGCGCGGCCGCCTGACCCGTGGTGTGCTGGTGATGGCCTTCCTGGCCGCCGGCCTGGCCACCTCCGGCCAGCTTACCGCCTGGGCCGAACGCGGCCTGTTCGGCGACGAGGTGATCTTCGCCACCACCACCCCCTACCAGCGCCTCGTGGTGACCCGCTGGAAGGACGACACCCGCCTCTACATCAACGGAAACCTGCAGTTCTCCAGTCGCGACGAACACCGCTACCACGAGGCCCTGGTGCACCCCGCCCTGGAGAGCCTGCCCTGGGCCCGCTCCGTACTGGTGCTGGGCGGCGGCGACGGCCTGGCGGTGCGGGAGGTGTTGCGCCACGGCCACGTGGAGCGGGTCACCCTGGTGGACCTGGACCCGGCCATGACCGGGCTGTTCAGCCGCAACGCCGAACTGGCCGCCCTCAACGGCGGGTCCCTGTCCGATCCGCGGGTGAGCGTCATCAACGCGGACGCCGGCCGCTGGCTGGAAGAGCACGGCGAGGTCTTCGACCTGATCATCGCCGATTTCCCCGACCCGTCCAGCTTCGGCCTGGGCAAGCTCTACTCGGTGCCCATCTACCGCCTGATGGCCCGCCACCTGTCCGAGAACGGCGCGCTGGTGGTGCAATCCACCTCGCCCTGGTTCGCCCCGCGCAGCTACTGGTGCATCGACGCGACCCTGCGGGAAGCCGGCTTCCACACCCACCCCTACCACGCCCATGTGCCGTCCTTCGGGGAATGGGGCTTCAACCTGGCCACCCGCCGGCCCGGCTTCACACCGCCGACCCATTACAGCGTGCCCACCCGCTACCTCGACGCCGACACCACCCGGCTGATGTTCCAGTTCCCCCCCGACATGCGTGCCCTGCCGGTGGAAGCCAACCACCTCAACAGCCAGGCCCTGGTGCATTACTTCGAGCAGGACTGGCGCAACGTGGTGCGCTGATGCAGCGGCGACGCTTCCTCGGTCTGGGGGCCGCGACGGGGATGGCCGCCGCCCTGCCCGCCTGTCGCCAGCTCGAGCACCTGGGCATCCCGATCAGCGTGCTGCGCCCCGGCATGGTCGAAGGGCACCGCCTGCGCGACGCCGCCCCCCTGCCCCCGGCCACGCGGGAGATCCGGACCGGGGTCGCCATCCTCGGCAGCGGCATCGCCGGCCTCACCGCCGCCTGGCGCCTCGCCCGCGCCGGACACACCGACTTCCTGCTGCTGGATGGCCCGGAGCCGGACGGCAACGCCGCGGCCGGCACCCAGGAAGGCGTTCCGCATCCGCGCGGCGCCCACTACCTGCCCCTGCCGTCCCTGGAGTCCCGGGTGGTGCGCGAGATCCTCCGCGAGATGGGGGTCATCGAGGACGCCCCCTTCGCCGCCCGGCCCCGCTACGCAGAGACCGTGCTGGTACATGAGCCGGACGAGCGCCTGTGGTTCGAAGGCCAATGGTGCGAAGGCCTGTTGCCCACCGCCCACGTCGATGCGGACGAGGCCGCACAGCTCCACCGTTTCATGGACGAGATGGCCCGCCTGCAGGACACCCGGGGTGCCGATGGGCAGCGCGTCTTCACGGTGCCCCTGGCCCTGTCATCCGCCGACCCGGGCTGGCGCGCCCTGGACGCGCAGACCTTCGGCCACTGGCTGACGGCCCGGGGCTACACCGCCCCCAGCCTGCTGGCCTGGCTCGACTACGTGTGCCGCGACGAATACGGCGCGGGGCCCGAACGGATCTCCGCCTGGTTCGGCCTGCACTACTTCGCCAGCCGGGGGGGCCACGCCGCCAACGCCCGGGACGGCAGCGTGCTGACCTGGCCCGACGGCCTCGCCCCGCTGGCCCGTCACCTGCGCACCAGCCTGGCACCCGGATGCCAGCGGGCCGGTATGGCGTGGCGGATCGACGAGTCGCCCCACGGCGTGAGCATCCTCGCCAGCGATGCGGACGGCCCCTTCCGCATCCTCGCCGAGCGGGCCATCTGCGCGATGCCGCTGCACGTCAGCGCCCGCATTGTTCCGGACATGCCGGCCAGGGGTTTCGACCCGGCCCGCCATGCACCGCCGCTGAGCCCCTGGCTGGTCGCCAATTTCCTGCTCGACGGCTTTCCTGCCGAAGCCGGAGATGTGCCGCTGGCCTGGGACAACGTGATCCATGGCAGCCCGGGCCTCGGCTGGGTGGTCGCCACCCACCAGTGGCTGCGCGCCGCCCGGCCACCCCGCACGGTGTTCACCGCCTACCGGGCCCTGGCCGACCGCTCACCGGCCGACGCCCGGCGCTGGCTTGAAAGCGCTTCAGCGGCAAGCCTCTACGAGATGGCCTCGGAAGAGCTGCGCCGCGTCTACGGCGGCCCCACCCTGTGGCGCCTGACCCGCGCCGTCGAGATCACCCTGCGCGGCCACGGCATGGCCTGCCCGGTGCCGGGCACCCTCTCCAACGCGGGGCTGGGCGCCCTGCGTCAGGCCAGGGGCCGGCTGCTCTTTGCCCACGCGGACCTGTCGGGTTATTCGGTGTTCGAAGAAGCCGCCCACTGGGGCGACCAGGCGGCGCAGAAGATCCTGGCCGGCTAAGACGCGCCGGGCCGCCTCAAGCGTCCATCCGCCCCCTCGGAGGTCGCGGGCAAAGTGAGTGTCGGGCGGCGTTGCGTCTCAGGCCGCCGGGCAATCACGCCGGCGGCGCACGGAGTCGCTGAGCAGGTCCAGCAGGCAATAGAAGGCGCCGGCCGCCAGGGGCGGATTGGCCAGGGGCCAGCCCAGGCCCGGAACCTGGCTGCGCCAGGCCCAGTTGCCCAGCCAGGTGCCCCACAGCTCCATCGCCAGGGCCAGCAGGAACATGGTCACGTAGAGGCGCGGCGCGGGCCCCCAGCGCACGCAGACCAGGAACACGGCGATGAGCGCGGGCCCCAGGCCATCGATGCCGGCCAGGGCCTGGATACTCACCGCCACCAGCGCCAGCCAGGGCAGGATCTTCAAGGCAAGCTGGGGCAGGCGCCCGGCCAGCTGCAGGCCGAGCCAGTACAGGAGCACATGACCGGGCGGCACGAAAAGCGGAAGATTGCCCAGACGGTAGTCGTACAGCCCCCACACCAGGGACAGCACGATCTCGCCGGCGGTGGCGATGCACAGGCAGGCCAGCAGGCGCCAGCGCCGGCCCTCGCTGCGATACAGCAGCAGCGCGAAGAAGGCCCAGGTCCACAGGCTGACCAGGGCTTGCCCCCAGTCTCCGCCATGGCGGTCCGCCACCAGCCCGAGGCCGATGGTCAGGACCACGAGCAGCGGCAGGGAGATCAGGCTGATCATGGCATGCCGCCCCCCGCCGTCAATCCGCGCAACCTTACTGGATGCCCTGGCTGGCCAGGTATTCCTCGTAGGTGCCACGGTAATCGATGATCTCACCCGGGCCGCGGATCTCGAGGATGCGGGTAGCCACGGACGAGACGAACTCCCGGTCGTGGGAGACGAAGATCAGCGTGCCGGTGAAGTCCGCGATACCCGAGTTGAGGGACTCGATGGATTCCATGTCGAGGTGGTTGGTCGGCTCGTCGAGGAGCAGCACGTTCTTGCGCTGGAGCATCAGCTTGCCGAACAACATGCGGCCCTGCTCGCCCCCGGAGATCACCTTGACCGACTTCTTCACGTCGTCGCCCTTGAACAGCAGGCGCCCCAGGGTGCCGCGGATCAGGGTTTCGGCGTCGTCGCCCTCGTAGCCGCCTTCGCGCACATAGCCGCTGATCCAGTCGGTGAGGTTCTCGCCGCTGGCGAAATCGTCGGCGTGATCCTGGGCGTAGTAGCCCAGCCTGGCTTTCTCGGCCCACTTGATGGTGCCGAACTGGGGCTTCAGGCCACGCAACTCTTCGCCCACCAGCAACTTCAGCAGCGTGGACTTGCCGATGCCGTTCTCGCCGATGATGGCGATGCGGTCATTGGCGTCGACGGTGAAGCTGAAGTTCTTGATGATCGGGTTGGCCGGATCGTAACCGAAGGTGAGGTTCTCGATCTCCACGGCCTGGCGGTGCAGCTTTTCCTTCTCGTCGTAGTCGAAGCGGATCCACGGGTACTGGCGGCTCGACGGCTTGAACTCGTCGATCTTGATCTTCTCGATCTGCTTGGCCCGGCTGGTCGCCTGGCGCGCCTTGGACTTGTTGGCGCTGAAGCGGCGCACGAACTCCTGCAGCTCCTGGACCTTTTCCTTGGCCTTCTGGTTGGCCGCCGACTGGCGCTCGCGGGCCTGGGTGGACGCCTCGATGTAGTCATCCCAGGTACCGGGCCACACCTGGATGCGACCGTAGTCCAGGTCGGCCATGTGGGTACACACCTGGTTCAGGAAGTGCCGGTCGTGGGAGATGATGATCATCGTGGAGTTGCGCTGGTTGAGCACGTCCTCCAGCCAGCGGATCGTGTTGATGTCCAGGTTGTTGGTCGGTTCGTCGAGCAGCAGGATGTCCGGATTGGCGAACAGGGCCTGGGCCAGCAGCACCCGCAGCTTCCAGCCGGGCGCCACTTCGCGCATCGGGCCGTTGTGCTGCTCGGTAGGAATGCCGACACCGTGGAGGAGCTCGCCGGCACGGGCCTCGGCGGTGTAGCCGTCGTACTCGGCGAAGTGGCCTTCCAGCTCGGCCGCCTTCATGTAGTCGTCCTCGGTCGCCTCCGGATTGGCGTAGATGGCGTCCTTCTCCTGCATGCAGGCCCACATCTCGGCGTGGCCCATCATGACCACGTCGATCACGCGCACGTCTTCGTAGGCGAACTGGTCCTGCTTCAGGAAGGCCATGCGCTCGCCCGAGTCGAGGGCCACATTGCCCGCGGACGGCTCCAGCACGCCGGCCAGGATCTTCATGAAGGTGGACTTGCCGGCCCCGTTGGCACCGATCAGGCCGTAGCGGTTGCCGTCACCGAACTTGACGGAGACGTTCTCGAAGAGGGGCTTGGCCCCGAACTGCATGGTGATGTTGTTGGCGATGAGCACGACACGAATCCCTTAAATACCGACGGGCGGAACGGCAAAACAAAGAAGGAAAAACGCCGGCGCGAGGCCGGCGAAGCTGGTGCTGAATTTATCATATCTTTCAAGCACCTGGGCAGATTTCACCCGGATCGCCCCGGGGAACCGCGGCGGGCTCAGATCAGGGACGGCCCCGACACGATGGCGGCCGCCTCCTTCTCCGAGATGCGGATGGTCGCCGTCGAGATCACGTGCACGGTGAGCCAGTCGTGCAGCCGCGCGGCGCCGTCGCCTTCGAAGGAAACGAAGCTGCACCCCAGCTGCCCGCCCTCCTCCCCCACCACGAAGTTCATGTTGCGGGCCACGCCGCGGATCTCGTCCGGGATCCCCTCGAGTTGCAGGGCAAAGGGGAACTCCCTGCTGCCGAGTGGCGGCACTCCCATCGAGAGGCTGAAACCCTCCAGGGACAGATCGTTCAGCGGCAGCCGCTGGCCATCGATGACGACCCAGAAACAGACACTGCCCCAGCGTCGGGCCACAAAGCGCTGCCGCCGCCGCCGCTCGCTGTGCTCGGCATCCACAGGGGTCAAGTCGTCAGCCATTCGGTACTCCCATCCATTTGAACTATTGATTAATTACCACAAAAACGTCAAAAGCAATAAAAAACAATGGAAAAAATTCAAAAGAACTGTATTTCCAATTAAAGGAACCAACTAATAAACACTAATTCACAATCAAGTGTCGAGACTTTTGACAAACGCAAAAATCATAAAAAACATTACACAACAAACAATTGTTTTTAAACGCATAACCTACAACAGGTATGCATATTGCTCAATACAATCGGGCAGGAAAATTGATCTGCCATAAATCAACCAATTCATCACATTCACAGGAAACGCCAATGAAAAAGCACCTGATCGCTCTCGCCCTGGCCGTCACCGCCGGCGCCGCGCAAGCCGACGTCATCACCCAGAACGACTCTTACGGCTACAACACCACGAACTGGACCCACACCCTGGGCACCCTCAACCAGTTCGACAGCCTGCTCGGCACCCTCAACTTCATCACCGTAACCCTCTACGGTGCCATCAACCAGAACCTGTCCGCCGAAAACACGGGGGCCACTTCCGACAACCTGACCCCCGTCGCGGGCGGCACCATCCGCTTCCGCCAGGGTGGCAGCACCGTGCTGGCCCAGGTTCTGCCCACCACCACCGGCACTGCCTTCGCGGCCACGGCCTATGACGGCACTTCGGACTTCGGTGGCACCTCGGGCATCAACTTCGGCGTCCTGAGCGCCAACGACAGCACCACCGTCACGCTCAGCGGCGCCGCGCTGACCGCCTTCATCGGCACCGGCACCCTGTCCGGCTTCGATGTCCGCGCCATCGGCAACGGGGCCATCAATTCCGACAATGGCAACCTCGACAGCTCCATCAGCACCGAGGCCCTCGCCCGCCTGACCCTCACCTACGACTACACCCCGACCACCAACAAGGTGCCGGAACCCGCCTCCATGGCGCTGGTGGGTCTTGGCATGATGGGCATGATGGCCCTGCGTCGCCGCCGCTGATCGCAGACAGGGCCGGCCCGCCGGCCCCGGTGACTGAAGCCGGCGCGAACCGGCCACCTCAGTCGGAACAAATGCCCGCTCCCGCCAGGGACAGCGGGCATTTTTCCTTCCGGCCCGAATCTACAGCGCCGTCCGGCGGAGTCAAGCCGGATCACGATTACGCCTCCCCCAAATCCGTCACACCGGGAGCACTGAATACTTAACGAAACCCCCTGAGCCCGGCCCCCGGTAGCGCTCAATCCGGGTAAAATCGAGCCAACTGATAAATACGTAAATAACCTCGATGCATCTGTGCCAGGCAACAGCCCTTCAGCACGTATGCCGGGCGCGTTTGCACCCCGAGGTATAGCCAATTCACGGAGCCCATGATGAATCGAATCCTACCTGCACTGCTGCTGGCCGGACTGCTGGCTTCCGGCCTGCCTGCCCAGGCGGCATCGCTGTCCTTCAGCAACGCCCCGGAAGCAACCCCGATCACCCAGGCCGGCACTCTGGATCTCTTCGACACCAGCATCGGGACCCTGCAGAGCGCCAAGCTGACCATCTTCGGCGTTGGCTACAGCACCTTCTCCTTCAACAACAGCAATTCGACTACCCGCAACGTCACGGCCGCGTCCGAGATCAGCCTCTACACGAGCAGCTCCCTGGGCGGCCTCGCCAACATCCTGAACAGCCTGTCGCCGACCTTGAGCCTCACCGCCAGCACCGGCCCGCTGACCCTTGACGCCGGCTTCACCAGCGTGGGCCCGGTGGCCAGCACCGGCTCGCTCGAACTGGACCTGGATCCGAGCATGTTCCTGTCCGCAGGTGGCGGCAACTTCACTCTGTGGTGCGAGAACACCGACGGCAAGAGCCTGCAGGGCGAAACCGCGGGAGTCAGCGTCAACCTCTCGAGCACGGCCGGCTGCGGCGCCACCCTGGTCTACAACTACCTGCCCACCGCGGCCAAGGTGTCCGAGCCGGCCTCCCTGGCCCTGCTCGGCGTGGGC
Organism: Zoogloea sp.; assembly: GCA_009026175.1. GTDB lineage: Bacteria > Pseudomonadota > Gammaproteobacteria > Burkholderiales > Rhodocyclaceae > Zoogloea. Next base: position 2,785 of record WBTZ01000152.1, on the reverse strand, counting down.
CTGATGGGCGTGCTCGCCAACCGCCGCCGCAAGCTGCGCGGCTGAACATCCCGCGCCGCAATGCAGAAGGCCACCTCGCGGTGGCCTTCTGTTTTTTAAAGGCAGCCGCCGGCGGGAAGGCCGGCGAAGACCATCACTCCTCGTCCATGACGGCGGAGGTATACACCGCCTGCACATCGTCCAGGGACTCCAGCGCATCGAGCAGCTTCTGCATGCGCACGGCGTCGTCGCCCGCCAGCTCGGTCTCGTTGAGAGGCTTCATGGTGACTTCACCGAATTCCGCGGTGAAGCCGGCCTTCTCGAGGGCCTCCTTGACCTCACCGAACTGGTAAGGGTCGGTCATCACCTCGATGGAGCCGTCGTCGTTGGTGGACACATCGTCGGCACCGGCCTCGAGGGCGGCCTCCATCAGCGCATCCTCGGAGGTGCCCGGTGCGAACAGCAGCTGGCCGCAGTGCTTGAACTGGAAGGACACGCAGCCGTCGGTGCCCATGTTGCCGCCGTACTTGTTGAAGGCATGGCGCACATCCGCCACGGTGCGGGTCTTGTTGTCGGTGAGGCAATCCACCATCACCGCCGCGCCGCCGATGCCGTAGCCCTCGTAGCGGGACTCCTCGTAGGTGACGCCTTCCAGCTCACCGGTGCCCTTCTTGATGGCCCGGTCGATGTTGTCGGCAGGCATGTTCACTGCCTTGCCCTTGTCCACGGCCAGGCGCAGGCGCGGGTTGAAACCCGGGTCGCCCCCGCCCATGCGGGCGGCAACGGTGATTTCCTTGGCCAGCCGGGAGAAGACCCGACCGCGCTTCTCGTCCTGTCGACCCTTGCGGTGCTGGATATTGGCCCACTTGGAATGACCCGCCATGATTCTGTGTCCTTGGTTCGCGACGTAAAGGCGCGATTTTACCCCGCCGCCCGTTTTTCGCGCACCCGCCGTGCCTGATCGGGATCAAATTACGCATCCGTCGGTCGGAAGCCCTGCCCCAAGCGGGCCTTTGCCCGATAATCTCATCCCACCGCAATTTGCCCGTCGCCCAGGAGATACCCCCATGACCGAACCCCTGCTGATCGCCAAGACCCAGGACAAGGAGATCCACCTGCTGCCGCAGCTGGCCAACCGCCACGGCCTGATCACCGGCGCCACCGGCACCGGCAAGACGGTGACCCTGCAGAAGATGGCCGAATCCTTCGCCCGCATCGGCGTCCCGGTCTTCATGGCCGACGTCAAGGGCGACCTGTCGGGCATCGGCGCCGCCGGCGTCGAATCGCCCAAGCTCAAGGAGCGCCTGGCCGCCCTCGGCATCCACGAATTCACCCCGCGGGCCAACACCGCGGTGTTCTGGGACGTGTTCGGCGAAGCCGGCCACCCCGTGCGGGCCACCGTCTCCGACATGGGCCCGCTGCTGCTGGCCCGCCTGCTCAACCTCAACGAGACCCAGGCCGGCGTGCTGCAGCTGGTCTTCAAGATCGCCGACGACCAGGGCCTGCTGATCATCGACCTGAAGGATCTGCGCGCCACCCTGCAGTACGTGGGCGACAACGCCAAGGACTTCACCACCCAGTACGGCAACATCTCGGCGGCCTCGATCGGAGCGATCCAGCGCGGCCTGCTGGGCATCGAAACCCAGGGCGGCGACAAGTTCTTCGGCGAGCCGATGCTCGACATCGCCGACCTGATGCAGACCGACGCCGACGGCCGCGGCGTGATCAACATCCTGGCCGCCGACAAGCTCTACAACACCCCCAAGCTCTACTCCACCTTCCTGCTGTGGATGCTCTCCGAACTCTTCGAGCAGCTCCCGGAAGTGGGTGACGTGGACAAGCCCAAGCTGGTGTTCTTCTTCGACGAGGCCCACCTGCTGTTCAACGAGGCCCCCAAGGCCCTGCTCGAGAAGATCGAGCAGGTGGTGCGCCTGATCCGCTCCAAGGGCGTGGGGGTCTATTTCGTGACGCAGAACCCGCTGGATGTACCCGAGACCGTGCTGGGCCAGCTCGGCAACCGGGTCCAGCACGCCCTGCGCGCCTTCACCCCGCGGGACCAGAAGGCGGTGAAGACGGCCGCCGAGACCATGCGCGCCAACCCGGCCTTCGATGCCGCGACGGTCATCACCGAGCTGGGGGTCGGCGAGGCCTTGCTGTCCTTCCTCGACGAGAAGGGCCGCCCGAGCATCGTCGAGCGGGGCTTCATCGTCGCCCCGGACTCCCGCCTTGGACCGCTGACGCCGGCCGAGCGCAAGGCCGCCATCGAAGGATCGGTGATCTTCGGCCACTACGAAGCCCTGGTGGACCGGGAATCGGCCTACGAGAAGCTGCAGGGTGGCGGCGCCAGGGCCGACGGCACCCCCGCCTCCACCGGCGGTGCAGCGCCCGCCCCGACCGAAGACAGCGGCGGCGGCCTGTTCGGCGGCCTCGGCGAGATCCTCTTCGGCAGCACCGGCCCGCGCGGCGGACGCCACCCCGGTCTGGCCGAGACGGCGGCCCGCAGCGTGGCGCGTACCGTCGGCTCGACCATCGGCCGCGAGATCGTGCGCGGCGTGCTCGGCTCCATCCTCGGCGGCGGCGGCCGGCGCCGCTGAGGCCGGGTCTTACTGCTGCTGCGCGGACAGATCGCGCAGCAGCGGGGCTTCCCACTCCTGGTAGTCATCGGTCTGGCGCATGCGCAGGGCCCGCTCGGCCGAGCGCAGGGTGTTCTCGATCAGCATCGTCACCGTCATCGGCCCCACCCCACCCGGCACCGGGGTGATCCAGCTGGCCTTCTCCTTCACCCCTTCGAAATCCACGTCACCGA
>WBTZ01000151.1 GCA_009026175.1 Zoogloea sp. | reverse complement strand
GCCCCCGGCCTACCCCGACGAAAGGGAGGGCCGCGCCCTGGTGTCCAGCTTCCTGCCCCCCGCGGTGAAGGACAGGGAGGGCTGGGCCGCAGACATCTTCTCGGCCTTCGCGGCGCTCCGCATTCCACCCACACCGGACAACATCTGTGCGGCGGTGGCGGTCATCGAGCAGGAGTCCACCTTCCAGGCGGACCCCCAGGTGCCCGGCCTGCCCCGCATCGTGCGCAAGGAGATCGATTCCCGCCGCGAGCGCCTGCACCTGCCCAAGCTGCTGGTGGACACAGCCCTGCTCAAGGGTTCGCCGGACGGCCGCAGCTACAGCGCGCGCATCGACGCCCTGCGCACCGAGAAGGAGATGAACCACCTCTTCGAGGACATGATCTCGGAGCTGCCCCACGGCAAGGACCTGCTCGGTGGCTACAACCCGGTGCGGACCGGCGGGCCGATGCAGGTCAGCGTGGCCTTCGCCGAGGACCACGTGAAGGAAAAGGCTTATCCCTATCCGCGCAAGGGCAGCATCCGCGATGAAGTGTTCTCGCGCCGCGGCGGCCTGTACTTCGGCATCGCCATCCTGCTCGACTATCCCGCGCCCTACACCCAACCGCTGTACCGCTTCGCCGACTTCAACGCCGGGCGCTACAGCAGCCGCAACGCGGCCTTCCAGCAGGCCGTGGCGCGCCTGAGCGGCCAGGCGCTGGCGCTGGACGGCGACCTCCTGCGCTACACGGACGGGAATCCGTCCTCTGAACCCAGCGCCACGCTGCAGGCCCTCGAACGCCTCGCCCCACGGCTGGGCTTCAGCCGCTCGGAGATGCTCCGCGACCTGCGCCTGGAAAAGGTCTCCCGCTTTGCCCAGACCCCCCTGTATGGCCGCGTCTTCGCCCTCGCCGACGGGGATGCGGGCACCCGCCTGCCGCGGGAGACCCTGCCCCGCATCGACCTCAAGAGCCCCAAGATCCAGCGCAAGCTGACCACCGCATGGTTCGCCGAGCGGGTCGACGCGCGGCACCGGACCTGCCTGGGACGCAACCGGGCGGCCACGCCCTGAGGGCAGGCAGCGCTCCGCGGCGCCTTGATTCAGGCCAGATTTGATGTTCATCCGGGACATTACAATCCAGTACAGGATGTGCCGCCAAGGCATGGTTTAATTGCGCCAAAACAACGACCACGGGAGATCAAACGCATGAACCCTCAGGAACAGTACGCAGCCAAACGCATGACCGCGGCGGAAGCCATCCGTCTTGTGCGGAACGGTGACACCATCGTCGTGCCCACCGCCGTAGCCGAGCCGCCGGCGCTGCTGACCGCCCTGTCCGAACACCGCCGCGACTTCCGCGACGTGCAGGTATCCCAGATCCTTGCCGTCCGCAAGTTCGGCTACCTGGACCCGAGCACTGCCGAGCATGTTCGCCACACCGCCTATTTCTTCAGCGGTGCGACCCGTCCGGGCTTCCGCGAAGGCGTGGTGGACTTCACGCCCAGCTACTTCTCCGAGATGCCCCAGCTGATCGACCGCGGGCTGATGCCGGCGGACGTGGTGTTCACCCAGGTGTCGCCGATGGACCAGCACGGCTACTTCTCCCTGGGCATCGCCGCCGACTACACCATGGCGGCGATCCGCAAGGCCCGCGCGGTGGTGATCGAAGTCAATCCGAACGTCCCCTTCGCCTTCGGCAATTGCCACCTGCACATCTCCCAGGTCAGCGCCCTGGTCGAGAACGACGAGCCGGTGCTGGAAGTGGGCCTGCCCACCATCGGGCCGGTGCAGGAAGCCATCGGCAAGTACGTGGCCGATCTGATCGATGACGGCTCCACCCTGCAGATCGGCTATGGCGGCATTCCCGACGCCGTGGTGATGCAGCTGACCCACAAGCACGACCTGGGCATCCACACCGAGATGATCGGCGACGGCATCCTGACCCTGATCGAGTCCGGCGCCGTCACCAACCGGCGCAAGAACTACCTGCCGGGCAAGATGGTGGCCACCTTCGCCCTGGGCTCGAAGAAGCTCTACAAGTGGATCGACCGCAACCCGATGTTCGAAATGCATCCGGTGGATTTCACCAACGACCCCTACCTGGCCGGCCAGAACGACAACCTGGTGGCCATCAACGCCACCCTGGAGATCGACTTCCTCGGCCAGTGCGGCTCCGAGAGCCTGGGCCCGATCCCCTACTCCGGCACCGGCGGCCAGTCGGACTTCGTGCGGGCGGCCAACCGCTCCAACGGCGGCAAGGCCTTCATCGTGCTGCCCTCGACGGCCAAGGACGGCGCCATCTCGCGCATCGCTCCGACCCTGACCCCGGGCACCCACGTGTCCACCAGCAAGAACGACATCAACTACGTGGTCACCGAGTACGGTGTGGCCCAGCTGCGCGGCAAGACGGCCAAACAGCGCTGCCAGGCCCTGATCGGCATCGCCCACCCGGACTTCCGGGCCGAGCTGACCGAAGCCGCCAAGAAGATGCACCTGCTGTAAGCCACGCCTTCAGCAGCAAAGACAAAGCCCCGGCATGTCCGGGGCTTTGTCATTTCCTGTAGAGGCGGATTCAGCCGCCGGCGGACCCGATCGGGCACCTGCGGGCGGCTGAGGCCGCCCCGACATTTCAGGGAATCTCGTACTCCAGGCCAAACGCCGCGCCGTCGTCGAGGCCCAGCACCTGGACCAGCCAGGGCATGACCGTCTTGAGGGTGTCGGGCAGCGTCCACGGCGGGTTGATCACGAACAGGCCACTGCCATGCATGCCATAGCCGTCTTCCGACGGCTTGCCCACATCGAGACTGACATTGAGCCAGCTGGTGATGGGCAGGCGCTTGAGCTTGTCGGGCAGCTCGCGCGACAGCATGGTCTGCAGCCTGGGGTACCACACCACGTAAGTGCCCGTGGGGAAGCGGCGCAGGCACTCCTTGAGGGCGCTCACCACCGTCCGGTAGTCGCTCTTGACCTCGTAGGGCGGGTCGATCAGCACCAGCGCCCGACGCGACGGCGGGGGCAGGAAGGCGTTGATCCCGGTGAAGCCGTCCTGCTCCAGCACGATGGCCTTGCCGTGGGCCTCGTCGAAGGTCTGGCGCAGCAGGCGGTTGTCTGCGGGGTGCAGCTCGAACAGGCGCATCCGGTCATCCGCCCGCAGCAGGGGCGCCGCGCAGCACGGGGAACCGGGATAGAGCTTGAGCTTGCCCGTGTCGTTGAGCTCCCTGACCAGCTTGAGGTAGCTCTTCAGCGGCTTCGGCACATCCTTGCGGCCGAGCAGGCGGCCGACGCCGTCTTCGAACTCCGCGTTCTTGCGGGCGAAGGCCTCGTCCAGCGAATAGCAGCCGGCACCCGCGTGGGTGTCGATGTACCAGTAGGGCTTGTCTTTCTGGTTGAAATACTCGAGCAACTGGACAAGTACGAAGTGCTTGAGCACGTCGGCGTGGTTGCCGGCGTGGAAGGCGTGGCGATAACTCAGCATGGCGGGTCTCCGCGGACGCGGGAACGGTGGATCAGGGGCGCGATGCTATCACCTCCGCCCCCTGCCCGCCCCCTTGTCGAGCTAGGGCGCGTTGTACTTGCGGCTGGAGCCCCTGAAGCGCTCCGCCGGATACTTGGCGTCATTCTTGGCCAGCTTGGCCAGGGCCGCCGTCTCCAGATCGATGCCCGCCTTGTCGGCGATCAGCAACAGGTAGAGCAGCACGTCGGCACATTCGTCCTCCAGCGCCTCGCGGCCATGCAGGTCTTCGGCCAGCGCCGCCACCTGGGCGTCGTCCTTCCACTGGGTCAGCTCCAGCAGTTCCCCCGCCTCCAGGTTGAGGGACACGATCAGGTTGCGCAGGGAATGAAACTGGGCCCAGTCGCGGGCGTCCCGGAAGGCGGCGACCCGCCGGGTGAGATCGGTGAGGTCGCCGGCCATGCCTCAGTCCTTCTTGCGATCGAGGAAGGCCGCCACCGCCGCGTCGTGCTCGGCCGAGGTGTGGGTCAGGGCCTGGTAGGCCGCCGACAGCTCCAGGACCGTGTCGAGGCGGCTGGTCTGGGCTTCGCGCATCAGGCGCTTGGTCATGCGCAGGGCCTGGCCGGGGTTCGCGGCGATACGGCGGGCCAGCGCCAGCGCTTCGTCGAGCAGGCTCTCCGGCGCCACCACCCGCGACACCAGGCCGGCCTCCAGGGCCTGGCGGGCATCCAGCGCATCACCGGTGAAGCTCATCTCGGCCGCCCGGGCATAACCCACCACCCTTTGCAGCAGCCACGCGCCGCCGTCGCCGGGGATCAGGCCGAGCTTCACGAAGCTCTCGGCAAACAGGGCCTTCTCGGAAGCAATGCGGATGTCGGCCATGCAGGCGAGGTCACAGCCGGCCCCGATTGCCGGGCCATTCACGGCCGCGATGGTGGGCACATCCAGGCGGTAGAAGGCCAGCGGGATGCGCTGGATGCCGTTGCGGTAGGCCTCCTTGACGTCCATCCCGGTGCCCGCGGCCAGGCCGCGCTTGTCGCGGAAGTCCTTGACGTTGCCGCCGGCGCAGAAGGCGCTGCCCGCCCCGGTGAGGATCACCACCTTCACCGACGGGTCGCGCTGGACCCGCTCGCAGGCCGCCACCACCGCCTCCCATTGTTCGGGCCCGGTCAGCGCGTTGCGCGCATCCGGCGCGTTGAGGGTCAGCGTGACGATGCCATCCTGTTGCTTGAAAACCACAAAATCCTGATCTGCCATTCCTGTCTCCCAGATTGTCCGCCCGCCACCCGCAGCGATCGCCGGCACAGCCGCGGCCGCGGGGGCTAAGCCCTTATTTCCCTTGCGGAAAGCGCTGCCGGATCACCGATTTTCCGCTTGCGCTCGAGCATTACCCTGTTATTATGGCGCGCTCTTCAGCCGGCCATTCGGCGGCACGGCGGAACTTCACCAAAACAGGAAAATAACATGCCGATCTACCGCCTCGGAGAGCGTGCTCCGCAGTTGCAGGAGGGAGTCTGGATTGCTGACACCGCCACCGTCATCGGTGACGTGCGTCTCGGCAAGAACGTCAATGTGTGGTTCGGCGCGATCCTGCGTGGGGACAACGACCCCATCACCATCGGCGAGAACACCAACATCCAGGACGGCTCGGTGCTGCATACCGACGACGGCGTACCCCTCGACATCGGCGCCAACGTCACCGTTGGTCACAAGGTCATGCTGCATGGCTGTACCGTCGGGGAAGGCTCCCTGATCGGCATCAACGCCGTGGTGCTCAACCGCGCGGTGATCGGCAAGCACTGCCTGATCGGCGCCAACTCGCTGATCCCCGAAGGCAAGGTGATTCCCGACCGTTCGCTGGTCTGCGGTTCGCCGGGCCGGATCATCCGCGAACTCACCGACCACGAGATCAGCCGCCTCCAGGCCAGCGCCGACGGTTACGTCGCCAACGCGCTCCGCTACCAGACGGATCTGGTCAAGCTCTGAACGCCTCGACCACAGCCCGGCCCTGCAACGGGGCCGGCCGGGCCGGGAGACTGCGGCGGCAGATCAGTACAGGCTCAGCATGATCGGCTGATGGTCGGATGCAGCGGTGGCCTGATCCACCGCCACCGCCTCGATGCGGTCCACCAGGTCTGCGCTGACAAAGAAGTAGTCGCAGCAATACGCCCGATCGGGCCATTCGGCGCCGTTCTGGCCCACCGTGCCGAGGTGTGGGATCTCCCCGTAGCAGGCCCTCCAGGCGTCCTCCCAGCCCGACACGTCGGCACTGATAGGCGCGGTCATCCGGTAGTACTCCGGGCTGCCGGGCTCGCAATTGAAATCCCCGCAGATCACCGCCGAAGCCGGCCTGGGCCACACGGCAAAGGGCGAATCCCCCCTGTCCCGGCCCTCGGCCTGCGCCATGCCGGCCAGGCGCACCGCATCCGACTGCAGCGTGTGCAGCGCAGCGATCTGGGTCATGCGTTGAATCCTCGAGTAGTACTCCAGGTGGGTGTTCAAGACCCGCAACGGGCCCCGGGGCCCATCCACCACCAGTTCGAGGCACACCCGCGGCATGCTCGGCATGCCTTCCTCCGGCGGCCGCGGCAAGCTGTGACGGAAGACCTGGCCTACGGGCAGGCGCGACAGGGTCAGGTTGCCGAAGCGGCTGCGCCCGCCTGCGCCATCCGGCAGATCCACCCCCTCGGCAAAATGGCACTCGTGCTCCGGAAAGGCCGCCTTCAACTGCGCCACCCCGTCCACGGCCACGCCCCCCTGCAGGCCGGCAAACCCCACCGCCACCTCCTGCAGGCAGATCACATCGAAATCGCCAAGCGTCCGGATCGCCGCGATGGTGCGATCAAGATTCACCACGCCGTCGGCGCCACGCCCCCACTGAATATTCCAGCTCAATAGCTTCATTGAAAAATCCGTTCTCCAAGAACGCACTCCGGCGCGAGACCTTTCCTCGCCGGACTGACAACCATGAGCATAGCAAGGCCATCCGCATCGCTCCCGGGCAAAACCCGGCGCATCGTGCGCAATTGCCGAAAGTGACGCATGTCATTGATCGAAACAGGATTTTTGTCACGAAAGGGAATTCCGGCAAAATCCCCCCGCTTGCTCAAGAGCGGCCCCTGGCCGCCGTAAACCTCTTGGTCACCCGCCAGAGAATGATCGCCATGAGTACTCCCCAGGAGCTGGTCGCCTGCGTCGAAAGGCTGGCCAGCCTGCCCGCCGTGTATCACCGCATCCGTGCCCTGCTCGACGACCCGGACAGTTCGGTGCAGGACCTCGCCAACGCGGTATCCAGCGACGCGGGCATCACCGCCCGGGTCCTCAGGGCCGTCAACAGCGTGCTTTACGGCTTTCCCGGCAAGGTCGAGACCATCGGGCGGGCCGTCAACCTGATGGGCATGCAGCAGGTGCATGACCTGGTGCTCAGCACCTCGGTGATCGGCGCGTTTTCGGGTGTCCGTCCGGCACGCATGCACATGATCAAGTTCTGGAAGGACTGCGTGTTCCGCGGCCTGGCGGCGCGGGCGGCAGCCAGGACGCTGGGCACCGGCGACCCGGAGCGCATGTTCGTCGAAGGGCTGCTGGCCGACATCGGCCACCTGGTGATGTTCCAGGCCGCGCCTGAGGCCACCGACGCAGCCCTCGCCGCGGCGCGCGAGACACGCGCCCCCATCCATGAACTGGAGCAGGAGATCGTCGGCTGCAACTACGCCGAAGTGGGTGCGGCACTCGCCAATGCATGGCACCTGCCCAATGGCTTTGCCGCCGCCATCGGCGCCCAGATCCGTCCGGCACTGGGCGGCCCCCATGTCACCGAGGCGGCGCTGATCCACATCGCCAACCAGATTCTCGTCACTGCCGAGGAGGCCGAACCCGACGCTGCTGCCCTGGCCCTGCTCGATCCCATGGTGGCCGCCCGCATGGAGCTCGACACCGACAAGCTGGCCCGCATCCGGAGCATTGCGGAAGATGAACAGGGCTCGGTGATCGCCCTGTTCTTCCCGGCCCAGGGCTGAAACAGCCAGGGTAGAAGTGACACGGGGCAGCTTCCGCTGCCCCGCCCCAAGCCGCCGGCCTCGCTCAGCAGAGCCGCCGGAAGACGGTTTCCAGCGGCGTCCCCGCCGCCACCCGGGCCCGCCAGATCACCGTGGTGCTGGGCACCCGCTGGTCATAACCGCGGGACACCCATCCCGTCAGCGGCGTCTCCGATCCGTGCAGCACGCTGACCTCCCCCCCTGGCGGCAGGAGCATTTCGAGACACACCGGTCCGTTGCTCACGTGCAGGCCTTCCGGCGTGCAGGTCACACTGCATTCCTCGCTGAACTGCCAGTGCAGGCGGATATCATGGACGCCACTGCCGGACACGCTGTCCGTCACCGACAGGGTGCCGCTCGGGCGATCGAACTGCCAGGCCCGGCGATGCACCGGCCGCCCGGGCTTGCGCCGGTAGCCATCATGCTCCGCCACCAGCCGCTCCTCCCGGGCGCTGCGGTGCCGCTCAATCACCTGGGTCTGGTAGCGGCGCGTCCAGATGAAACGCCCGCCGGACACGGCCTGATCATCCCCGTCCAGGCTGAGGGTGTTGTGCATGGCCGTCCCGCGGAAGCCATTGCGCCAGCTCTCCGCCCCCAGATAGGTGCCGCTGCCCGGATCGACCAGAAATTCACGGCCGGCCATCGACAGGGTGAAGGACAAGGCATCGGCGTGCCCATGCGCTGCCACCCCGGCCAGGCCGAGGGCTCCGGCATCCACCACGGCGCGGAACTCCCCGGGGGTATCCAGGTTGGCGCCCAGCACATAGACCCCGCCCTCCGGGAAATCGGTCCGCGGCGTGGCGAGGGCGCCCTGCAGCATCAGGCTGTCGAATTCCGTGCAGGCCGCGTCGCCAAGCAGCCACTCCGTCACCGGATCCACCACGCCCGCCTTGCGCGCCAGGGACGCGTTGCGGAACAGCAAGGCACCGATGGCCAGCTGGGCATGGAAGGCGCAGCTGCCGCTGCCGAGGGCCAGCCCGGAGACCTGACCGCGGTCCGAATCGCCCAGCTGCGGTACATTGCCGCTGGCATCCATGATTGCCGCCAGGAACTCCAGCATGGCCTCCAGGCGTTGCCAGTAGTTGCCCGACAGGGGTGTATCGGCGCTGCGCGAAGCCACGGCGGCATACATCAGGCAGTCCCAGACGGCCTGCTGGACGCCGATGGACTGCTCGCGGCACACGCCGTCGGCGCCGATCTGTTGCAGGACTTCCTTCTCCAGCCCGTCACGGGCCGTGCTGCGCCAGCTGGCGGCTTCGTCCCAGTGGGGCCAGGTCACGCCGGCGACGTAGAGGCCGGCCAGTTCGGCGATCCGCTTGTGATCGCCCAGGGCCCGCCGCCCCGGATGGGCATCGATGAACTCGGCATGGCGCCAGACGCTGTTGAGCCAGTCGGTACGCAACACCTTGCCGACCGGATTATCGAACAGGGGCGAGCGGATGCCGCCGACCAGTTGCCAGGTCAGCGCCCAGTTGATGAGGCGGATGCCCGCCTCCCCAGGACACGACCAGGCCGCGCCATGCGGGAAGGGGCACTGGGCAAACCAGCTGCCCAGCAGGTCACCCACGGCATCCAGATAGCGGCGCTCACCACTGATCTGCCAGGCCTGGGCGAGCACCACCAGCTCCCGGTGCCGGTGCATCTCCAGAAGGTAGGTGTAGTCCCCGATGGTCTCGATGTCGCGTACCGAAAAGCGGCGCCCGGCAGTCAGCGGGACGCGCCCGCCATTGGCCGGATTGCAGTTCCAGTCCGGCGGGAAGGCCAGCTCCAGCGGCCGTGACAGGACGCGCCAGCGGCCGCCCAGCAACTCATCGGCACGGCGCAGCACGAGGCCGCGGCGGGACGGCACCTGCTGGGGAAGCCAGGTCGGCTCGGGCAACACCGGACGCGGCAGGGGCACGGTATCCACCACCGGCCGGCGGGTCATCGCACGGCTGGCACTGGAGCCCGCCCGCTCGACGATGTCCGCAACGGACAAGCCGCGTAGTTGATTCCAGTACCACCCCACCCGGGTCAGGCTCGACATTGCTTCCATTACTCCCTGTTCCTCTGGCCACTCCGGGCACAAGCGCCCGGCGGAAAAAATCATAGCTGCAGGCCTCTCCCACGAACTGTGATAAGTGCCATCTATTCCCAGAAATTCTTTAAATTCTTAAAAATCACCAATACCGCGAACACCCTCGGGACTTGCCTTGCGCCCGAAACCCCTTCCCGTGCGCCTGAAAGCAAGATCCCGGATGCACGCCCAGTCCGTGCCGGCTACATTCATGGACTCGTGCCGTGCAAGGAGGAAGAGATGGACATCGCAACACGCGCCGTGGAGAAGAAGCCCCTGGAGGAACACCATGCGGCGCTGGTGGAACGAGCCTGCCGCCTGCTCGAAACCGCGGACCAGGCCTTGCGCCTGACTGAACTGGCTGATGCGGTGGGCGTCAGCCCGTCCCACCTGCACCGCCTCTTCAAGGGCGTGACCGGCGTCACCCCCGCCGCCTATGCGGCCTCACTGCGCGCCCGGCGGATCCGCGACGGGCTGCGCCCGGGCGTGACGGTCACCACCGCCCTGCACGAGGCCGGCTACACCTCCGCCGCCGCCTTCCACGCGGAAGCGCCGGGCCGGCTCGGCATGACGCCGGCCCGCTACCGGGCGGGCGGTGCCGACACCGACATCCGCTTTGCCGTGGGGCAAAGCTCGCTCGGTGCCCTGCTGGTGGCCGCCAGCCCCGTCGGCATCTGCGCCATCGCCCTGGGCGACGATCCCGAACAGTTGGTTCGGGAGCTGCAGGACCGCTTCCCCAGGGCCCGCCTGATCGGCGACGATCCGGAATTCGCCGGCCACATGGCCCTCATCGCCGGGCTCCTGGATGCCCCCGGCCCGGGCGCCGACAGGTTGCCCCTCGACATCCGCGGCACCGCCTTCCAGCAACGGGTCTGGGCAGCCCTCATGCAGATCCCGCCCGGCAGCACCGTGAGCTACACCGACCTGGCCCGCCAGCTGGGCATGCCCCGCGCCGTGCGGGCCGTGGCGGGCGCCTGTGCGGCCAATGTGCTGGCCGTCGCCATACCGTGCCACCGGGTCGTGCGCAGCGACGGCGCCCTGGCCGGCTACCGCTGGGGCATTGCACGCAAGGCCGAACTGCTGCGGCGCGAGTCCGGCGGCAGGCCAAGCCCATGAGCACGACAGCGGGCCTCACCTGCATCACGCTCCCCTTACCGCCCGGCTACCGTCAGGCGGACTTCCTGGCCTTCCACGCCCGTGACCGCCAGGGACTGGCCGAGCAGGTCGCGGGCAGTACGCTCCATAAGGGCCTCATCTGGCAGGGTGCGCCGGCACGCCTGGAGGTGGGCTTCGGGGACAGCACCGCCAGCCTGCGGATCGGCCCGGCCGGCACGCTCGGGTGCAGCGGCCTTGCCGCGTGGGGACGCCGTTTCCTGGGGCTGGACCAGCCGGTCGAGGCTTTCGAGGCCGCCTGGCACAGCCATCCCCTGCTCGGCCCGCATCTGGCCCGGCGCCCCGGCCTGCGCCTGAGCCAGGCGGCCAGCCCCTTCGAAGCCCTCAGCTGGGCCATCACCGGGCAGCAGATCAGCGTCGCCGCAGCGCTCGGCATCCGGCGGCGCCTGATCGAGGCCACCGCCCTGCACACCCGCGACGGGCTCGCCTGCTACCCCGATGCCCCGGCCGTGGCGGCCCTCTCCGAGGCGCAACTGCGCGCAGCCGGCTTCTCCCGCAGCAAGGCCGCCACCCTCCTGGAGATCGCCCGGCAGGTCGGCGACGGGCAGCTCCCCCTGGACGACTGGTGGGCGCAGGGCGCCGCCCCGGCCCTGATCCGTGAACGCCTGCTGGCCCTGCGCGGCATCGGCCCGTGGACCGTGGACTACACCTTGCTGCGCGGCTTCGGCTACCTGGACGCTTCCCTGCACGGCGACGCTGCCGTGCGCCGCGGCCTGGGCCAGCTGCTGGGTGGCGAGGGCGATGCAGCGTGCCCCGACCCGCGCAGCACCGAGGCCTGGCTGGCGCCCTTCACCCCCTGGCGCTCACTTGTCGCCGCCCACCTCTGGCAGATCCAGGCCTGACCCGCCGCCGCACGCCTTGCCCGGAGCAGGGCTTTACCGTAGGCTTCGGCCCTGTTCCTCCGGGTGCCCGCGCCGCATGTTGCGGCCGGGCCAAACGGGAAGTCCGGTGAAGCCCCGGTGCGCAGGCACCCAGGCCATTCCGGCGCAGCCCCCGCTGCTGTAAGCCTGACGACTCCGTCCACCGATGCCACTGGGCCCTGCCCGGGAAGGCCGGACGGAGAAGAACGAAGGCGAGCCAGAAGACCGGCCCGAGGACCTCCTGTTCGGCCGGGCCCCGGGGTGTGGGCGTGGCGAGCGAAGCGCTCCTCCACGATCCCCGGGCCTGCCGCGCCGGCCTCGTCCCGTGCTCTCGTTCCGCTCCGTCTCCGTGTGCCCGCCCTGTTGCGGAATCGCGAAGACATGCCCATCAGCCTCCTGCTGCGCAGCGCCCCTGCCCGCCGGCTTCTCGCCGCGGCGGCCCTCCTGTATGCCCTGCCGGCGCCGGCCGCCAGCCTCTTCGGAGTGGTCACCGACCGGGCCGCCCCGGCGGCCGTCGAAGCCGCCCGGCAACACCTCGCCCGCCATCCGGGGGACCGCATCCAGCTGCGCACTCCGGCCCAGTTGACGGCTGCCAGCGACCGCCAGTTGCGCCAGTGGCTGGAAGCCGACGCGGTGCTGGCGGTGTCCGCCTTCGGTGATCCGGCCCGGCGCCTGATCGACGCCCTGCCGGCCAGTCGTGCCACCACCGTGCTGGCCATGAACGGCGAGCAGCGCCTCAGCCTGCTGAGTCGCGGCCGGGCGGGCAGCC
>WBTZ01000281.1 GCA_009026175.1 Zoogloea sp. | reverse complement strand
GCGGGGGATTCAGCGCGGTCCGGGGCCGGGCATCAGGACGTCTGGAGCTTGTGATAGAACTTGAGGATGATGAATTCGGCCGGGCGCACCACCGCCATGCCGATCTCCACGTACATGCGGCCTTCCAGGATGTCCTGGCTGCTCATCGTGGTGCCGAGGCCGCAGCGCACGAAGAAGGCGTCCTTGGTGGTGGCGCCGGCCAGGGCGCCCTCGCGCCATTTTTGAGTGAGGTAGCTCTCGATCATGCCCCGCACCTTGACCCAGGTATTGGCGTCATTGGGCTCGAAGACCGCCCAGTAGGTGGATTTCTTGACCGACTCCTCGACCATGTTGAAGAAGCGTCGCACCGAGATGTAGCGCCACTCGTTGTCGTTGCCGGCCAGGGTGCGGGCGCCCCACACGAGGGTGCCCTTGCCGACGAAGGCGC
Organism: Zoogloea sp.; assembly: GCA_009026175.1. Lineage (GTDB taxonomy): Bacteria > Pseudomonadota > Gammaproteobacteria > Burkholderiales > Rhodocyclaceae > Zoogloea. The sequence goes on along the minus strand of WBTZ01000281.1, from coordinate 1,724 downwards.
GGATGGCGTTGATCGACTTGCCGGCGGTGGCATCGATATTGAGGCTGTCGGTATCGTCGCTGTCGAGGGCGTAGCTGGGGCCGATCACGCCGGTCAGGCTGACATTGGCGGGGGCCTTCCAGACGCCCCGCTGGTTGTCCACCAGGGCGTAGATGCCGGCGATGGCGCCCGACGGCGGGCAGGCGGTGAGGGTGCTGCCGACCCCGCGGATGATGTCCCGGTAGGCGCCGAAGCTCTCCAGCAGGTTGGCCTCGGCATTGGCACGGTAGGCGCCGAGGGAGGCGTTGATGGCGTCCAGCGCGGAGGCCAGCGGCGCGTAGATGCGTTGCACGTGGGCCAGGCCGCTGTTGAGCAGTTCCGCATCGGTGGCGCCGGTGACCGCGGTGGCCGGGTTGGGGATGGCCGGGGCGCCGGCGCCGAACAGGGTGGCCCAGGCGGGCAGGGTCAGCGCGCCGGTGTTGCTGTATTGCAGGGTGTAGCCGGCATCATCGCCGAGCTTGTCGTCCATTTCGCGTTCGATGGCGATGAGTTCGCGCAGGGCGGGCAGGAAGCTGTTGGTGATGGCGCGGGTCACGTCGCCACGCAGGCCGGGGTGGGTGAAGGCCGTGGCGCCGGTGACCATGCCGTCGAGCATGGGGGCGAGGCGGAACACCAGGGCGAACAGGTCTTCCAGGTTGCCGGCGCTGCGCTCGCCCTGGTAGGCCAGCACGGCGGCACCGTAGGCGTCGGAGATCGCCGTGGCGGGGCTGCCGCTGACATTGCCGATGCGTGCGGCCAGGCCGTTCTGGTCGACGAGGATCTGCTCCAGCCCCTGGATGATGGCCACCACGCCGGCGTCGCCGCTGAGGCTGGCCAGGGTGACGGCCACGCCGCCCTTGCGCAGCACGCCGCGCACATCGGCATAGCCGACGTTCTTGGGGTAGTTGAGCTTGAGCCAGGGGGCGTAGGCGGCGCCGTACTTGAGGTGATTGATGCCGACCCGGTTGCGCAGTTCTTCGACCACCGTGGTGTGTTCCAGCTTGTTGCCGGCCAGGCGGGTGTCGAGCACGGCAACCCGGTCACCCAGCTTGCCGCACTGGTTGAGGGTCGCCACCTGCACGGCGGCCAGATCGTCGGCGCCGAGGCCGGCGGCATCCGGGGCCAGCAGGATGGTGGGCTCGTCCACGGTGGCGACGCGCTTGAAGCCCTCGATCAGGGCGGTCTTGTCCACCGCGTCGTCCAGGTCGCCCACCGAGGTGATCCAGGCCTTGCCACCGCCGTTGTCGAAGAACAGCCGCATGCTGTCGTAGAGGTACTTGGTGTTGGTGGCGGCGAGGGTCGCGCTCTGGAAGCGGTTGCCGGCGTCCAGGTCCACCCGTTCGAGCTGCAGGGCCGGGGCGCCGCCGAACAGGCTCTCGAACTCCAGCAGCGAGGTGATGCGGGTCGGGACGTTGCGCAGGTCGTTGTTCACCGTGCGGGTGGCGCGGGCGGTGTAGCCGACGAAGGCGGGCACCGCGGTCTCCACTTCGGCTACCGAGGGCGGAAAGACCGAAATCTCTTCGACATACACATCGGGCGTGCGGTAGGTGGGCATGGCGGCTTCGCTCCTCTTCGCTGGACTACTTGAGATGGACGACGAACTGGGCGTCGGGGCGGTCGGCGCCCGCCTGGGGCAGGTGGCCGATCAGGACTTCGTCATGGCGGTGCAGCTCGATCCCGCGGGGGCCGCGGGCGCGGCGGGGCAC
>WBTZ01000150.1 GCA_009026175.1 Zoogloea sp. | reverse complement strand
GACGTAGGGGGCCGTGCCCAGCAGCTCAGGGGGGATGGGCGCCGGCTCATAGCGCGTCCGCAGGGCCTCCCGCAGTTCCCCGGCCAGGCCGAGCAGCTGGGCCAGCAGGGTGGTCTGCTGGGCCCGGTTCTCGATCAGGGCGCGCTGACCACTGAAGAGCTCGTCCTGGGCGATGGAGAGGTCATTGAGGCTGCGCCGGCCCGCCTCGAAGTGCAGCTCGTAGGCGGCCGCAACCCGTTGCGCGGCCATCACCCGCTGTTCCAGCCGGGGGGCGATGTCGCAGGCCTCCTGGTACTGGCGCTGCAGGTCGGTGACTTCGCGGGAGACCTTGAGGAGCAGGTCGTCGGCGTCGGCCAGGGCGGCCTGGTGCCGTTCCACCGCCTCGGTGTGGCGTCCTAGGTTCTTGCCGCCCAGCGGGATGTCGATGCTGACCTGCAGCTGGGACGAGCGGTCGGTGTCGGTGACCGGGGTGGGCTCACTGTGGCTGTCCAGGCGCTTGCTGAAGGACAGGTCCACCGACGGGAAGAAGCTGCCGCGCGCCACGCCGATGTCGGCCTGGCGTGCGGCGCTGCGCTGGAGTGCTGCGCGCAGGCGCGGACTGCGTTCGCGGATGCGGTCCACCAGGGCTTCCAGGTCGCCGGCACCGGTCTCGCTCCTGATTGAAGGCGCGACCAGCGCGTCGGGGGCTTCGCCGGCGAGCAGGCGGTAGCGGTATTCGGCGGTTCCCAGCTGGGCGCGCAATTGGCCGAGCAGGGCCTGGTTCTGGATCTGCCGGACGTGGATCAGGTCGAGCTCGGCGGACGGGATGCGACCGGCTTCAACCCGCCGGGCTACGTTGGCCGCCACCTGTTCCTGGCGTTCGAGGGTAGCCCGCAGGCTGCGCGTGGTCTGGCGCAGGCGGACCACGTCGGTGTAGGCCTCGGTGATCTCGTAGGCGAGTTGTTCGAGGATATTGTCCAGATCGGCTTCAGCGGCATCCCGTCCGAAGGAGACCGAGCGCAGGCGGTGGGTGTCGGCCGCGCCGTTGAAGATGTTCCAGCGCAGGCTGGCGTCGCTGCGGCGCAGCTTCCGATCCACCGGGTTCCCGAGGGTCTCGTCGCGGGAGTCGGCGTTGCGGTGGCTGAGACCGAGGCTTGGCGCAAAGTCGGAGCGGACCTGGGTGACCTGGGCTTCGGCCGCGCGCAGCAGGGCCTGGGCGGACCGCACGCCGGGTTGTTGCAGCAGGGCCTTGTCCACGACCGTGGGCAGGGGAGCCGCCCGGGCGGCCGTGGCCGCGCAGCCGAGGAGTGCGACGAGGAGCAGGGCGGCGATGGGCCGGCGGGCGGGGTGAGGGGGTTTCATCAGCGTTCCCGCAAGGACTTGTCGAGGGTCTTGACGATGGGCTTGAGCACATACTCCAGCAGCGTGCGCTTGCCGGTCCGGATGCTGGTGTCAGCCGCCATGCCCGGGGAGATGGTGAGGTGTTCGGTGGCGTCGCCCAGGTAATTGTGGCGGGTGGCCAGGAAGACTTCGAAGTAGGTCTCCTTGCGCTCCGCATCCACAATGGCATCGGCGCCGACCCGGACGACCTCGCCCTCCAGTGTGCCGAAGATGGATGAGTCGTAGGCGCTGATGCGGACCCGGGCGTCCTGCCCGGTCTTGATGAAGGCGATGTCCGCCGGCTTGACGCGGGCCGACACGAGCAGGCGATCGTCGGCGGGGACCACTTCCATGATGCTCTCGCCGGGCTTCACGACGCCGCCCAGGGTGTTGACCAGGACGCGGTTGACCACGCCGTCGAGGGAGGCACGCAGCTCTCGCCGGGCAACCTTGTCGCTGCGGCCAGCCAGCTGCTCGGTGAGGGTGGCGGCGCGCAGTTCCTGCTCATTCTTCTCCTTGCTGGTTTCGGTGAGGAAGCGCGCCCGGGTTTCCGACAGGCGTGACTGGGCTTCGGCCACCGCGGCTTCCATGCGCCCGATGGTGATGCGGGTGGCTTCCAGGTCGCCCTTCTGGCTGCTGTAGCGCTGCTGCGCGACGAGCAGGTCGGCCCGTGCGCCGGCTCCGGCGGCGGCCAGTTTCTCCTCGATGGCGAGGGCTTCACGGGCCGGCCCGATTCCTTCGGTGAGCGTCTGGTGGCGGGTCCGCGCCTCGGCCAGCTCCTGCTGGCGTTGCGCCAGCTGGCGTGACAGTGTTTCCAGGGTGTTCTGGCGCTCCTGGCGGCGGCTCTGCCACAGGGTGCGTTGCTCCCGTACCAGCTCGGGAGCCTGGCTTTCCAGGTCGGCCGGAAAGACCGGCGCTGCGCCGCGGGCTTCGGCCTCGAGGCGGGCCAGGGCGGCGCGGGCGCCCCACAGGGCTTGCTGGGATTCGCCCATGTCGGCGTTGAACTGCAGGTTCTGCACCACGGCGAGGACGTCGCCCTGGCGGACCACGCTGCCTTCCCTGACGTTCAGGACCTTGAGAATGCCGCCTTCCATGCTCTGGATCTGCTGGGTCCGGCTGGAGGGCACGATGGCGCCGCTGGCATTCACCGAGATGTCCAGGCGGGCAAGACTCATCCAGGCGAAGAGCAGGACAAAGAACAGGCTGGTGGCGCCGAGCAGGAGCAATGCCGCGCGCCGTGGGCCCCGGTCGAAATCCGGATGGGGGGCGAGGGGCTCGCTGTCGAGGCGCAGGGGGGCGGCGTTCTGGGGCGTGCTCATGCGGCGAACTCCCTGGGCGTGCTGGCCTTGCTGGTGGCGCCGGGGCCGGGGGCTCCCTGCAGTTTGCGCAGGACCTCGTCGCGGGGGCCGTCGAGAACCACCCGGCCCTGATCGAGGACGACCAGGCGATCCACCAGGGGCAGCATGGCCATCCGGTGCGTGACCAGGAGCAGGGTGGCGTCCTTGAGGCTGCGCAGGTTCTCGATCAGGCGGGCTTCAGTGCCCGGGTCCATCATGCTGGAGGGTTCGTCGAGCAGCAGCAGACGCGGCCGCTGCACCAGCGCCCGGGCGATGGACACCGCCTGGCGCTGGCCGCCGGACAGGCGTTCGCCCCGCTCGCCGACCTGGGTGCCAAGGCCGTTGGGCATCTGCGCCAGGGTTTCGTCCAGGCAGGACAGGCGCAGGGCTTCCAGTAGCTGGGCATCGCTGGTCTGGCCCTTGCCGAGCAGGATGTTCTCGCGGATGTCGCCATGGAACAGCACCACATCCTGCGGAACATAGCCCACCTGACGCCGCAGGCTCTGGGGCTCCACCTGGCTCACCGACATGCCATCGACCAGCACGGCGCCCTGGTCCGGGGCGTACAGGTTGAGGAGAAGCCTGCACAGGGTGCTCTTGCCCGAGCCGATGCGGCCGATGAAGCCGACCTTCTCGCCGGGGCGGATGCTCAGGCTGAGGCCTTTCAGCAGGGGCGGGGAGGCCGGGTAGGCAAAGTGCACATCCCGGAAGTCGATCCGGCCCTGGAGCTGCGGCAGGTGCAGGCTGTCGACGGCCTCGTCGGTGGGCGACTCCATGACCTTGTCGAGGGCCTGCAATGCCTGGCGGGTCTGCTCGTAGCGGACGACCAGCGCGGCGATCTGGGTCGCCGGTGTGATGGCGCGGGCGGCCAGCATCGACACGGCGATCAGCTGGCCCATGGTCAGCTGCCCTTCGGCGATCAGCAGGGCGCCGAACATGACGATCAGCACCGTCGCCACGCTGGTCAGGAGCAGCGAGGCGTAGCTGCCGAAGGCCGTCCATTCCCGCATCTGCACGGCGTTCTCCGAGATCTTGACGGTCAGCATCTCCCACTTGCGCCGGGCCCAGGCTTCGGCGCCCAGGCACTTGAGGGTGTCCACCCCGTGCATCGTCTCGAACAGGTGGGCGGTGCGCTGGGCCGACTCCTGCATGTTGGCGCCGAGCAGGCGGGTCAGCGGGCGGCGGATCAGCACCGAGACGCCGATGGTCAGCGGAATGATGAGTGCCGGGACCAGTACCAGCCAGTTGCCGACGATGGCGATCAGGAGCAGGAAGAACAGCATGAAGGGAAGGTCACCGAGCACCGTGAGGGTGGAGGAGGTGACGAACTCCCGCACCGATTCGAAGTCCCGCACGATGTTCGCCAGCACGCCACCGGAGGCGGGCCGGTGAGCCGCCCTCAGGCGCAGGGCGTGGGCGAAGACGTGCGCCGACAGTGCGATGTCGGCCTTGCGCGCCGCCGACTCGAGCAGGTAGCTGCGCAGCAGCTTGATGACCAGGTCGAAGACGATGACCAGCCCGACCGCGGCGCTGAGGACCCACAGGCTCTCGAGGGCGCTGTTGGGGATGACCCGGTCGTAGACCGACATTGTGTAGAAGGGGATGACCGCGGCGAACAGGTTGCTCATCACGGTGGCCAGCAAGGCCCAGCCGTAGATGCTGCGGTTCGCCAGCAGGGTGTCCCAGAACCAGCGCCGCGGGCGGGACAGGTGATAGAGCAGGCTGCGGCTGTCGAAGAAGACCCGCGGCCGGACAAAATAGGCGACGCCCGCGTAGTCCCGGGCGATGGCCGCCGCATCGAGGCGGACGCTGCCGCGGATGCCCGCCTGCACGCACTCGAACTGCTCACCCTCGCGCTTCAGCACCACCAGCGGCTCGCCATGTGCAACCACGATCAGGGCCGGTAATTCCGATGCCCGGAAGGCTGCCGGCGGCTTGGCGCTGCGGCTGAGGTGAAGGCCTCCACGCTGGGCGCATTCGTGGAGGTGCGATTCGCTGATGCGGCCTGATTCAATGGGGGTATCGGCCAGCAACTGGACGGGGTCCGCGCGCTTGCCGAAGAAATGGGCCAGGAATATCAACTGGTCGAGGATGCCATCGACGGGAGCTGAGCCTGGAATTGCGGTAGGGGAGGCAGGCATGGGAGGGCGCTCGGTGAGGCTATTCGCGGGAAGCCGTAATCCGGTTTCCTTGTTTTCAGGCAGCCGATGGTGCCACAGGAGATAGAGCAGAAAAATGTCAAAAAATCACGGAGCCGCTCAATGTGATTTTGTTTTCAATTTATTGCCTGATTTGATGGGTCGCCAGGTGGGTAGTGGATGAATCTTTTCAATTGTTTCTCTGTTTTGACAAAAATATGTTTCGGTGGGTGTTGTTGATCAGTGTTTTTTTTGCAGGTGCTGATCTCTTAGAAAGTGTTTCGCTGTTTGGGGGGGGCAGGGGGTAATGCTTGTCGGGAAATTTCGTGATGCTCTTGATCAGGGCTGGGGAGATGGAGAGAGGATGTGTGGCTGGTTTCTGCGAGAAAGGGTTTTTGGAAAATACTATTAAAAACATAGTGTTGTTTTGATTGATTGCTGTCTTCTGTGAAATTTTGGGACTGCCGTGGCCTGGGTTTGCCTGATTTTTCATATATGGATGTCGAAAATTCTTACAGAGTAAACGTGATGCTGTTTTCTTACTTTTGTGAATAAGGTTTTCAGGCCTTATAAGTATTTGAGTGTTTTTGAAAATATCGTTTTTGACAAATTGATCCGGCTTGCTGGCGCGCTAATTGCCTTTTTCTCCCTGATTTCACGGCTCGCGTCCCATTTGTTTTGGGGGCGAAACGAAAAACACAGCGATGGAGATTGGTTATGGCACTGCCGCGTTATTCAACTAGCGTTTCTCTTTGTGAGGACACCAGCAAGACTTTTGAGTTGTTCGATCTGCTCAGACAGGCGGATACGAATTACTCGGCGATCAATCCCGAAAAGATCAGGCTGTACATAAAGGTGGACGGGGTGTACCAGGAGGTCACGTCGGGGTATTTCACCGCCGTCGACAAGGACACCCTGAGCCTGGACATGAGTTCGCTGCCGAACTTCAATGGCCAGCTCGAAGTGAGCGTGCTGGGTACCGATAGCACGGGTAACGGCTTCATCCTCGACCTGACGGTCCAGGTCACGCCGGTCAATGACGCCCCCTCCGGCGCGGACGAGAGCGTGGCGCTGGCCAACGGCGATATCTACGTGCTCGGGCTCGGCGACTTTGGCTTTGTCGATGCGGTGGAGGGCAACGGTTTCAGGTCGGTGGTGATCGATTCGGTGCCCGCGGGGGGCGTGCTTCACCTGGATGGCGTTGCCGTGGTGGCGGGCCAGGAGGTGCTGGCGATCGACATCGCGGCCGGAAAACTGAGCTACCTGGCACCGGTAGGGGCTGGCGGTGCCCAGTCCTTCACCTTCCAGGTGCGCGATGACGGTGGGACGGCCGGCTGTGGCGGTGCCGACCTCGACGCCACACCCAATACCATCACCTTTGCTGTGCCTGTTCCGGGCGCCATATCCGGCACCGTGCTGGAAGACGGCAATAACGACGACATCGGCGATACGCCGATCCCCGGAGTGACCGTCACCCTGCAGGACAGCAGCGGAAAGGTCGTCGCCACCACGACCACGGATGGCAGCGGCAACTACGTCTTCAATGGCCTGCCCCCGGGCAGCTATACGGTGGTGGAGACCAACAAGCCGGGCTACCTCGACGTCTCCGACAAGGACGGCGGCAATCCGAATTCGATCGCGGTGACGGTGGTCTCCGGGGCCACCAGCACGGGTAACAGCTTCGTGGACGAGCGTCCGGCGGTTCTCGGCGACCGGGTGTGGGAAGACACGAACGCCAACGGCGTGCAGGACGCGGGCGAGGCGGGCCTTGCCAACGTCGTGGTGCAGTTGCGGGATGCTTCGGGCACGGTGGTGCAGAGCACCACCACGGGTGCCGACGGCAAGTACAGCTTCAGCGTGATGCCCGGCACCTACTCGGTGGTGGTGGTCAAGCCGGCCGGCTATGAAGTCAGCGGCCAGGACCTGGGCGGTAACGACGCCACCGACAGCGACATCAACGGGGCGGGGCAGAGCGGTCTGGTCAGCCTGGTATCGGGGCAGAACAACCCGGATGTGGATGCCGGCTTCTACAAGCTGGCGGAGCTGGGCGACCGGGTGTGGTACGACAGCAACGCCAATGGCGTCCAGGATGCGGGCGAGGCCGGCGTACAGGGGGTGAAGGTGTCCCTGCTGGACGCTGCGGGCAATGTGGTGGCCAGCCAGAACACCGACGCGGCGGGCAACTACCTGTTCAGCGGGCTGAAGCCGGGCACTTACAGCGTCCAGTTCGACAAGACCACCTTGCCTGCCGGCTACGGCTTCACCACCCGGGATGCGGCGGCCGCCACCGATGGCAGCGACAGCGATGCGGACGCGGCCACCGGCAAGACGATCCAGACTGTCCTGCAGTCAGGCGAGTCTGACCGCAGCTGGGATGCGGGCATCGTGGCCACGCCCGGTGCGATCACCGGCACCGTGCGTGAGGACCTGGACAACAACAACACAGGCGATGCGCCGATCGCCGGCGTGACCGTGGTGCTGAAGGACAGTGCCGGAGGCATCGTGGCCAGCACCACTACCGACGCCAGCGGTAACTACGTCTTCAACAACATTCCTGCCGGCAACTACACGGTGGAGGAGACCAACAAGCCGGGCTACCTCGATGTCTCCGACAAGGACGGCGGTAATCCCAACTCGATCGCGGTGACTGTGGTCTCCGGGGCCACCAGCACCGGCAACGACTTTGTGGACGAGCGCACCGCCGCCCTCGGCGACAAGGTGTGGCTGGACAAGAACGCCAACGGTGTGCAGGACGCAGGTGAAGCGGGGCTGGCGGGAGTGACGGTCAAGCTGATCGACGCTGGCGGCAGCGTGGTCGGCACCACGACCACCGGTGCGGATGGCAGCTATCTGTTCAATAACCTGGCGCCGGGCGACTACTCGGCCCAGGTGGTGGCGCCGACCGGTTACTTCCTGAGCGGCAAGGATCAGGGCGGCAACGATGCGGCCGACAGCGACTTCGACCCCCTGACGGGCAAGACCGGGGTGGTCAGGCTGAGCGCGGGCGAAACGGACCTGAGCGTGGATGCCGGCCTCTATCAGAAGGCCTCGATCGGTGACCGGGTGTGGTCGGATAGCAACGGAAACGGTATCCAGGACGCGGGGGAGGCCGGTATTCCGGGGGCCACGGTCAAGCTGCTGGATGCGAGTGGCAATGTGGTGGCGACCACCCAGACCGATGCCAACGGCAATTACCTCTTCAAGGACCTGACTCCCGGTAGCTATGCGGTGCAATTCACGGCACCTGCCGGCTGCGGCTTCACCATCAAGGATGCGGGCGGCAACGATGCCGTCGATTCGGATGTGGGCGTCACCCTGGGGACGACCAACCTGATCTGCAACGGCAGCTTCGAGTCCGGGGCGTCGGGTTGGTGCGGCATGGGAGATTCGGTCGAGGTGAGTACCGCCACCTCCTTCGGGGTCTCCGGCGCCAGCGGCAGCTACGTGGCCGAGCTGGATGCCAACAAGACCGGAACGGTGACCGGCTTCTATCAGGATGTGACCACCGTTGCCGGGCAGAGCTACCAGCTGAGCGTGGATCTGGCCCAGCGTGCCGGGACTGCGGCCTCCACCAATACCGTCGAGATCTGGTGGGAAGGCAGCAAGATTGCCACCGTCGACCCGTCCTCGACCACGCTGACGAAGTACACCTTCACGGTGACCGCCGCGGATGCCTCGAGCCGGCTGGAGTTCCGCGAGCAGGCTGGCGATGACGACAGTCTCGGCGGGATCATCGACAACGTGAAGCTGGTGACCGTCAGCGGCACCTCGGTCCAGACCACGGTCCAGACCCTCCTCGAGTCCGGTGAGAACGACATGAGCTGGGATGCCGGCATCTACTGCCCGCCTGCCCCGCCGCCCGCCGTGGCATCGCTCGGCGACAAGGTCTGGGAAGACCTCAACTACAACGGTATCCAGGACGCAGGAGAGGCAGGCATTGCCGGCGTGACCGTGAAGCTCCTCAATTCGGCGGGCACCGTGGTGGCAACCACCACCACCAACAGCAGTGGTGACTACCTGTTCAGCAATCTCTCCAGCGGCGACTACAAGGTCCAGGTGGTGGCCCCGAGCGGCTACTACTACACCAAGCAGAACCAGGGGGCGAACGACGCCACTGACTCCGATGTGGATGGCACCGGCAAAACCGTTCTCACCACCCTGGCGTCCGGTGAGAACGATCTTTCCTGGGATGCAGGTCTTTACCGCAAGGCCTCTGTCGGTGACCGGGTGTGGACCGACTGGAACAGCAATGGCCTGCAGGACAGCGGTGACGGCGGCATCGTCAATTGCACGGTCAAGCTGTTGAACGCCAGTGGGACGGTGATTGCCACGACGACCAGCGATTCCAACGGGAACTACAAGTTCACCAACCTTGATCCGAGCCAGTACAGCCTGAGCTTCGACAAGAGCTCCGCCTACTACTACACCGGCCAGTACGACTGGTATGGCAACCCCACGGTGTCCTATGTGTCCTCGTCCAACTGGCAGTTCACGACAAAGGATGTGTACAGCAACAGCTACGACACCAGGGACTCGGATGTCAGCCGGGTCTCGTCGACCTACTTCAACCAGGGGTACACCGACAAGTTCACCCTCGTGTCTGGCCAGTACGACAGCACCCGTGACGCCGGCGTCAGCCCGATCGCCATCGACCTGGACGGCAACGGCATCCAGACCATCGCCCGCGAGAATACCAATGGGACCTTCGATCTGTTCGGCACAGGCACCGCGGTCAAGTCTGGCTGGCTGAGCAGCAGCGACGCGTTCCTGGTGGTGGACAGCAATGGCAACGGCCGGATCGACGACGTCGGCGAGATGTTCGGTGGTAACAGCGCCGGCCTGGGGTTCGCAAAGCTGGCCAGCTTTGACAGCAATGGCGATGGCCTGGTGGACAGCCAGGACGCCCGTTTCGCAGAGCTCAAGGTGTGGCGCGATGCCAACAGCAACCAGCTTACCGACCAAGGAGAGCTGTTGAGCCTGTCCGATGCAGGCCTGGCCAGTCTCAAGGTGTCCTACGTCGCACTGCCTGCCATTGACGAGCAGGGCAACCTGCATCTCGAGCGGTCCAGTGCGACCTTGGTCAATGGTGACAGCGTCGACATGACCGACGTGTACTTCAACGTTTCGGCAGAAGACGCTGCCGCCGCCGGAGTGGCGCTGCCCGACATGGCCTCCCTGCTGGGCAACGACCAGAGCCTGGGCTGCATGCTGGGTCAGGCGATCCCGCCGGGCGGGCCCTTTGCTGCGGCGGCCCTGGCCGGAGATGGCGGCCTCGCTGGTCTGACCCAGTTGATCAACCTCTATGACGATCAGCAGCCTCTCTTGATGGCCGCCTGACTCCCCTTGCCCGGCCGGAGTCGCTCCGGCCGGCTTCAAGACCGGATGACCGGTTCCTTTTAATCCAGGAGAAAACCAAAAATGAATATCAGTCTCTTCAAGAAATCCGCGCTCGCCCTCGCCGCTTTCGGGGTGCTGGCCAGTGCCCCCGCGCGCGCTGACAACCTCGTGATCTCGCCGGATGTGGCTGCGCCGTCCTTCACGGTCAATGTGAGTGGAAGCAGCAAGGATGTACTGGCGACGCTCTTCAGCGTCAACGACCAGACCACCGGGACCTCCTTCCTGGCTTTCTGCTTCGAGTTGCTGCAGAACATGAATGCGGGCGCATATGTCCCGCCGGGGCTGCCGTACAGCGCCGGTTCCACGGTGTCGGCAGCAACCCAGGCCTTGTTCGACCAGAGCTACGCCTCGCTTGATCTCACCAACCGCAGCCAGGTCGCCGGCTTTCAGATCGCGCTCTGGGAAACCCTCGACGACAGCAACCGGAGCACCGGCGCCTATACGAACTGGCTGGGTGACACCGGATCTGCGGTCGAGGCCAATGCCCTGGCGGTGGCCGACGACCTGCTGACCAAGGTGCGGAGCGGCGCACCCGGCACGGCAAACTATCAGCTCATCACCTGGAACAATTCGACCAGCCAGGATCTGATCCAGGCGGTCCCTGGCGGCAACAAGGTACCGGAGCCGGCCACGGCGTTGCTGGGGGCGCTCAGCCTGGGGGGCGTGGTGGCCCTGCGCCGTCGCTGGAACTGATGAGTCGGGGAGGTGCCCCAGGGGGCCTCCCTTGATCTTCCGCAATGCGGGGAAGGGGGGATGCCCCCTTTTTCCGCTTTCTGCGGGCATTTTCCGCAAGGGCAGGGAATCCGCCGGAAGCCAGGCGGACAACCCGCTGTAGAATTTGCCGCCATCATGGGACCGTTCCGATTCAGCCTTGTCGCTTCGGTCCCTTTGCCTGGCTTTCCAACCCGAGGTTTGCATGCAGTTGAGTCGTTTCTGCCTGGCCCTGCTCGTGGGGTCCGGTCTCGCTTTCCCGCTTGTCCCCGCCACCGCCGACGTGGTGCTGGGCAATTCCTCTTCCACCCTCGCCGAGGGGGCCGGCCGGCCTGACAGCGAGGCCATCAACCGGGGCCGGGTCGCCCTGCGCAACCGTAACCTCGAGCAGGCCGAGAAATACTTCAGCGAGGCCTACCGGCAGAACCCGGCCTCGGTGGAGGCCATGCTCGGCCTTGCCGTGATCAGCCATTCCCAGGGGAAGGCAAAGCTCGCCAGGGACTGGATGGCCAGCGCCGTTGCCATGGCCCCGGGGCAACCCGCCGTCCTGCAGGCCCAGGCCCGGCTGCTGGTGGAGCAGGGGCTGCCGGCTTCCGCCGAAGAGAGTTACCGGGCGGCCATTGCGGCCAACCCCGACGGGTTGCAACTCAAGCTGGATCTGGCCAGCTTGTACACGGACACCCTGCGCAAGCCGGCTCAGGCGGTTTCCCTGTTGCGCGACGCGCTCAGGCAGAAGCCAGACTCTGCAGACATCCTGCATCAGCTTGCGCTCGCCTACATGGGGGATGGTCGCCTCGACGAAGCAGCCCGAACCCTCGATGACGCCCTCCGACGTGACCCTGCGGAACCCCGCATCCTGCACGCTCGAGGTCTGGTGGCCCAGCGCCAGGGGCAGGCGGAGCGCGCACTCGAGTACTTCGACAAGGCGCTCGCGGTGAAGAAGGACTTCTCCGGGGCCATGATCTCCCGCGGGGATGTGCTGCAATTGCTCGGCCGCACCGAGGCCGCCGTTGATGCCTACCGCAAGGCCATCCCGATGGCGCCGGGGAGCGCACTGCCCCATGCTTTGCTGGGGCAGGCCCTCAATCGCCTCAAGCGTCCGGCTGAGGCGGAGAAGGCTTATCGGGAAGCGCTGCGGCTCGAGCCGGACAACTTCCGGGTTGCCAACAATCTCGCTGTTCTGCTGGCGGCTCAGAAGACCGGCCTCGACGATGCGCTGGCGATGATCCGCCGGGCGCTGGAGCGGGAGCCGAACCGGGCAACCTACCTGGATACCCTGGGGCTGGTCCACCAGGCGCGGGGCGACAAGGCCGCGGCACGGCAGGCCTTCGAGCGGGCGCTTGCGCTGGAGTCGGGCAACAGCGAGTTCCGCCTGCATCTTGCACAGCTCGGCAACGCGCCGGTGCCGGCCAGTGCCCCGCC
>WBTZ01000280.1 GCA_009026175.1 Zoogloea sp. | reverse complement strand
GCGCTGGAACCTGATGGACATGGCGCTGCCGTGCGTGGCGGGGCAGGTCCTGCCAGGGTAGGCTCAGGCGTCCTTCTTCTTGCTGCCGATGCGGCTTTCCTGGCCGCTCAGCAGGCGCCGGATGTTGTCCTTGTGCCGCCACACCAGCAGGCCCGACATGATGGCGATGGACAGGATCCAGTCCGGGGCAAGGCCCAGCAGGAAGGCGATGCCCGGTGAGGCTACGGCGGCGCACAGCGCGGCAAGTGACGAGTAGCGGGTGGTGAAGGCGATGCCGAGCCACACGCCGAGGGTGGCCAGTCCCAGCCAGCCACTGGCGCCGAGCAGCACGCCGGCCGCCGTGGCGACGCCCTTGCCACCCTTGAAGCCCAGGAATACCGGAAACAGGTGGCCCAGGAAGGCGGCCAGTGCGGCAATGGGGGCGGCACTGTCGGGCAGGCCCAGGTCGGGGCCGAAGCGTGCAGCCAGGAAGACGGCGAGCCAGCCCTTGAAGCCGTCGCCGAGCAGGGTCAGGACCGCGGCAAGCTTGTTGCCGCTGCGAAGCACATTGGTGGCGCCGGGATTGCCCGAGCCGTAGCTGCGGGGGTCGGCCATGCCGAAAAGGCGGCTGACGACGACCGCGAAGGGGATGGAGCCGAGAAGATAGGCGGCGAGCAGGAGCGCGGGTTGCATTCGTTGAGTGTGACGCGAGCTAGAATGGCGGCGATTTTAGCTGGGACGGACGATGGATTTCATTTTTATCGAAGCACTGCGGGTCAAATCCCGGGTTGGCATATATCCGCGGGAGCGGGTGACCGAGCAGACGCTCGAGTTGAATCTGACCTTTGGGGTGCCGGATGCCGCGGCGGAGCATGACGACATTGCCGATACGATCGATTACGCCAGGGTGATCGAGCGGATCCGCGAGGAGCTGGCCAGTCATCAATTCAATCTGATCGAAACCCTGGGTGAATTCATCGTCAAACTGCTTTTCGATGAATTCGGCGCGCCGTGGGTCAAGCTGGCGATTGCAAAGATCGGTGTGATGAAGGATGTACGGCGGGTGGGCGTATTCATTGAGCGGGGCAGGGACGGCTCCCCTCCGCCGGAGCATGCACCCACCGCCGGCCTGCCACGCTGACTGCGCGCCGGGGCCGTCGCGGCCCGGCGGGCTGGAATGGTTGAAGGGCACTCCAGGCGCATGCCGTGGAGTGCCCTGTTAATTCCTGTCTCAGGCGGCTTCGGCAGCAGCGGTATTGGCGCGCAAATCATCCAGCGGCTTGCCCTGCGCCAGCCAGTCGATTACCCACTGGGGCTTGCGGCCGTGGCCGGTCCAGCCGATCGCGGCGTTTTCCGGGTGCCGGAACTTGATGGTGGATGCAGGCTTGGCCGCTTTCTTGGCCGGCTTTGCGGCAGCCTTGCGGGGGGCGGCGGGCGCCGGCTTCTCGGCACTTTCCTGGCCCAGCACTTCGGTGAGGCTCATGCCGTGCTCGGCGGCAAGCTTCTGCATGCGCTTGAGCAGGTCCTTCTTGGCCGTGTCGGAGCGGCGGCGGATTTCGGTTTCCACCTTGGATTGCAGGCGGCGCAATTCGGTGAGGGAGAGGGAAGAGAGTTCCATGGTGTCGTGTCCTTTGGCCAGGGGCAATGGCTTTGACGGAAGTGCCCGATTGTAGGTAGAGGCTGGCTGCGCCACGCCTTTATTGCGCCTTTTATTTTGCCACCAGCAGGCCGGTATTTGGCAAGTCTTTTTATTTCATTTTATTCCAGGGCCACATTCACCAGGCCGGGCTGCAGCATCTGGACGATATCGTGGGGATGCACGCCGACCAGAAAACCCCTCTTTCCGCCGTTGATATATATCAGGGGCAGGTCCAGGATCGTCTTTTCCATGAATACCGGCAGGTTCTTGCGGGTGCCGAAAGGCGAGGTGCCGCCGACCATGTAGCCCGTGTGGCGCTGGGCGACTGCCGGGTCGCAGGGGCTGATCTGCTTGCGCCCTGCCTGGCGGGCGAGTTCCTTGGTGGATACCTTGCGGTCACCGTGCATCAGCACGATAAGGGGCTGCCGGGCTTCATCCTCCATCACCAGTGTCTTGACGACGGCATGTTCATTTACATTCAGCTCGCGGGCCGAGACCCGGGTGCCGCCATGCTCCTCGTAGGCATAGAGGTGGGCGGAGAAGGCCGTGTGATGCTGGCG
>WBTZ01000149.1 GCA_009026175.1 Zoogloea sp. | reverse complement strand
CTGCTCGGTTGCGGCGAGGCGGCGCTCGAGGGCATCGATGCGCTGCTGGTAGGACTCCTTGAGCTCCCGCAACTGGTCGCGGAGCTGTTTCAGTTCGGCATCGGATGCGGCGGATGCCACGGACGGAAAGGCTGCAGCAAGGGCGAGGCAAAGCACGCCCGGACGAAACAAAGTCATGGTCGGATCTCCTGGGATCGGTCCAAAAAATGGGAATGCCGGCGCAGCCTGCAAAGGCTCGCCGGTCAGCGATCGGGGGTCAGGAGAGGTGAGGCGGGCCGCGACTGGGCGGCCGGAGCAGCAAACGTGCCGCGCCCGGCAGCACGACACCGTCGGGCAGGGGCAGCGCAGGGAGGGCCACCGCCAGGACCGGCTGGCAGGGCGGCGGGGCAGCGGACAGGCCCGCTGCGGCAAGACAGAGCAGGCAGCTCTCGTGGCGGGCCGCCTCGGGGAGTCCGCCGTCGAAGGAGATGGCCTCGACGGCCGCTTCTCCCCGCGACGGGGCCAGCAGATCGGCCACGTGGCCGACGGCGTGGGCGGCCGCGAAGATCTGGGCCAGGACCAGCAGCAGCGCCAGGGCACTGCGGAACAGGGCGGACGGACGGCGCTGCCTCATGTGCCGGCCTCCGATGTCTCGCTGCAGAAGCAGGCGAAGGCCTGGTCCACCAGGGCGCGCTCCAGGTCATGCACGATGAAGACCAGCCGCGTGCTGCGGTCGGCATCCGGCCAGGCGGGCAGGGAGGCCGCCGGATAGCGCAGGTGATGCACGCACTGGATGACCCGCGGCGCAGCCTCGCCACGCACGTTGACGATGCCCTTGATGCGCAGCAGGTGGTCACCGCGCAAGCCCTGCAGCATGTCGAGGGCCGTGGAGAAATCGCCCCATGCCACCGGCTGCTCGAGGCGCACCACGAAAGCATGGGTCAGCGCGTCATGGCGGTCCGGATCGGCAACCCCGGACTGGCGGCGGGGCGCATAGGCCGGGCGGGCCGCCGCCTGGCTGCGCACCGCCTCGTCGGCCAGCCAGCCGGCCACGTCCGCGCTGCGGGTGGTGGAATTCCACAGGCCGCAATCAAGGATCTCCGCGGCGTCCAGCCGGCCTTCCGCGACGCGCAGCTGACGCGCCCCCGGGTTGAGGGCCCGCAATCGCGCCGACAGGGCCTCGAGGGCTTCGGGCGCGGCCTGGTCGGCCTTGGTGAGCAGCAGGCGATCGGCCATCGCGGCTTGCTTGACGGCCTCGGCATGACGCTCGAGCTGACCCAGGCCAAAGACGCCATCCACGACCGTGACCACCCCGTCGAGGCGATACCGTTCGGCGATGAAGAAATCCTGCATCAGGGTGTGGATCACCGGCGCCGGGTCGGCCAGGCCGGTGGTCTCGATGACGATGCGGCCGAGGGCCGGCAGCTCGCGGCGCAAGCGGCGCATGAAGAGGTCGCGCAGCACCCGCACGAGATCTCCGCGCACGGTGCAGCACAGGCAACCTGACTCGAGCAGGACGAGGTTTTCATCGATGCGCTCGACCAGGAGGTGGTCGATGGGGACCGCACCGAACTCGTTCATCAGCACCACCGTGCCAGCCATCCCGGGCTGGCGCAGCAGGTGATTGAGGAGCGTGGTCTTCCCTGCCCCCAGGAAACCGGTGAGCAGGGTGAGGGGAATGGACGATGCCGGTTCGGTCATGGAGTGCGGAAGCCGGCCCGGCACAGCCCGGATTTACTCCCCGTACAGCTTTTGGGTGCGCTCGCGGCGCTCCTGGGCATCGATCGAGAGCGTCGCGGTGGGACGAGCCAGCAGGCGACCGATTCCGATCGGATCACCGGTCTCCTCGCACCAGCCGTACTCGCCTTCGGAGATGCGCCCCAGCGCCTCGTCGATCTTCTTGAGCAGCTTGCGCTCCCGGTCGCGGACGCGCAGCTCGAGGGCGTGCTCCTCCTCGACGGTGGCCCGGTCGGCCGGATCGGCGACGAGTTCGTTCTCGCGCAGGTTGGCGCCGGTGCTCGCCGCATTCTCGAGCAGCTCGTCCCGCATCGTCGACAGCCGGACACGGAAGAACTCCAGCTGGGCCGGGTTCATGTAATCATCTTCCGACATGGCCAGGATTTCGGCCTCGGTCAGCAGCTTCTCATTGCTCGTGGTTGCAACCATGTCTCTTTCCTCCCATGAATCGACTATCAGGCGTGGGCCCGGATCAGGCCGGCCTGGCGACTCTTCCAAGTCCTGCGGAGCATTCTGCCGTAAAAGGCACACCCGGTGACGGGGCTTTCTGCATTTCGGACCATGCACAAAACGCACCAGCCCACATTCGAGGCCGCGATTCTAGGCACAGGAGTGCTGCAATTACAACGCCCGTCATGCAATCAGACAAGCGGACAGAACATTCTGAAACACTGAATCAACGCAAGCGCTTCGGATCAGGGCGGGTCGTACTGTAAAATGTTGCGATGCATGCATCGATTCATCCCGCGTCCGGCGAACGCAAGGCCTTCATTTCATTGCCGGTCCGGGTTTACTACGAAGACACTGACGCCGGCGGCGTTGTTTACTACGCCAACTACCTCAAGTTCTGCGAGCGGGCCCGCACCGATGGGCTGCGCGCCCTCGGCTTCGAGCAGGCCAGGCTGGCGGCCGAGGCCGACCTGATCTTCGTGGTGCGTCGCGTGCAGGCCGAATACCTGCAGGCCGCCCGCCTGGACGACCTGCTCGAGGTCACCGCCACCGTCGAACGCCTCGGCGGAGCCAGCCTGGTCTTCGACCAGAAGATCCGGCGCAACGACCAGCTGATCTTCGAAGCCCTCGTCACCATCGCCTGCGTCTCCGCAAGCACCGGACGCCCCACCCCCATCCCGCCGGCTGTGCGCGCACAGTTTGCCACCCTGGTTTGAACCGATGAACGTCACCGAAGACCTTTCCATACTCTCCCTGATCGCCAACGCCAGCCTGCTGGTGAAACTGGTGATGGCCCTGCTCGGCACCGTGTCCTTCATGTCCTGGTACTGGATCTTCCGCAAGTGGTTCCAGATCGGCAACGCACGCAAGAAAACCGACCTCTTCGAACGCGACTTCTGGAGCGGCGGCGACCTCAACGCCCTGTACCAGAGCGCCGCCACCAGCCGCCACGAGGCCGCCGGCATGGAGCGCATCTTCGAGGCCGGCTACCGGGAGTTCGCCAAGCTGCGCGGCAAGACCATGGACCACGGCGCGGTGATGGACGGCGCCCGCCGCGCCATGCGCGCCACCTACCAGCGCGAGGTGGACGACCTGGAAGCCCACCTGGCCTTCCTCGCCTCGGTCGGTTCGGTGTCGCCCTACGTGGGCCTGTTCGGCACCGTGTGGGGGATCATGAACGCCTTCCGTGGCCTCTCCAACGTCGGCTCCGCCACCCTCGCCCACGTCGCCCCGGGCATTGCCGAGGCCCTCGTGGCCACGGCCATCGGCCTGTTCGCGGCAATCCCCGCCGTGGTCGCCTACAACCGCTTTGCCCACGACATCGACCGCATCGCGATCCGCTTCGAGAGCTTCACCGAGGAGTTCCTGAACATCCTCCAGCGCCAGCTGCGCTGACCGGAGCCCCACCGCCATGCGTCAACGCCGCCTGATGAACCAGATCAACGTCGTACCTTATATCGACGTGATGCTGGTGCTGCTCGTCATCTTCATGGTCACCGCGCCGATGATCCAGTCCGGCTCGGTCAACCTGCCCAGTGTGGACAAGGTCCCCGCCCCGCCCACCGATGCCATGGTCGTCACCGTCAAGTCCGACGGTGAGCTGGGCCTGCGCGCCACCAGCAACTCGCCCGAGCGGGTGCTCAATCACAAGGACCTGATCGCCGAGGTCGGCTCGACCGTGTCGGCCAACCCCGGCCAGCCGGTGGTCATCGCCGCCGACAAGAACGTCAAGTACGAACTGGTCATGAACACCCTCAACGACCTGCGCAACGCGGGCGTCAACAAGGTCGGCCTGCAGACGCAGGTCGGCAAGTCGGCCCGATGAACCCAGCCCTGCCCGGCAACGACAGGGGCAAATGGCCGTCCCTGGGCCTCGCCGCCCTGGTGCACATCCTGCTCGGCCTGTTCCTTTTCTACGGGGTCCGCTGGCAGAACCGCCTGCCCGACCCTGTCGAGGTGGAGCTGGTCAGCGGCAACCCACTGCCCGCGCCAGCCCTGCCTCCGCCTGAGCCGGTCGCCGAGTCCCGCCCGACCCCGCCGCCGCCGCCCGAACCCGAAGACGAACCCGAGCCGGAACCGCCGCCGCGCAAGCAGCCGGATATCGCCATCAAGGCGCCCGAGCCCAGGAAGCCGCCCCCCAAGCCGGTGAAGGAAGTGGTCAAGCCCGTGGAGAAGCCCCCGGTCAAGCCGCCCAAGCCGGAACCCAAGCCCAAGCCGGAACCGAAACCCGAGCCGAAGCCGAAGCCCGAACCCAAGCCCGCGCCAAAGCCTGAGACCAAGGCCAAACCGGAACCGGTCAAGCCGGTGGACAAATCCGCCAAGCCGATCGAAAAATCGGCCCGGACGGACCCGAACGCCAAGGCCAACGCCGAGAAGGCCCGGGAGCTGGAGGATAAGCGCATGCGTGAGCTGATGGCGCGGGACTCGGAGAACGTCAGCCAGTCCAAGCAGTTGCAGGAGGAGCTGGCCCGCGTTGCGGGCGCCAAGGCCAGCGCCGCCCGCAACAAGGCCATCGAAGCCTACATCGAGCGGATCAGGGCCAAGGTGAAGGGCAACATCATCCTGCCACCGGGCATCAATGGCGATCCCTTTGCCCTCTTTTATGTGGACCAGCTCCCCGATGGCTCGGTGATCGAGGTGCGCCTCAAGCGTTCGACCGGCAACGCCCAGCTCGATGGCGCCATCGAACGGGCCATCCAGAAGTCGAGCCCCCTGCCCAAGCCTGACAAGGCGGAGTTGTTCAACCGTACCCTGGAGCTCAAGTTCTATCCGCTCCGGGATTAAACCACCGTGGACCCCGAACCCATGACCCTACGCATCCCGACCTTCCTGCGCGCCACTTTTGCGGCCTGCGCGCTGGCGCTTGCGTCCAGCCCCCAGGCCCAGCTCGCCATCGAGATCACCGGCGCCGGCGCCAACCGCATGCCGGTCGCCATTGCCGCCTTCGAAGGCGAGAGCGCCCTGCCCCGCGCCGTGACCGACGTGGTCCGGGCCGACCTGGAACGCAGCGGCATCTTCAAGATCGTCGAGCTCGGCCCGAGCCCGATGGGCGCCGAGGCGCCTCCCGACTTCGGGCGGATCCGCTCGCGGGGCGCCGATGCCGTCGCGGTGGGCACCGTGGCGCCCTCCAGCGCCGGCCGCCACCAGGTGCAGTTCCGCC
The DNA here is from genome assembly GCA_009026175.1 of Zoogloea sp. Classification (GTDB taxonomy): domain Bacteria; phylum Pseudomonadota; class Gammaproteobacteria; order Burkholderiales; family Rhodocyclaceae; genus Zoogloea. The sequence goes on along the minus strand of WBTZ01000149.1, from coordinate 7,231 downwards.
TCTTCGACGCCGCCAAGCAGGTCAGCCTGGGCTCCCAGGCCATGGTGATGTCGCCCAACCAGTACCGCACCACCGGCCACCGCATCGCCGACTACATCTACGAGAAGCTCACCGGCGAACCCGGCGTGTTCTCGACCCGCATCGCCTACGTGCTCAAGTCCGGCTCGCGCTACGAGCTGCAGATCGCCGATGCCGACGGCAGCAACGCCCAGACCGCCCTGGCCTCCAAGGAGCCGATCATCTCGCCGGCCTGGTCGCCGGACGGCACCCGCCTCGCCTACGTGTCCTTCGAGGCCAAGAAGCCGGTCGTTTACGTACACTCCCTGGCCACCGGCCAGCGCAACGTCGCCGCCAACTTCAAGGGCTCGAACTCCGCCCCCGCCTGGTCGCCGGACGGCCGCCGGCTGGCCGTGGTGCTGACCAAGGACGGCCAGTCCCAGATCTACACCGTCAACGCCGACGGCTCCGGCGTGCAGCGCCTGGCCTCATCGGCCGGTATCGACACCGAACCGTCCTGGTCCACGGACGGCTGGATCTACTTCACCTCCGACCGGGGCGGCAGCCCGCAGATCTACCGGGTCCCCGGCAGTGGCGGCGAAGCCCAGCGGGTCAGCTTCGAGGGCAGCTACAACGTGAGCCCTCGACCCTCCCCCGACGGCAAGAGCCTCGTGTATGTGTCCCGCAACGGCGGCCGCTTCCAGGTCACCCTGCTCGACCTCGCCTCCCGCCAGACCCAGATCCTGACCGACTCCTCCAAGGATGAGTCGCCCAGCTTCGCCCCCAACGGCCGCATGGTGCTGTATGCCACCGAAGTGGGCGGCCGCGGCGTGCTGGCGGCCGTGTCATCCGACGGTCGTGTCAAGCAGCGACTGTCGGTACAATCGGGCGACGTGCGCGAACCCGCCTGGGGTCCGCAGCCGCGCAACTGACACATACAAGAGCCAATATTCCCTTTTTCCCCGCCCTCTGCGTCCGCATCCGGAGCCCACACCATCATGAAGTACACCCGTTTCGCCCTGTCCCTGATCACCATCGGCCTGCTGGCCGCCTGCAGCTCGTCGCCCAAGACCGATGGCCAGACCGGCGCTGCCGTCGAGGATCGCTCCAGCGCCTCCTCCTCCGGCGTCGATGCCAACCGCGTCGTGCCGGTTGACGCCAACTCCGGCGGCCAGGCCAGCTACCCCGAGCTGAAGGACCCGAAGAGCATCCTGTCCAAGCGCAGCGTGCTGTTCGACTACGACAGCTACGTGATCAAGGACCAGTACCGCCCCCTGGTTGAAGCCCACGCCAAGTTCCTGACCAGCCACCCCAACGTCAAGATGCTCATCCAGGGCAACACCGACGAACGCGGCAGCCGCGAATACAACCTGGCCCTCGGCCAGAAGCGTGCCGACGCGGTCAAGAAGGCCCTGAGCCTGCTCGGCGTCTCCGAAGGCCAGCTCGAGTCCGTCAGCCTCGGCGAAGAAAAGCCCAGCTGCAGCGAAGCCAGCGAATCCTGCTGGTCCGCCAACCGTCGCGGCGACATGCTCTATTCGGGTGAGTTCTGATGTTTCGCCCCCTTCTGCCCCGCTTGCTGGCGGGCCTGCTGGTGGGCGTCTGCGCCACCCAGGCCCAGGCCGGCCTGTTTGACGACGAGGAAGCCCGCGCGCGCATCAACTCGCTGCGCAACGAGCTGGCTGGCCGCATCGAGAAGGTCGAAGCGAACCACTCCCGGGCCCAGATCGAGCTTGCCAACCAGATCGAAGAGCTGAAGACCGAGATCGCCCGCCTGCGCGGCGAGAACGAAGTCCTCACCAACGATCTGGCGAACGCCAACAAGCGGCAGAAGGATTTTTACGTGGATCTCGACAACCGCCTGCGGAAACTCGAATCCACGCCGGCCGCCGAGGCGCCGCAGCAGCAGGCCACCCCGGCCGCTGCGGCAGACCCCGCCGCCGAAAGCCGTGACTACGAAGCGGCCCTGACCCAGCTGCGTGGTGCCAAGTACAAGGAAGCGGCGGCCGGCTTCATCGCCTTCACCAAGGCGTATCCGGCCAGCAGCTTCCTGCCCAGCGCCCACTTCTGGGCCGCCAGCGCGCTGTACCAGCTGAAGGACAACGTCGGCGCCGCCGAGCAGTACAACAAGGTGGCCACCCAGTGGCCGGACGACAGCCGGGCACCCGACGCCCTCCTCGGCCTGGCCAGCACCCAGCAGGCCCGCGGGGACAACGTCGGCGCCAGCCGCAGCCTCGAGAAGCTGGTGGCCAAGTACCCGAGCAGTTCGGCCGCCCAGATCGCCCGCCAGCGCCTCAAGAAGTAAGCATCAACCTGCCCGCCCCGGCCATGGCCGGGGCGAGCCTTTTCTGCCGTGCCGCCATGTCCTCTACCGGTCGTCCCGCCGCCCTCCGCATCACGGAGATCTTCCATTCCCTCCAGGGGGAAACCTCGCGGACCGGCCTGCCCACCGTCTTCGTCCGCCTCACCGGCTGCCCCCTGCGCTGCAGCTGGTGCGACACCGAGTACGCGTTCACCGGCGGCACCACCCGCAGCCTCGATGAGATTCTCGCCGAGGTCGCCAGCTACCAGTGCCCGACGGTCTGCGTCACCGGTGGCGAACCCCTGTCCCAGAAGAACTGCCTGCCCCTGCTGACCGCCTTGTGCGATGCGGGCCACTCAGTCTCCCTGGAGACCAGCGGAGCCCTCGACATCGCCGACGTCGATCCACGCGTGTCGCGCATCGTGGACCTGAAAGCCCCCGGCTCCGGCGAAGAGGCGCGCAACCTGCTGTCCAACATCCCGCTGCTGACCCCCCACGACGAGCTCAAGCTGGTCATCGCCAGCGAAGCCGACTATGAATGGGCCAGAGCGAAGATCGCCGAACACCGCCTCACCGAGCGCTGCCCGGTGCTGCTGGCCCCGGTGCAGGGCCAGCTCAAGCCCGCCGACCTGGCCGCCTGGATCCTTCGCGACCGCCTGCCGGTGCGCATGCAGGTCCAGCTGCACAAGATCATCTGGGGCAACGAACCCGGCCGTTGAGCCCCTCGGCCCGGGTCACTGCCAAGCTTTCCGACATCCCGGAGAAAACATGAACACCCCACGCCCCCGCGCCCTCGTCCTGCTCTCGGGCGGGCTCGACTCCGCCACCTGCCTGGCCATCGCCCGCGCCGAAGGCTTCGACCCCTACGCCCTCTCCGTCGAATACGGCCAGCGCCATGCCGCCGAGCTGGCCGCCGCCCAGCGGGTCTCCCAGGCGCTCGGAGCCGTCGCCCACCGGGTGGCCCACGTGGACCTCGGCCAGTTCGGCGGCTCCGCCCTCACCGACCCGGCCCTGGCGGTGCCCACCGACGGCGCCGAAGGCGGCATCCCGATCACCTATGTGCCGGCCCGCAACACCATCATGCTGTCCATCGCCATGGCCTGGGCCGAGGTACTCGGCGCACAGGACATCTACGTCGGCGTCAACGCGGTGGACTACTCCGGCTACCCGGACTGCCGGCCCGCCTTCATCGAAGCCTTCGAAGCCATGGCCAACCTGGCCACCAAGGCCGGTGTCGAAGGGCACCGCCTGACCATCCACGCTCCGCTGATCGACCTCTCCAAGGCCGACATCATCCGCCGCGGCACCGCCCTGGGCGTCGATTACGGCCTCACCGTCTCCTGCTACCAGGCCGATGAGGATGGCCGCGCCTGCGGCCTGTGCGACGCCTGCCGCCTGCGCAAGGCCGGCTTCCAGGCCGCCGGCGTGGCCGACCCCACGCCTTATCGCTGAACCCCCGGGCGTCCCGCCGCTCCAAGCGCCATGGACACGCCCAGCCTGCCACTCTCCCTGCCCGCCATCGCGTGGGCAGCCTGCGCCATCGGCGCCCTGTTCGGCTTCGCCGCCCAGCGCAGCAACTTCTGCACCATGGGTGCCGTCGCCGACATCGTCATCATGGAAGACTGGACCCGCATGCGCATGTGGGCCCTGGCGCTGGCGGTGGCCATCGCCGGCACATCCGGTCTGCAGGTGGCCGGCATCGTGGATGTACATGACTCGATCTACGCCGGCCAACGCCTGCCCTGGCTGTCGCACCTGGTCGGCGGCCTCCTGTTCGGCGTCGGCATGACCCTCGCCTCCGGCTGCGGCGCCAAGACCCTCCTGCGGCTGGGCAGCGGCAACCTCAAGTCCCTGGTGGTCTTTGCCTTTCTCGGACTGTCCGCCTACATGACCCTGCGCGGCGTGTTCGGCGGCTGGCGCAGCGCCTGGCTCGATCCGGTAGCCATCCAGCTCGACACCTCCCAGGATCTCCCCAGCCTGCTGGCCGCCCGCTTCAGCCTCGACAGCCGCAGCGCCTGGCTCGCCTGCAGCACCGTCGCGGCAGGCAGCCTGGGGCTCTTTGCCCTGTCAGAGCGCGCCATGTGGCGGCCGGCGCCCCTCTTCGGGAGCAGCCTCATCGGGTCCTGCATCGTCGCCGGCTGGTATCTCAGCGGCCACCTGGCCTACCTCCCGGAAGATCCCGAGACCCTGCAACCCGCCTTCCTGGCCACCAACAGCGGGCACCTCGAATCCCTGAGTTTCGTCGCGCCCTACGCCTACAGCCTCGACCTGCTGATGCTATGGACCGACACCAGCCGCAGTGTCACGATCGGCATCGCCCTCACCGTGGGCGTGATCCTCGGCTCCCTGCTGGCCGCCATCGCCACCCGCAGCTTCCGCATCGAGAGCTTCCGCGATGCCCCCGACCTGGCCCGGCACCTGGCCGGCGCGGTGCTGATGGGCGTCGGCGGCGTCACTGCGCTGGGCTGCACCGTGGGCCAGGGCCTGAGCGGCTTGTCCACACTGTCGCTGGGCTCGCTCCTCACCACCGCCGCCATCATCGGAGGAGCCACGCTCTCACTCTGGATCCAGCTAAAGAACAGTTGACACAATCCAATAAATCTCTATAATGCAGCGCTTCTCTGCTGGGGGTCGTTAGCTCAGCTGGTAGAGCAGCGGACTTTTAATCCGTTGGTCGCAGGTTCGAATCCCGCACGACCTACCACTGAAGCGAAAAGTGGTATATAATGCGCGCCGCAGAGAAGAAAATGGGTTGTTAGCTCAGTTGGTAGAGCAGCGGACTCTTAATCCGTAGGTCGAGTGTTCGAGTCACTCACAACCCACCAGAAATTCCAAAGACCAGGCCACCTTCGGGTGGCCTGGTCTTTTTCCATTGGCCGATCCTTCTTGATTGGCCGCGCCATGAGCCAGAAGCCCTGGCGAAAGCAGGATCGCCGCGGTCTATAGTGGATTCGTGGGCCTTGCGTATCGCGCCTCCCCGGCGCCCGCAGGATGCTCCGAACACACTTCCGGAGGGCTGCATCATGGCCGCAGCAGACTTGGGCTTCCTGCGCATCAAGGTCATCGCACTGGCGGTCGTCGACAAACATCGCGCACACCGCTTCTACAGTGAAACCCTGGGGCTCGAACCGGCCTACGAGGGCCCTCAGAAGGTCGGCTATTTCCTCGGGACGACAATCCTGATGCTGAAGTCCGGCTGGTACGGCAGCCCTACGGATCACCCCAACCCGCGCATCACCATCGCCACCCGCCACGCGCCCGATACCGCTGCCGAGCTGGCAGCCCGGGGCGTGCTGATCGCTGATCCGGTCCAGGCCTACGATGACGGCTTCAATGTCGGCAGCTTTCTCGACAGTGAAGGCAACAAGCTGTGGTTCTGCTCCCCCATCCCGGATGGCAGGAAGGACGGGATGAGGTGAGCGGGTCTGCCCGGTTCGCCTGAGCCCGTTGCGCGAGGGCGTCCGCCCCTCCCGGGAACATGCCGCAAAGGCCATCTCCGGATGCGCCTTTCTTCCACGCCGAGCAGGCCGCAAGTATTTCTCGCTCGGTAGACAGAAGAATCCGCCCCCGCGACCGATATGGAGAGTAAAGGCTGCATCGGCAGGATCCATGCAGCCTGCGCATGTCCCAGGATGGGCAGCCCCACGGTGGACTTCCATCCGCGCATGTATTGTGATGATCGGCGAGCCGGTCCTTGCTGCTGTTCCACGATCCGCAGTGTCCTTCGGCACACTGTGCTGAGGTCTGTATGAACCCGAATGACGCCCCTTCCTCCCTCCCGAACCAGGCGACCATCCTGCTGGTCGATGACACGAAGGAGAACCTTGCCGTCATCGGGCAGATCCTGCGGCCGCGCTATCACGTGAGGGTCGCCAATTCGGGGCCACGCGCCCTCCAGGTGGTCCTGACGCCGCCCCGGCCGGACCTGATCCTGCTGGATGTGATGATGCCCGGAATGGACGGCTACCAGGTTCTGCAGACCCTGCGCGCCGACCCGCAGCTCCACGACATCCCGGTCATCTTCGTGACCGCCCTCAATGCCGACGATGACGAGGAGCGGGGGCTGGCCATGGGCGCTGTCGATTACGTCACCAAACCGGTCAAGCCGGCACTGCTCCTGGCACGCATCCACGCCCAGCTTGAACTCAAGCAGGCGCGGGACCGTCTGGCCGACCAGAACACCTTCCTGGATGCCGAGGTCCATCGGCGCATGGCCGAGAACGAGCTCATCAAGGATCTCAGCCTGCTGGCGCTGGCCAGCCTGGCCGAGAAGCGCGACAACGAAACCGGCAATCACCTGCACCGGACCCAGGCCTATGTCGAAGTCCTGATGGAACGCCTGGCCAGCCACCCCCGCTTCGCCGCGGCCCTGGCCGACAGGGCCTACTGCCAGCGCATCGCCAAGGCCGCCCCCCTGCACGACATCGGCAAGGTGGGCATCCCGGACGCCATCCTGCTGAAGCCGGCCAGGCTGACGCCGGCAGAGTTCGAGATCATGAAGACACACGCAGCCATCGGCGCCGACACCCTGGGCGAGGCCATCCAGCGGGTGCGGGCCATGCAGGGCGGCGCACTGGACGGCAGCGCAGCCCCCAATGGCAGCCTGTCCCTCGAGTTCCTGGAGACCGCCCAGCAGATCGCCGGCGGGCACCACGAGAAATGGGATGGCAGCGGCTACCCGGCCGGCCTGAAGGGCGATGCCATCCCCCTCCCCGCCCGCCTGATGGCCCTGGCGGATGTATTCGACGCGCTCATCTCCCGGCGTCACTACAAGGAGGCCTTCCCCCTCGCTGAAACCGTGGCGATCATCACCCGGGGACGTGGCCATCATTTCGATCCGGATATCGTCGACGCCTTCCTGGCCAGCGTCGAGCAGTTCAAGACCATTGCCGATCACTATGCCGACTAAGCCTTCCTCCCCCGGCGGGGCAGCCC
>WBTZ01000148.1 GCA_009026175.1 Zoogloea sp. | reverse complement strand
CTTCTCCGGAGGCTACGACTTCTATCCCGACCACCAGCCCCTCACCTGGACATTCGACGAGGTCGGCGCCGGGATCTTCTACCACGACCGGAAGCTCAACGAGCGCTTCCTGAGCGTCGTCACCTGATACGCTGGCATACTAATCATGCCGGCAAAGCCGGCGGAAACCCCGCAGAGGGACCGCCGGCAACCCATCCTGCAAGGCAATCAACCAAACAAAGGAAGAGACAAATGGGACACCACCTCAACAAGGCATTCAAGTTCGGCGTAGGCATGGCCCTCAGCGCAGGCCTGGTCTGCAATGCCTCTGCTGACGACAAGATCAAGGTCGGTTTCATGCTGCCTTACACGGGCACCTACGCGGCCCTGGGCAATGCCATCACCAACGGCTTCAAGCAGTACGTGGCGGAGCAGGGCGGCAAGCTGGGTGGGCGCGAAATCGAGTACTTCACGGTGGATGACGAGTCCGATCCGGCCAAGGCCACCGAGAACGCCAACAAGCTGGTCAAGCGCGACAAGGTGGATCTGCTGGTCGGCACGGTGCACTCCGGCGTGGCCCTGGCGATGGCCAAGGTGGCCCGCGAGAGCAAGACCCTGCTGATCGTGCCGAACGCTGGCGCCGACGAGATCACCGGCCCCCTGTGTGCTCCCAACGTCTTCCGCTCCTCCTTCACCAACTGGCAGCCGGCCTATGCGATGGGCAAGGTCGCGGCCCAGAAGGGTTACAAGAAGGTCGTCACCCTGACCTGGAAATACGCGGCGGGCCTGCAGTCCATCGAGGGCTTCAAGGAGGCCTTCGAGCAGTCCGGTGGCAAGGTCGTCAAGGACATGACCCTGCCTTTCCCGAACGTTGAGTTCCAGCCTTTCCTGACCGAGATCGCCTCCCTCAAGCCGGATGCGGTGTTCGTCTTCTTCGCCGGCGCCGGTGCCGCCAAGTTCGTCAAGGACTACGCCGCGGCAGGCCTCAACAAGACCGTGCCCCTGCTGGGCTCGGGCTTCCTGACCGACGGTAATCTGGATGCCATGGGGGATTCCGGCAAGAGCCTGCAGACCACCCTGCATTACGCCGACGGCCTCGACAACAAGAAGGATCAGGCCTTCCGTCTGACCTACGCCAAGACCTACAAGATGCAGCCCGACGTCTATGCCGTGCAGGGCTATGACGCCGCCCAGCTCTACAGTGCCGGCCTCAAGGCGGCCGGTGGCGACGCGGGCAAGCAGGCCGAAGTGATCAAGGGCATGGAAGCCGCCAAGATCGACAGCCCGCGCGGCGCCTTCACCCTCTCCAAGGCCCACAACCCGGTGCAGGACATCTACCTGCGTGAAGTGCAGGGTGGCCAGAACAAGGTCATCGGCATCCCGACCAAGGCCCTGGCCGACCCGGCACGCGGCTGCAAGCTCTAAGCCTTCAGCTTCGGGCTCCTTCCTCCTCGGTAACTGGCAGTCCGGCGGGCGCAATGCCCGCCGGACAGGGGACTCTCATGGATTTCGCATCGTTCCTGATCCAGATGCTGAACTCGCTTCAATACGGCTTGCTCCTGTTCCTGGTGGCAAGCGGTCTGACGCTGGTGTTCGGCATCATGGGCATCATCAATCTCGCCCACGGCAGCTTCTACATGATCGGCGCCTACCTGGCCTTCGTCCTGACGAGCGCCACGGGGAGCCTGTTCCTGGCGATCCTGCTGGGCATCCCGCTCACCTTCATCGTCGGCGCCTTTCTCGAATGGGCACTGTTCTCGCACCTGTACAAGCGTGAGCACCTGGAGCAGGTGCTGCTTACCTACGGCCTGATCCTGATCTTCGAGGAGCTGCGCAGCCTGCTGGTGGGCGACGAGGTGCACGGCGTGGACATCCCGGCGATCTTCTCCGCCTCCATCCCGCTCTCCGACGTGCTCAGCTACCCGGTGTACCGGCTGGTCATCTCGGGCGTGTGCATCGTGCTGGCGGTGGCCCTGTACTTCGTGATCCAGCGCACCCGGCTGGGCATGATGATCCGCGCCGGCAACCACGACCGCACCATGGTCGAAGCCCTCGGGATCAACATCAACATGATCTACCGGGTCGTCTTCGCCCTCGGTTTTGCCCTGGCGGCCCTGGCCGGCATGCTCGCCGCACCGATCTCCTCGGTGTTCCCGAACATGGGCAGCCACGTGCTGATCATCTCCTTCGTGATCGTCGTGATCGGCGGCATCGGCTCGGTGTGGGGGGCGCTCATCGCCGCCCTGGTGATCGGCTTTGCCGACACCTTCGGCAAGGTGCTGATGCCCGATTATGCCGGCATGGTCGTGTACCTGGTGATGGCCGTGGTGCTCCTGTGGCGCCCTGAAGGCATTCTCAAGAAAGGCTGAGACCATGAGCTCCCTGAACTCCATGATCTTCAAGCTGGCGGGCCTCGCGCTGCTCGCCTGCGTCCCCCTCACCGGCGAATCCTTCTATGTCGAACTGGCTGCCAAGACCCTGGTGCTGGCCATCTTCGCCATGAGCCTGGACCTGCTGGTGGGCTTCACCGGCCTGGTCAGCTTCGGCCACGCCGCCTACTTCGGAGTGGCCGCCTACGCCGTCGCGCTGCTCTCGCCCAAGTACGAAGCGGCCAGCCTGTGGTACGTGCTGCCCGCCTCGGTCGGCCTGTCGGCCCTGGCCGCCCTGGTGGTGGGGCTCTTCGTGCTGCGCACCAAGGGCATCTACTTCATCATGGTGACCCTGGCCTTCGCCCAGCTCGCCTTCTTCGTGTTCCATGACACGCCGCTGGGCGGCGGCTCCGACGGGATCTACCTGAACGTCAAACCCAGCGCCGAGATCGCCGGCTGGGTGCCCTTCGAGCTCGACAACGCCACCCACCTGTACTACTTCATCCTGGGAGCCCTGGTGGTGGTGTACGCCTTTCTGGCGCGCATCCTGCAGTCGCCCTTCGGGCGCGTGCTGGTGGGCATCAAGAGCAACGAGCACCGCATGCAGTCGATGGGCTACCTCACCTTCCGCTACAAGCTGGCCGCTTTCACTCTGGCCGGCGGCCTGGGCGGCATCGCCGGCTTCCTGTACGCGGTGGTGTTCGGCTTCGTCACCCCCGAGCTGCTCTCCTGGCACCAGTCCGGCAACGTGCTGCTGATGGTCATCCTCGGCGGCATGGGCAACCTGGTCGGGGCCGTGGCCGGCGCCTTCGTGTTCACCGGCATGCAGGAAGTCTTCGGCAGCTGGACCAAGCATTGGCAGCTCGTGATGGGCTGCGTCATCGTCGCCGCCGTGCTGTTCATGCCGGGCGGCCTGTCCGCCGTCCCGGCGCGCATCAAGCGTGCCCTGCAAGGGGGAGGTTCCAATGAGTGAAGTCATCAACCCGGGCCTGTCTGCCGCCGTGCAGGCCGCCCCCGCGGGTGAGATCCTGCTCGTCGCCGAGCGCATCACCCGGCGCTTCGGTGGCCTGGTGGCCAACCAGGACGTCTGTGTGACCCTGCCGCGGGGCAAGGTGCATGTGCTGCTCGGCCCCAACGGCGCGGGCAAATCCACCTGCATCAACATGCTCTCCGGCGACCTGCCGCCCTCCGAAGGCACGATCCACTTCATGGGCAAGGACATCACCGGGCTCAGCGCGGCGCAACGCTCCCAGGTCGGCATCGGGCGCAGCTACCAGCGCACCAACATCTTCCCGAAGTTCACCGTGCTCGAGAACGTGCGCCTGGCTGCCCAGTCACGGCGCCAGCAACCCTGGCGCATCTTCTCCAAGGCCATGAAGCAGCAGTGGGCCCTGGAGAAGGCCCGGGCCTGCATCGAAGAGGCGGGCCTCGGGGCCAAGGTGGACTGGATCGCCGGGGTGCTCAGCCACGGCGAGCAGCGCCAGCTCGAGATCGCCATGGTGCTGGCCACCGACGCCCAGGTCATGCTGCTGGACGAACCGCTGGCCGGCATGGGCTCGGACGAATCGGCGCGGATGGTCGAGGTGCTCAAGCGCCTCAAGCCGAGCCGCGCCATCCTGCTGGTGGAACACGACATGGACGCGGTGTTCGCCGTGGCCGACACCATCACCGTGATGGTCAACGGGCAGGTCCTCGAATCGGGCCCGCCGGCACAGATCAAGGCCAGCGTGGCCGTTCAGCAAGCCTACCTGGGCCAGGAGGACAGCTTCCATGTCTAACATGCTGCTCGAAGCCAAAGAGGTGCACACCTACTACGGCGCCAGCCACATCCTGCACGGCATCGACTTCCACATCCGGCAGGGCGAAGGGATCGCCCTGATGGGCCGCAACGGCATGGGCAAGTCGACCCTCATCAAGAGCATGCTCGGCATCGTGCGGCCGCGCCACGGCCGGGTGCTGGTGCGGGGCGACGACTTCACCAAGGCCCCCACCTACAAGACCGCCCAGCGGGGCATCGCCTACGTGCCGGAAGGCCGGGGCATCTTCCCCAACCTGTCGGTGCGGGAGAACCTCCAGATGGCAGCCCGGGCGGGCCTGGACGGCCGGCGGGAATGGACCTTCGACCGGGTCATGAGCACCTTCCCGCGGCTGGGGGAGCGGATCAACAACGGAGGCTGGCAGCTCTCCGGGGGCGAACAGCAGATGCTCACCATCGGCCGGGCGCTGATGACCAACCCCGACCTGCTGATCCTCGACGAAGCCACCGAAGGCCTGGCGCCGCTGATCGCCATGGAGATCTGGCGGATCGTCAAGGAGATCCGCAAGACCGGCATCGCCACCGTGATCGTGGACAAGAACCACGGTGCGGTCACCTCCATCTGCGACCGGGCGATGATCCTGGTCAAGGGGCAGGTGGTGTTCGACGACACGAGCGAGGCGGTGCGTGCCGACCCGGAACTGATCCAGAAGCACCTGGGCGTGTAAGCCCGCAGAAGGAGCCAAGACAATGAGTCAATCACTCGACATCATCCACGACGAGCACCGCGCCCTGGCGGCCATGCTGAGCGGCATGCGCAGCCTGGCGGCAGGGGTCGCCGCGGGACGGCTGAAGCCGGACTTCCCGCTGTTTGCCGACATGCTGCGCTACATCGAGGAAGTGCCGGAAAAGGTGCATCACCCGAAGGAGAATGACTACCTGTTCGCACGGCTGCGGCCACGCTGCGCGGAGGCGGGCCCGATCATCGACGGCCTGGAGGAAGAGCACCGCCAGGGCGAAGCCCGGATGGCGGTGGTCAAGGCGGCACTGGCGGCCTACCAGCAGCAGGGTGAGGCGGGGTTCGAGGGCTTCAACGCCGCGCTCGTGCACTACATCGAGCAGGAGTGGAAGCACATGAACACGGAAGAGAAGCAGATCTTCCCGCTGGCGCGCACCCATCTGACAGCGGAAGACTGGGCCGCGATCGACGCGGCCTTCCTGGCCAACGACAACCCCTGGCAGGGAGCGGCGGGGGAGTATGCGGCGCTGTTCACGCGCATCGTCAATGAGGCCCCGTCGCCGGTGGGGCTGGGCGGGAGCTAGTTGGGTGCAGGGGCGGCTTCAGCCGCCCACGGATGTCGATCAACGACATACCTTGATTGATGCTCCGCGGGCGGCTGAAGCCGCCCCTACACCCTCACCGAAACTCGAACAGTTCCCGGTGGAAGGCGCCGGGGGCCAGCTGGCCCGAGCGGCTGAGTGCCTGTTGCAGGCTGTCGCCCCAGGCGGCGGGGCCGCAGAACCACACGCTGCTGCCTGGCTGCAGATAAGCCTCCACCTTCTGGGTGGGGATGGGCCCGTCCCTATCCGTGTGGCGGCGGTGCAGTGTCACGCCCGCGGCGGCGCAAAGGCCCGGCAGGTCCGCCGGAAAACCCGGACCGCCGCGATCCGCCGAACTGTAGAAGAAATCCACCTTCACCTTTGATCCCCCCGCGGCGGCCAGGTCCTGCAGGCGCGCCAGGAAGGGCGTGACACCGATGCCGCCCGCCACCCATACCTGGGCGCCGCCCTGCGCGTCATCGAAGGTGAAGCCGCCGTAGGGGCCTTCCAGCCGTACCGCGTCACCTGCCTTGAGGCGTCCGGCCAGCACGCGGGTGTAGTCGCCAAGCGGCTTGATCGCCAGGCTCAGGCGTCCGTCGGCCGGGTTCCAGGCGCTGGCGAGGGTGAAAGGATGGGCGCCCTCCGCCACATCACCGAAGTCCGCCAGCACGCACTGACCCGCCTGGTGACCTGGCCAGCGGTTTATCGGGCGGATCAGCACCTCCACGACGCCGCCGGCATGCACCGTCACCGCGTCGACAATCGCACCGCAGCGTCGCCGGGCGCCGATGCGGCCGCGCAGGGCCTGCACGGCGGGCACCACGCCGAGGGCGGCGACGAAGGTGGTGAGCCAGCCCAGGGGCTGCAGCCAGAAGCCGGCCGGCATGAGCATCAGCCCGTGGTAGGCGCCAGCGATGAAGACCAGCGGAAAGAGCTTGTGCACCCAGCGGAAGTAGCGGTAGGGAATGCGCCGCACCAGCGCCACCACCACCAGCGCCAGCAGGATGTAGCCGGCCCATTCGCCCACCTCCTTTGCCAGGTCCACCCACATGTCCGCCGGCCCCTTGGGCGGGCGCGGTCCGCGCACCGGACGCTCGATGAAGCCCGCCTTGGCCAGGTTCTTGGGCAGCCATTCCAGCATCCAGTGGGTGAACACGATCACCCCTGCGCCGATGCCGATGTGCTTGTGCAGCCGATACAGGCGGTCGAGGCCGCCGAAGTACTGCTCCAGCCGTGGTGGCCGGGCCGCCAGCACCATGCCGGCGCTCATCCACCACAGGGCCAGGGTACCGGACAGGAAGATCAGGGCGCGCCGCCAGTCCCAGAACCCCTTGGCCGAGGCCGTGACTTCGGGCAGCGAGAACAGGGCCCACAGCAGCAGCGGCAGGCCGGCGAGGGGGAGGAGAGGGCGTTTCATGATGATGCGTTCCGGACAGATCAGGGGGAGTGTGGATGCCCGGGCTTAAGCCCCACTTAAGGTCGGGCCCGGGCGTGGTCTGGGGGGATCTCAGGCGCCGCCGCCGAGCACCTTGTAGAGGGTGACCGCATTGCTGGCTGCCGACAGCTTGAGGCTGACCAGGTTCTGGCGTGCGGCGTAAAGGCTGCGCTGGGCGTCGAGGGCGCTCAGGTAGCTGTCCACACCCTTCTGGTAACGGGCTTCGGACAGGCGGTAGCTGGCGGCGGTGGCATCCACCAGCTTCTGTTGCGCGTCCAGCCGGGCATCCAGGGTGGCGCGCTGGGCCAGGGCATCGGCCACTTCCCGGAAGGCGCTCTGGATGGCCTTCTCGTAGCGGGCCAGGTAGATGTCGCGGTCGGCCCCGGCGGCCTGCAGGTTGGCCCGGTTGGCGCCAGCATTGAAGATCGGCAGGCTGACCTGGGGGATGAAGGTCCAGGCGCCCGAGCCCGCGGCGAACAGACCGCCGAGACCGGCGCTGGCCGTACCGGCGGTGGCGGTCAGGCTGATGCTCGGGAAGAAGGCGGCCCGTGCCGCGCCGATGCTGGCGTTGGCTGCCCGCAGCTGGCGCTCGGCGGCCAGCACGTCGGGGCGTTGCTGGAGCACCGAGGACGGCAGCCCGACCGGGATGTCCCGCAGCGCGGTGACGCTCTCCAGGCCCGCGGGCGGCAGCAGCGCATCGGGCAGCGGGGTACCCACCAGCAGCACCAGCGCGTTGCGGTCGGTGCCGACCTGAGCCGTGTAGGCAGCCACGTCGCGGCGGGCGGTCTCGACGCTGGTCTCGATCTGGCGCAATTCCAGTTCGGTGCCGACGCCCAGCTCCACCCGTCTGCGGGTCAGGCTGTAGCTGGACTGCTGGCTGCTCAGGGTTTCCCGGGCCAGGGCCAGCAGGGCCTCGTCGGCGGACAGGGTCAGGTAGGCGTTGGCCACTTCGGCGACCAGGCTGATGCGCGTACTGCGCAGGGTCTCCTCGCTGGCCAGGTAGCTTTCCAGGGCCTGGTCGCGCAGGCTCTGGATCCGCCCGAAGAGGTCGATCTCCCAGTTGCTGAAGCCCAGGTCTACGCTGTGGGTGCGGTTGGTGACGGCCTGCCCGCTGCCGGACAGGTCGCCGGGCGTGCGCCGGGCCGTGGTGCCGGCATCGGCGTTCACAGCCGGAAGCAGCTCGGCCTGCTGGATGCGGTACTGGGCCCGGGCCTTGACGATGGCCAGGGCGGTTGCGCGCAGGTCGCGGTTGTTGCCCAGCGCCAGGTCGATGAGTTGCTGCAGGCGCGTATCGACGAAGAAATCGCGCCAGCCCACGTTGGCCACGCCCTGCTGGCTGCCGGCGTCGGCGGTGCTGATGGTGGTCGGCCAGGTGTTGTCCACCGGGGCGGCCGGGCGCGTGTAGGCGGGGGCGAGCGTGGTGCAGCCGCCGAGCAGGCCGGCCAGCAGCAGGATGAGACTGGGGCTGAGCTTGCGCAGCTTCATCATTGCGCTCCTTGGAGGTTAGTGGAGGGGGCGGCGGCGGGCGCCGGGTGCGGGAACAGCCGGCGCACCGCCACGAAGGCCAGGGGAATGAAGAAGAGGCCCAGCACGGTGGCACTGATCATGCCGCCGAGCACGCCGGTGCCGATGGCGACGCGGCTGGCCGAGCCGGCGCCGGTGCTGATGGCCAGCGGCAGCACGCCGAGGGCGAAGGCCAGGGAGGTCATCAGGATGGGGCGCAGGCGCAGGCGCACGGCCTGCAGGGTGGCGTCGATGAGACCGGCGCCCTCGTCCTGCAGCTGCTTGGCGAACTCCACGATCAGGATCGCGTTCTTCGCCGACAGGCCCACGGTGGTGAGCAGGCCGACCTGGAAATACACGTCGTTGGACAGGCCGCGCAGGCTGGCTGCCATGACTGCGCCGAGCACGCCCAGGGGCACCACCAGCATCACCGAGAAGGGGATCGACCAGCTCTCGTAGAGGGCCGCCAGGCACAGGAACACCACCAGCACCGAGATGGCGTAGAGCAGCGGAGCCTGGGCGCCGGACAGGCGCTCCTGGAAGGACTGGCCGGTCCATTCGAAGCCGATCCCTTCCGGCAGCTGGCCCATGATCTTCTCGATGGCCTGCATGGCGGTGCCGGAGCTGACGCCCTCGGCCGGCTCGCCGACGATCTCGAAGGCGGACATGCCGTTGTAGCGCTCAAGCGCGGGTGAGCCCATGGTCCAGCGGGTGGAGGAGAAGGCCGAGAAGGGCACCATGCCGCCCTCGCCGTTGCGCACGTACCAGCTGGCCAGGTCTTCGCCCATCGAGCGGGCGGGCGCGTCGCCCTGCAGGTACACCCGCTTCACGCGGCCCTTGTTGATGAAGTCATTCACATAGGCGCCGCCGCTGGCGGTGGACAGGGTGTCGTTGATGTCCGCCATGGCCAGGCCGAAGGCGCCGGCCTTCTGGTCGTCGATGGCAAGGCGGAAGCGCGGCGTGTCGTCCAGGCCGTTCTTGCGCACCTTGGTCAGGGTCGGGTCCTTGGCAGCGAGGGCCAGGAACTGTTCGCGGGCCTCCACCAACCTGTCGTGGCCGAGGCCGCCGAGATCCTGCAGCTCCACGTCGAAGCCGCTGCTGCTGCCCAGGCCGCGGATGGCCGGCGGCAGGATGACGAAGATCTGCGCATCACGCACCGCCGACAGGTCGCGGGTGGCACGGCGGGCGAAGGCCGCTGCAGCGCTGGCCGGGTCTTCCCGCTCGCTCCAGTTCTTCAGCTTGATGAAGGAGCGGCCCGCATTCTGGGCATTGCCACCGTTGCCCATGCCGTTGATGGTGATCAGGCCGGCCACCTCGGGCTGCTGCAGCATGTAGTCCTCGAGGGCGCTGACGGCCTTGGCGGTGCGCTCCTTGGTGGCACCGGCCGGCAGCTGGACCATGGCGATGACGAAGCCCTGATCCTCCTCCGGCAGGAAGGAGGTGGGCAGGCGCAGGAAGACGACGCTCAGCGCGCCGATGAGCAGCAGGTACACGACGGCGGCGCGTCCGCCACACCGCAGCAGGCCGGCAACCCCGCCCTGGTAGCGCGCGCTGTTGCGGTCGAAGGCCTTGTTGAACCAGGCAAAGAAGCCGCGGTGATGGACATGCCCCGGCTTGAGCACCGCCGCGCAGAGGGCCGGGGTGAGGGTCAGCGCCACCAGCACCGAGAGCAGCATGGCCGCCACGATGGTGATCGAGAACTGGCGGTAGATCACGCCGGTGGAGCCGCCGAAGAAGGCCATCGGGATGAACACCGCCGACAGCACCAGGGCGATGCCGACCAGCGCGCCGGTGATCTCGCCCATCGACTTGCGGGTCGCCTCGCGGGGCGACAGGCCTTCCTCGCTCATGATCCGCTCGACGTTCTCGACCACCACGATGGCGTCGTCCACCAGCAGGCCGATGGCCAACACCATGCCGAACATGGTGAGGGTGTTGATCGAGTAGCCGAACACCGCCAGCACGCCGAAGGTGCCCAGCAGCACCACCGGCACGGCCACCGCCGGGATCAGCGTGGCGCGGATGTTCTGCAGGAACAGGTACATGATCAGCACCACCAGCACGATGGCCTCGATCAGCGTCTTCACCACTTCTTCGATGGAGATCCGCACGAAGGGCGTGGTGTCGTAGGCCACCACCGACTTGAGCTGCATCTCGGCCGGGAAGAAGCGCGACAGCTCGCCGAGCTTGGCCTGCACCCGGTCGGCCGTCTGCAGGGCGTTGGCACCGGCGGCGAGCTTGATGCCGATGGCCGCCGAGGGCTTGCCGTTGTAGCGCACGCTGACGTCGTAGCTCTCGCCGCCCAGCTCGATGCGGGCCACGTCGCGCAGATGCACGGCGGCCCCGTCGGTGGTGGTGCGCAGCACGATGGCGCCGAACTGCTCCGGGGTCTGCAGCTTGCTGCGGGCAGTGATGGTGGCATTGATCTGCTGGCCGCCGCGGGCCGGCAGGCCGCCGATCTGGCCGGCGGTCACTTCGGTGTTCTGGGCCTGGATGGCCGCCTTCACATCGGAGGGCATCAGCGCGTACTTCTGCAGCCTGGCCGGGTCCAGCCAGATCCGCATGGCGTAGCCGGCGCCCAGAGCCTGTACGTCACCCACCCCCTCGACCCGGCTCACCGGATCGAGCAGGCTGGTGGCGATGTAGTCGCCGATGTCGATGGCCGTGGTGCGGGGGTCGTCCGACACCAGGGACACCACCATCAGGAAGTCGGTGCCGGTCTTGGCCACCGACACGCCGAGGTTCTGCACGATCTGCGGCAGGCGCGACTCGGCCTGCTTGAGCTTGTTCTGCACCTGCACCTGGGCCACGTCGGGATTGGTGCCTGCCTCGAAGGTCAGGGTGATCTGGGCCGAGCCGGCCGAGCTGCTCGACGACGACATGTAGCTCAGGTGGTCCAGCCCCTTCATCTGCTGCTCGATGACCTGCACCACCGAGTTCTCGATGGTCTCGGCCGACGCGCCGGTGTAGGTGGCGGAGATGGTGATCTTGGGCGGAGCGATGTCGGGATATTGCTCCAGGGACAGGCGGCCGATGGAGAGCGCGCCGGCCAGCATCACCACGATGGCGATGACCCAGGCAAAAATCGGGCGGTCGATGAAGAAGCGGGCCATGATCAGGCTCCCGGCTGGCTGGTGGCGGGCTTGGCGGGGGTGGCGGCGACCTTGCCCTCAACGGCCACCGGCGTCACCACGGCGTTCGGGCGTGCCTTCTGGCTGCCCTCGACGATGACCTTGTCGCCCTCCGCCAGGCCGGCCTTCACCAGCCAGCTGTCGCCCACCGGGCGCCCCACCTCCAGCACCCGCTGCTCCACCTTGTTGCCGGCGCCCACCACCAGCGCGGTGGCCTCGCCCTTCACATTGCGGGAGACGCCGCGCTGGGGCACCAGCACGGCCTTGTCGGCGACGCCCTCCTGCAGCACCGCACGCACATACATGCCGGGCAGCAGCTCGCCGGAGGGGTTGGGGAAGACGGCCCGCAGGGCGACGGTGCCGGTGCCCTCGTTGACCGTGATGTCGGTGAACTGCAGCCGGCCTTCGCGCGCATAGGTGCTGCCGTCCTCGAGGGTCAGGCTGACCGCCGCCTGGTTGCGGCCGGCGCGGCGGATCTGGCCGGCCTCGAAGGCGCGCTTCAGGCGCAGCGCGTCGGCACTCGACTGGGTCAGGTCCACGTAGATCGGATCCACCTGCTGCACGGTGGCCAGGGCGGTGGCCTGGCCGGCGGTGACGAGGGCGCCCGGCGTGACGACCGACTTGCCGATACGTCCGGACACCGGCGCGGTGACCCGGGTGTAGGCCAGGTTGATGGCGGCGCTGTCCAGCGCGGCGCGGGCCGCGGCAACCTCGGCTTCGGCCTGCTTGAGGGCGGCCAGGGCGTCGTCGGTGTCCTGCTGGGAGACTGCCTTGATCTCGGCCAGCTCCTTGTAGCGGGCGGCCTTGGGGCGCAGCGTCTCCAGATTGGCCTGGGCCTTGGCCAGGGCGGCGCGGGCGCTGTCATGGCTGGCCTGGAAGGGCGCCGGGTCGATGCGGTAGAGCAACTGGCCGGCCTTCACGTCGCTGCCTTCGGCAAACAGGCGCTCGCGGATGATGCCGCCGACCTGGGGGCGCACTTCGGCCACCACGGTGGCGACGGTGCGGCCGGACAACTCGGTGCTCAGGCTGAGGGGCCTGGCCTGCAGCGTCACCACGCCGACTTCGGCCGGCCCGCGGGGGGCGCCGGCCGGGGGGGCTGCCGAGTTGCAGCCGGCGAGCAGCGCGGCAAGGGTGGCGA
>WBTZ01000147.1 GCA_009026175.1 Zoogloea sp. | reverse complement strand
GCCTGACACTGCGCGGCCGCCTGCCCGGGTGGCGTACGCCTCAGCGCTGCGCGCACACCTGGCAGGACGGATCCCGGCCCAGGCGGATCGTCCGCCAGTCCATGGCCAACGCATCCAGCAGCAGCAGGCGCCCCACCAGCGGCTCGCCGCAGTCTGCCAGCAACTTCAGCGCCTCCGCCGCCTGGACCGCGCCGACGATGCCGGTCAGCGGCGCAAACACCCCCATCACCGCGCAGCGGATCTCCTCGACATCCTCCCCCTCCGGAAAGAGGCAGTGATAGCAAGGGCTCTCGGCCTGGCGCAGGTCGAACACCGAGACCTGCCCGTCAAAACGGATGGCCGCACCGGAAACCAGGGGCTTGCCCCTGGCGACGCACGCCCGGTTGATGGCATGGCGGGTGACGAAGTTGTCGGAGCAATCCAGCACCACATCCGCCAGGCCCACCTCCTCCTCGAGGGCTTCGCCCTCCAGGCGGCAGGCCAGCGGCACGACCTTGACCTCCGGATTGAGGCGGGCCAGCGTGTCACGACCGGACTCCACCTTCAGGCGCCCGACGCCCTCCTGGCTATGCAGGATCTGGCGCTGCAGGTTGGTCAGATCCACCGTATCGCCATCCGCCAGGACGAGCGTACCGACCCCGGCCGCAGCCAGGTACATCGCCGCCGGAGAACCAAGGCCCCCGGCTCCCACCACCAGGACCCGGGCGTTCACGATGGCATCCTGGCCCTCGATACCGATCTGGGGAAGCAGGATATGGCGCGAATAGCGCAGCAGCTGATCGTCATTCATGGGCGATGGACAGAATCAAGGATGCAGCTCTGCATCCGGAGAAAAGGGACGACAGGATGGACTGGGGCCAGTCCTACTTGTATTCGCGAAGATCCGGCGGCGTGTCGTCGTGATCCCCGTGGGGATGGGCGGAATACGCGTGGACATAGACCTCGTGGGACTGCTTGATCAGGCGCTCCGGAGACCGCAGGTTATGCACCTGGGTGTCCTCCACATAATAGATGAGGGCCCGGTGCAGCCGGATCAGCAGGGTCCGCTCAAGCTGGAAGCCTGCCGTGACCAGCGCCTCTTCCAGCAGCTCGAGGGTGAAGTCGAGCACGTTGTAATGGACGATCAGGCTCAGGGGATCCCGCCCCGGCGCCACCTGCACCCCGCGCAGCGCGGCCAGGGAGCGCCGAGCCTGCACCACCTGGTCGGCCGGCCATTGCTTGAAGCGGATCTCCCGGCTCTTGAGGACACCGGCGCCGGCGTGCTGCGGGTTGCCATGTCTGCGTCCAGCCAGCTTGTAGGCAGTCTCTCGTCGCATTCAGGGCCCCCGCCGTCGAAATCACTTGCCGCTATTCTGGAGGATCTGCAGCCCCTTGAGCAAATTCACCGCCTGGGCCAGTTGATAGTCGTCCTTGCCAGCAATCTCGAAGGGTGGCTTCGACTCATCGGCCTCGTCCTTCGGCTTGTCCTTGTCTTTGTCCTTCTCCCTGTCCTTGCCCTTCGGTGGCACATCCTTCCTGGGCGCCACCGGGGCCGCATCGCCACGCGGCGCTTCCGGCTCCTTGCCGTTGCTCAGGTGGCGCTCGAGGTCCGCCTCGCGCAGGCGCTCGCGGGACGCGCCATTCGGCGTCTCCTCGACGAGGATGTCGGGCACGATGCCCTTGGCCTGGATGGAGCGCCCGTTGGGCGTGAAGTAACGGGCGGTGGTCAGCTTGATCGCCGAGTTGCTGTTGAGCGGGATGATGGTCTGCACCGAACCCTTGCCGAAGCTCTGGGTGCCCATCACCACGGCGCGCTTGTGGTCCTGCAAGGCCCCCGCCACGATCTCCGACGCAGATGCCGAGCCGCCATTGACGAGCACCACCATCGGCACCGTCTTGATCGAGGCCGGGACATTGCGCATGTAATCGTCGCGCACCCCGCGCAGGTAGTCTTCCGGCACCGCCAGGTACTTGCGCTTGGCGTCTTCGGTGCGGCCGTCGGTGGACACCACCAGGGCCTTTGGCGGCAGGAATGCCGCCGACACACCCACCGCGCCGTGCAGGAGGCCGCCGGGATCGTTGCGCAGATCGAGGACCAGCCCCTTCAGGTCTCCCTGCTTGACGATCTTCTCGAGGTGCTGGACGAGGGAGGCGGCGGTCTGCTCCTGGAACTGCACGACCCGCACGTAACCGTAACCGGGCTCGACGATCTTGGACTTGACGCTCTGGACCTTGATGACCTCCCGCACCAGCGTCACGGTGATGGGCTTGGTCTCTCCCTTTCGTGCGATGGTGAGCACGATGGACGTCTTGGGCTTGCCGCGCATCTTCTTGACCGCGTCGTTGAGGGACATGCCCTTCACCGAGACATCGTCGAGCTTGATGATCAGGTCACCGGCCTTGATGCCGGCCCGGAAGGCCGGGGTGTCCTCGATGGGCGAAATCACCTTGACGTAGCCGTCCTCGGAACCCACCTCGATGCCCAGCCCGCCGAACTCGCCCTGAGTGCCGACCTGCAATTCCTTGAAAGCCTCTGCATCCAGGTAGGCCGAATGGGGATCCAGATTGGACAGCATGCCGCTGATCGCATGGGTGATCAGCTTCTTGTCCTCCACGGGCTCGACGTAGCCCTGCTTGATGGCATTGAAGACATCCGCGAGATTGCGCAGCTCCTCAACGGGCAGCGGTGCGAGCGCGGAGTTCTTGTCCGCGTTGGCCGAAAAATTGAGGCTGATCAGGACACCCGCACAAAGCCCGGTGAAGACCAGGCCGGCCTGTTGCAGTTTGCTGCGCATAAAGTCTCCGTCGTGATGCCGGAGGGCAGGCTCCGGTCACCTTCTCTCGCCCGCCACGGGCTTTTCAGATGGGGAGAGAAGTATAAACCGGAAAGCTCCCCACTCCCCCGCCAGCCCTTAGCTCGCCTGCCGGGGACGACAGAGCCGGGCTGACGGCGAGGCCCGCGGAGGCCGCTGCGCACCCGCAACGCGAAAAGTGGTATTTTACGAGGTCTGCCGATGCCAGCATCGGACAGTCAGGCCATACATAAAAAACCTGGTCAGTTCGTTCCGACAAGACCCGACACAGACTTTTTGCCCCAAGCTTTCCCACGCCATTCGTGAAGACCGACATCGTAGACCTCATCGCCAAGCAGGAGCACATCGAGACCGCCGCGCGGGCCCTCAAGGCCATCTCGCATCCCTTGCGCCTCAAGATCCTGTGCGTGGTGGGGAGCGAAGAAGTCTGCGTGCAGGACATCGTCGAGGCCGTCGGCACCTCCCAAAGCAACATATCGCAGCACCTGGCCATCCTGCGCGACAAGGAAGTCCTGCTGACCCGCAAGGATGCCAACCGGGTGTATTACCGGGTCGGCGATCCACGCACGCTGCAGTTGATCGGCATGATGCGCGAAGTATTCTGCCGGGACGACTGACCCACCAAGCTCCGGAGTCTTTTCAGTGGAATTCATCCAGCAAAACTGGTATTGGGCTGCCCTTGCAGCCGTCAGCGGCACGCTGCTCGTCATCACATCGGTGCGCGGCAGCCGGGGCATCAGCCCGGCCCAGGCCACCCAGCTCATCAACCGGGACGACGCCGTCGTCATCGACGTGCGGGATGCCGGCGAATATGCCGCGGGCCATCTTCTGAACGCCCAGCACATCCCCCTCGGCGAGCTCGAGAAGCGCCTTGGCGAACTCGACAAGCTGAAGGACAAGCCTGTTATCCTCAATTGCCAGAGCGGCAACCGCTCCGCCACTGCCTGCGGCATCCTGCGCAAGGCCGGCTTCACGCAGGTGCATGACCTCGAAGGGGGCATCGCTGCCTGGGAGCAGGCGGGCATGCCGATCAGCCGCAGCAAGAAAAAGAAGTGAGCATCATGCAACCCAAGATCCTCATGTACGCCACCGCCGTCTGCCCCTACTGCGTGCGGGCCGAAGGCCTCCTGCGCCGCAAGGGCGTGACCGACATCGAGAAGGTCCGCATCGACACCGACCCCGAGCGCCGGGACGAAATGATGGCCCGCACCGGCCGCCGGACGGTACCCCAGATCTACATCGGCGACTATCACGTGGGCGGCTGTGACGAGCTGTTCGCCCTCGACCATGCAGGAAAGCTCGATCCGCTGCTTCGCGGCGAAGCCGTCTGATCAGTTCTCCCCCCTTTCATCCACGGAAAAACCACCATGTCCGAAACCGCACAACAACCCGTCTTCTCCATCGAAAAGCTCTACGTCAAGGATCTGTCCGTGGAGGTGCCGAACGCCCCCAAGATCTTCCTGGAGCGTGAAACCCCCCAGATCAACGTGCAACTGCGCACCGAGGGCAACCCGGTCGACGACGGCGTGTTCGAAGTGAACCTGACCGTTACCGTCACCGCCCAGCTGCCCGACGAGAAGACCGTGTTCCTGGTTGAAGTGGCCCAGGCCGGCATCTTCCAGATCCGCAATGTGCCGCAGGAAGACCTGGAGCCGATCATGATGATCGGTTGCGCCAACATCCTCTTCCCCTACGCCCGCGAAGCCGTCTCCGACGCCGTGGCCCGCGCCGGCTTCCAGCCGGTGATCCTGGCCCCGGTCAACTTCGAGGCGCTGTTCCAGCAGAACCGCCAGCAGGCCGCCGAACAGGCCGGCGCAGAAGCGACCATCCAGTAATGACCCTGCGCCGCCCTCTCACCGCGGCGCTGTGGACCCTGCCGCTCGCCTTGGCGGCGGCAGGCGCCGGCGCTTCGGACTTCCGCTCCCTCGCCGAGCCGGCCATCCTGTACGACGCGCCGTCCAAGCAGGGCAAGCCACTCTTCGTGATCCAGCGCTACACCCCGGTCGAAACCGTGGTGAACATCGATCGCTGGGTCAAGGTCCGCGAGCCGGCCGGCAGCCTGCTCTGGCTGGAGCGCCGCCAGCTCTCCGAAAAGCGCACCCTGATCATCACCGTCCCCAAGGCCGAGATCCGCCAGAAACCCGATGCCGCATCGCCGTTGGCCTTCGAGGCCATCAAGGATGTGGTGCTCGAACTCGCCGACAAGCCGACGGATGGCTGGGTCAAGGTCAAGCACCGGGATGGCACCACCGGATTCATCCGCGTCAATCAGGTCTGGGGGCTCTAACGCCATGCGTATTGCCGTATTCGGCGCAGGCGCCTGGGGCACGGCGCTGGCCATCGCCTTCAGCCGCAACCACGCCATCACCCTGTGGAGCCGCGAGGCCTCCGAGATCGAGGCCCTGCGGAAGGACGGCGAGAACCGCCGCTACCTGCCGGGCATCCGTCTCGCGGAGACGATGCGCTTCACCCACGACCTGGCCGAAGCCGCCGAGGCCGACCTGCATCTGGTCGTCACCCCGCTGGCCGGCCTGCGCGACACCGCGCGTGCCCTGCGCCTGGCCGCCCCGGGCACGCCCTTGCTGTGGGCCTGCAAGGGCCTGGAAGCCGGGACCACCAAGCTGCCGCACCAGATCGTCGCCGAAGAACTGGGCGCCGACGCACCCTGTGGCGTGCTGAGCGGCCCCAGTTTTGCCGCCGAGGTGGCCCAGGGCCTGCCGGCCGCCATCACCCTGGCGGCAAGCAACATCGAATTCGCCCGTCACTGGGTACAGGCGCTCCACAACAACCGCCTGCGCCTCTATGCCAACGACGACCTGGTCGGCGCCGAGGTGGGAGGTGCCGTCAAGAACGTCATGGCGATCGCCGCCGGCGTGGCCGACGGCATGGGCTTCGGCCTCAACGCGCGGGCGGCCCTGATCACCCGCGGGCTCGCCGAGATCACCCGCCTGGGCATCGCCCTCGGCGCCCGCCGGGACACCTTCATGGGCCTCGCCGGCCTCGGCGATCTGGTCCTCACCTGCACCGGAGACCTCTCCCGCAATCGCCGGGTCGGCCTGATGCTGGCAGAAGGAAAAACCCTGCCGGACATCCTGCAGGCCCTCGGACATGTGGCCGAAGGCGTCAGCACCGCCCGGGAAGTCGCCGCCCTGTCCACCCGCCTGGGGGTGGACATGCCCATCACACTGGCTGTTGCCGGCGTACTGGCCGGCACCCTGTCAGCGCGGGATGCGGTGGAACAACTGCTGGCCCGGGATCCGAAGCAGGAATAAGCCCCTGCCCGGCGGACGCCCCGATCACCGGGCGCTGACGCTGTTACGCTGAGTCAGGCGCCACCGGCAAAGCCGTGCTGGCGCCAGGCCTCGTAGACCACCACCGCGGCGGCATTGGAGAGATTCAGGCTGCGGTTGCCAGGCTGCATCGGGATGCGCAGGCGGCGATCATTGCCGAACTCCTGGTGCAAGGCCTCGGGCAAGCCACAGGACTCGGACCCGAAGACGAACACATCGCCCGCTTCAAACGCCACCTCCGCGTAGCTCCGCCCGCCATGGGAGGTCAGCGCGAACATGCGGCGGCCTGCCAGGGCCTCGCGGCATGTGGCCCAGTCCGCGTGCACGGTCACCACCGCCATGTCCCGGTAATCCAGGCCAGCCCGGATGAGCTGTTTTTCCTCGAGAGTGAAGCCCAGGGGCTGGACGAGATGCAGGCGCGCTCCGGAATTGGCGCACATGCGCATGATGTTGCCGGTATTGGGAGGGATCTCCGGCTGATGCAGGACGACATGGAACATGGGCGCGGATTGTGCCCGGCGGACAGCCTTCCATCAAGCCGGCGGCGGCGTGCGCGCCACGACCCGGTTCTCCACCCGGGCCGCCCCCGCCGCCTTCAGGCTCAGCGCCAGTTCGGCCAGGGTCGCCCCGGTCGTCATCACATCATCAAGCACCACGATGCGCAGCCCCTCGAGAGGCCGCCTCACCCGGAACGCCCCACGCATGCTGGCCACCCGCTCGCCCCAGGGCAAACCGGCCTGAGGGCGCGTATCCAGGTCCCGCACCACCCCGTCCAGCAACACCGGCAAACCCCAGTGGCGCGCCAGCGGCCTGGCCAGCTCGGCCGCCTGATTGAAGCCCCGCTGGCGCAGACGGGCCTCGTGCAGGGGCATCGGCACCACCAGGTCTGCCTCGGGAACCGGCTGCC
Organism: Zoogloea sp.; assembly: GCA_009026175.1. Classification (GTDB taxonomy): domain Bacteria; phylum Pseudomonadota; class Gammaproteobacteria; order Burkholderiales; family Rhodocyclaceae; genus Zoogloea. Next base: position 5,711 of record WBTZ01000147.1, on the reverse strand, counting down.
GGGCCAGGAGGTCGATGAACAGGCGGACCACCGCAAGCCGGTGTACGTACTTCAGCGCGTGGACGATGCGGTCCACCGGGAAGGCATAATCGAGGGACGCCAGGGTTGCCTCATAGGGCGGCACCCGGGCCAGGCAGGCCCCGCAGGTCTGCGCCCCGGGGGCCGGCAGCGCACAGACCGGACAGCGCTCCATCCCGGCTCCCGGCAGGCTGTCCAGACAGGCCTGACACAGCACGCCATCGCCACTCCCCGCACCGCAGGCAAAGCACTGCTGTGGCAGCATGAGACGCAGCGCGGCACCCAGCACACCACGCTGCCCAAGCGCATGATTTGACAACTCCGGACCCCTTCAGGGAAACTAAAAGGCTTCGTAATTTATAATTACAGCCACAATAAGGGTGCAAGACCATGACCGCAACCGTCGCCCAGGCAGAGAGCCCCTCCACCGCCAACGTCCCCGCCCGCAAGCGCTGGAGCGTCGCCGAAGTCGAGGCCTTGTTTGCCCTGCCCTTCAATGATCTCCTGTTCCGCGCCCAGCAGGTGCACCGGGAGAACTTTGACCCCAACGCCGTCCAGCGCTCCACCCTCCTGTCCATCAAGACCGGCGGCTGTTCCGAAGACTGCGGCTACTGTTCCCAGTCGTCCCGCTATGACACCGGCCTCGAGAAGGAAGCCCTGCTTCCGCTGACCGAGGTGCTCGACAACGCCCGCGCCGCCAAGGCCAAGGGCGCCTCGCGCTTCTGCATGGGCGCCGCCTGGCGCGGCCCCAAGGAGAAGGATCTGGCCCCCGTGCTCGACATGGTGCGCGAGGTCAAGAAGCTGGGCCTCGAGACCTGCGTCACCCTGGGCATGCTGCGGGACGGCCAGGCCGAACAGCTCAAGGACGCCGGCCTCGACTACTACAACCACAACATCGATACCTCGCCCGAGTTCTACGGCCAGATCATCACCACCCACACGCTGCAGGACCGCCTCGACACCCTCGAGAAGGTGCGTGACGCCGGCATCAACGTGTGCTGCGGCGGCATCGTCGGCCTTGGCGAGACCAAGAAGAGCCGTGCCGCCCTGATCGCCGAGCTGGCCAACATGAATCCGCCGCCGGATTCCGTGCCCATCAACAACCTGGTGCAGGTCGAGGGCACGCCGCTGGGCCAGAACGAAGCGATCGACCCCTTCGATTTCGTGCGCGTGATCGCCGCCGCCCGCATCACCATGCCCAAGAGCTACGTGCGCCTGTCCGCCGGCCGCCAGGAGCTTGGTGACGGCACCCAGGCCCTGTGCTTCATGGCGGGCGCCAACTCGATCTTCTACGGCGAGCGCCTGCTCACCACCGACAACCCCGACGCCGACGCCGACGACAGGCTCTTCGCCCGCCTGGGCCTCAAGTCCGTCTAAGGCGCAGCGCATTCGATGAGCATGCCGGACTTCCAGCTCGACCCGCGGCTCGTGCGCCGCCGGGCCGGGCGCGCCGCGGCCGGCTATGCCACCGTTGACGCCCTGGCCCGGGAAGTCTCCCGGCGCATGGGCGAGCGCCTCGAATACATCCGCATCGACCCCCGCAGCATCCTCGACCTGGGATGCGGCCCGGGTGCCGATCTGCCCACCCTCGGCGAACGCTACCCGGGGATCTCCCGCGTCGCCGTCGACGCTGCTCCGGCCATGCTGGCCCAGGCCCGCGGCGAGCGGGGACTGCTCAAGCGCCTGATGCGCCTTGGCAAGCCGGCCGACCCCGACTTCATCTGTGCCGACGCCACCGCCCTGCCCCTCGCCCGCGGCAGCATCTCCCTGGCCTGGTCCAACCTGATGCTGAACTGGCTGCACGACCCGCTGCCAGCCCTCAAGGAGCTTCACCGGGTACTGGAAGTCGGCGGCCTGCTGATGTTCTCGACCCTCGGCCCCGACACCCTCAAGGAGCTCCGCGCTGCGCTGCCGCCCTCGCAGCACGAGCACCTGCACCGCTTCATCGACATGCATGATCTGGGTGACGCCCTGATCGGCGCCGGCTTCTCCGACCCGGTGATGGACATGGAGATGATCACCGTGACCTACACCCGGCTCGACGACCTGTTCCGCGACCTCCGCGCCAGCGGCTGCAACAACGCCGCCGCAACGCGCCCCCGCGGACTCACCGGCAAATCCCACTGGACACAGCTGCGGGCCGCCTACGAAGCCCTGCGCCGTGACGGGCGCCTGCCGGCCACCGTGGAGGTGGTCTACGGCCACGCCTGGAAGGCCGCCCCCAAGGTCGCCGAAGACGGCCGCTCGGTCATCCAGTTCCAGCGCAAGCCGGCCTGAGCCCATGCAGCCCATCTGGCTCTTCGACCTCGACAACACCCTCCACAACGCCAATCCGCACATCTTCCCGCACATCAACCGGAGCATGACGGCCTACCTGATGCGTCATCTGCAACTCGACGAGCGGGACGCCAACCGGCTGCGGATGGACTACTGGAGGCGCTACGGCGCCACCCTCACCGGCCTGATGCGCCACCACGGCACCGATCCGGAGCATTTCCTGCACGACACCCACCAGTTCCCCGACCTGTCGCGCTTGGTCGTCTTCAACACCGCGGTACGCCATCTGCTGCGCCGCCTGCCGGGCAGGAAGATCATTTTCTCCAACGGTCCGCAGCACTACGCCGAGGCCGTCCTCGCCGAGATGGGCATCCGGCAGCTGTTTGCCGACGTCTACTCGGTCGAGCGCATGCGCTTCCACCCCAAGCCCAAGCTTGCCGGCTTCCAGCACCTGATCCGCGACCACCGGATCAACCCACGGCACTGCATCATGGTCGAGGACAGCGCCGAGAACCTGCGCACCGCCAAGCGGCTCGGCATGCGCACGGTATGGATCAGCCGCAGCCTGCGCCAGCCCGACTTCGTGGATTGCCAGCTGACTTCCGTGCTCGGACTGGCGCGACACGCGATCAGGTCGCACACTTCGAGGTAAAATGCCGGATTACGCTACTGAACCAGCGAGTCCGCCATGCCCTTCTCCAAGACAGAAAACCTGAATATCGCGGCCTTCGACCGGATGCCCTCACCGGACGAGATCACGGCCACCCTGCCGCTCTCCGACAGGGCCGCCCAGGTCGTCACCGAAGGCCGCCGCACCCTCCAGGACATCCTCGACCGCAAGGACCCGCGCATCTTCGTGGTCGTCGGTCCCTGCTCCATCCACGACCCGGTCGCCGGCATCGACTATGCCCGCCGCCTCAAGGCCCTGGCCGATGAGGTCTCCGACACCCTGGTGCTGGTCATGCGCGTGTACTTCGAGAAGCCGCGCACATCCACCGGCTGGAAGGGCTACATCAACGACCCCTACATGGACGACTCCTTCCGCATCGACGAAGGCATGCAGAAGGCCCGCCAGTTCCTGCGCGACGTGAACGAGGTCGGCCTGCCCACCGGCACCGAAGCCCTCGACCCCATCGCGCCCCAGTACTACGGCGACCTGATCGCCTGGACCGCCATCGGCGCCCGCACCTCCGAATCCCAGACCCACCGTGAGATGGCCTCCGGCCTGTCCACCCCGGTCGGCTTCAAGAACGGCACCGACGGCTCCCTCGACGCGGCCGTCAACGGCATTCTGTCCGCCTCCCACCCCCACAGCTTCCTGGGCATCAACGGCCAGGGCCAGTCCTCCGTCATCCGCACCCGCGGCAATGGCTACGGGCACGTGGTGCTGCGCGGTGGCGGCGGCCGCCCCAACTACGACACGGTGTCGGTCTCCCTGGCCGAGAAGGCGCTGCAGAAGGCCAAGCTGCCCGCCAACATCGTGATCGACTGCTCCCACGCCAACTCCTGGAAGAACCCGGACTACCAGCCCCTGGTGATGCGCGACGTGGCCCACCAGATCCGCGAGGGCAACCAGTCCATCGTCGGACTGATGATCGAAAGCCACATCGAAGCCGGCAACCAGCCCATCCCCGCCGATCTCTCGCAGCTCCGCTACGGCTGCTCGGTGACCGACGCCTGCGTGGACTGGAGCACCACCGAGACCATGATCCGCGGCACCCGCGACATCCTGCGCGACATCCTGCCGAAGCGGAGCGCTGCCTGATGAACCTGGTAGTCCAGGGCCCCAAGGTCGAAACCCGCGCCCTGAAAGATCTTGCTGCACTCACCGGCTCGGAGGGCCTCGGCCGGATCGGCCCCAACGCCTTCCGGCTGCTCGGCGCCCGGCCCCACGAGGGGCTGGCCGCTTACTGCGACGAGCGCCAGCTGGACTTTGCCTTCGTCCCGGAAGACCGCCGCCTGAAGGACTTCCGGCTTTTCGTCACCGACATGGACTCGACCCTCATCACCATCGAGTGCATCGACGAGATCGCCGACATGCAGGGCCTCAAGACCGAAGTGGCAGCCATCACCGAAGCGGCGATGCGGGGCGAACTCGATTTCCGGGAATCCCTGACGCGCCGGGTCGCCCTGCTCGAAGGGCTCCCGGAGGACGCGCTCGCGCGGGTCTTCAACGAGCGGCTGCAGCTCAACCCGGGAGCGGAGAAGCTGATCGCCGGCCTCAAGCAGGCCGGCATCGTCACGGTGCTGGTTTCAGGTGGCTTCACCTACTTCACCGACCGCCTGCAAAAGCAGCTCGGCTTCGACTACGCGGTGGCCAACCAGCTCGAGGTCAGGGCCGGCAAGCTCACCGGCAAGGTCAAGGGTGATGTGATCGATGGCGAGGCCAAACGCCACACCCTGCAGGTCGTACGCAAACATCACGGCTTCGCCGCCGAAACCGTGATCGCGGCCGGCGATGGCGCCAACGACCTGCCCATGCTGGCCGCAGCCGGCGTCGGCATTGCCTACCACGCCAAGCCGGTGGTGCGCGAGAAAGCCACTTACTCGCTCAACCACAGCGGCCTGGACGGCATCCTCAACCTGTTCGGCTGAGCACCGCGCAGGGAGGAACAGAAATTGGTGCGACTGGCACGAGCGCTCCGTCGCAGAAAGCCGAAGGGCCCTTTGATGGAGACGTACTGACCGGTTCAATCCGTCTCCCGCGCGGCCTTCCCGACCTCTTCGCTCGCGACCAGTGCAGGTGCATCCTAGCGACCACCTGGCGTGGCGTCCGTGGCAGAACTCACATGCTGCAAGACAGCATTGATTATGTTGTCGAAATTCTTTACACCGGTTTCGGTGCCGTATATATTGGCGGGATGCCTATCAAGAAGACGATACTCGGCTTTTTTGTAGCGATCGCGTGCTCCGGCGCGGCATTCGCAGCGGAGCTCCCCCAGGTTCGGGGAGATGAGCCTACGCCCCAGCCGTCCATGTTCGAGCGCTACACGGAGTCCGTCCGTTCACTCGTGGACCGCAGCCTCAACCTGCTGGGCGTACCTTACCGCCTCGGTGGCACCAGCCCGTTGACAGGGTTCGACTGCAGCGGCTTCGTCGGCAAGGTCTTCGCCGACGCCCTCGGTTTCGGCATGCCCCGTACCGCCAGCGAAATGTCCCAGATGGGTGAGAAGGTCACCATCGCCGAGCTGAAGCCCGGTGACCTGGTGTTCTTCAACACCATGCGACGCGCCTTCTCCCACGTGGGGATCTACCTGGGTGACAACCAGTTCGTGCATGCGCCGTCCACCGGTGGCGTGGTGCGTGTCGAAGACATGCGCCTGAGCTACTGGGCAGCCCGTTACGACGGCGCCCGGCGCGTCCTGCCCGGCACCCAGTTCCCCGGATCATCCTTTCCTGGCAACGCATTCCAGGGC
>WBTZ01000146.1 GCA_009026175.1 Zoogloea sp. | reverse complement strand
CCGCAGCCGCTACCCCCGTCCCCGCCTCCATCGCCTCCGCCGCCATCTCCACTCTCTCCGCCGCCGTCGGAATCACCCATGCAGCCACCGCCTGAACCGCCGCAACCGATGTCGGTGGCGCAATAGGCATCGCCCGAGCGCGTGCCATCCGGCCCCATGCAGTTCAGGGCGTAGCGGAAGCCATCCGGGATCAGCAGCAGGCCATCGAGGGCGAACAGCATGGGCAGGCGCGCCGGCTTGCGCGGATCGATCCCCTCCAGGCGGCAGGCCTGCAGCCAGGTACGGCGCAGGCCGCGCTGCGCCACCTGCGGCGTGGCCATGTATTCGGCCGGCGTATGATCCAGGAAGCGCCCCAGGCCCTGCCGGCAGAACAGCCGGTAACCCTTGGTGAACAGGATGAACTCGTGCCAGGCCACATCCACCGCCTGGCTCGGCATCGACACCATGCGGCCCCGCGCCGCCAGGGCGACCCGGAAGAAGTTGCGCAGCTCCCTGACGACCATCTCTGCCTGGGCCTCGCTCAGATGGGGATAGCGCTCCCTCACCTTGCGCGCCAGGCCCGACGGGAAGCGGAACCGGGCCAGGAAGCGGGCCCTGGCCCCCTGGCGTCGGCTGCGCCAGATCAAGCCGAACAGGATCAAGACGCTCGCCCCCAGCAGCAGGCGGGGAATCCAGGGACGGGTATCCGGCTGGCCATGCATCAGGAAAGCGAGGCCCACCACCAGCAACAGGATGACCACGACGCGACGCGACCCGCTCATTCCCCTCATCCCCCCTCCCGCGGCTCCGGATATCAGGCCGGCATTCTACCCGGAGCCTGCAATCCGCCAGCAAGAGGGGCTGCTGCGCCGCCGCCGGCCCCCGCTCGGAGCAGGACATCACGGCGCCTTAACATTTCCGCAGCCGCCCGGTAACGCAGGCTTCTTAGTCTTGCCTTGAAGGCCATTTCGCCGACTCGAGGAGACTTCATGAAGGATTTTCTGCGTGCGCTGGAGCTCCAGCGCTGGGACGACCACCGCTTCTACCACCACAGCCGGGTCAACCAGACCCTGCACTTCATCAGCGCGGTGAGTTTCCTCATTGCCTATTCGCTGGTCTTTGTTGAACCGGTCAAGGCGGCCCTGATCGGCTGGCTGGTCTCGATGGTGACCCGCCAGTCCGGCCATTTCTTCTTTGAGCCGCTGGGGTTCGACGAGGAGAACCAGGTCAGCAACGAATACAAGGAGGCCGTCAAGGTCGGCTACAACCTGAAGCGCAAGGTGGTGCTGCTGAGCATCTGGGCTTTCATCCCGGTGGCCTTGTGGATCAACCCGGCTTTCTTCGGGCTGTTCGAGGCCCACAGCGAGATCGGCGGCTTCATCGACCACCTGGGCATCCTGTGGCTGGCGCTGGGCGTTGCCGGCCTGCTCTTCCGCACGGTGCACCTGTTCTTCATCCGTGACGTGCAGACCGGTCTGGTGTGGCTCAGCAAGATCCTCACCGACCCGTACCACGACATCAAGCTGTACCACAAAGCGCCGCTGCTCCTGCTGCGCGACCTGCGCGCCCGCCAGGCCGTCTGAGCGCTCATCCGCCGCTCCAGCCCCGGCCGGGGCGGAGCGGCGTTTTCACGTCTACTTCCCGGAAAAGCGATGGCGCACCATCTCCTTGAGAATCCGCCGGCGGATGCCCTTGTCGGTCAACCGGCCGTCGTGCCACCACCAGCCGTCCTGCTCCATCTGGCGGGCGGCCGCCACGAAACGGTCGGCCACCGCCTCGAAATCCGCATCGCCGTAGTTGAGGCTGAAGATGAAACGACCTGTCCCCACCCAGCTGAGGGCCAGCCCCTCGAGGCGCAGGTAATACTGCAGCATCCAGTTGTAACGGCTGGGGCAGGTGTACGATACCGTCCAGATCGTCGACAGGTTGGCCACCTGCACCGGCAGCCTCTCCGCCGCCAGGCGCGCATTGAGGCGCGCCGCGCGGCCGTTCCAGATATCGTCGAGGCCCTCGTACATGGCCTGCACACCCGGCGTCTCCAGGCGCTCGAGGAATTCCGCCATGGCGCCCATCACGTGGGGATGGGAGTTGAAGGTACCGCGCGCAAAGCAGATGTCCGCCGGCCGGTCGTCCCGGTAACGGCGCATCAGGTCGGCGCGGCCGCACACCACGCCCACCGGCAGGCCGCCGCCGAGGGTCTTGCCATAGGTCACCATGTCGGCCTTGACCCCGAAGTACTCCTGGGCACCTCCCGGGGCGAGCCGGAAGCCCACGAAGACTTCGTCGAAGATCAGCGGAATACCCCTCTCGGTGCACACCTCGCGCACGGCCTTCAGCCAGGCCGTGTAGGCCACCCGGTCGAAAGCGGCGCGACGGCTGCTGTCCACCAGCGACGAATCCCCCGGCGCCGAGCCGTTGGGATGCAGGGCCTGCAGCGGGTTGATCAGCACGCAGGCAATGTCCTTGCGACGGCGCAGCACCCGCAGCGCATCCGGGTGCATGTCCTTCAGGGTATAGGTCTGCTCGGCCGCCACCGGGTTGCCGACCCCGGGCTGCACGTCGCCCCACCAGCCGTGGTAGGCGCCGCAGAAGCGGACCAGATGGGTGCGCCGGGTGTGGTAGCGGGCCAGGCGCACCGCCTGCATCACCGCCTCGGTGCCGGACATGTGGAAAGAGACTTCGTCCAGCCCCGAGATGGCCTGCAGCCGCTTCACGTTGTAGGCCAGCAGCGGATGGTAGGCACCCAGCACCGGGCCCAGCGCCTCCACGCGGGCGCTGCCCCGGGCCATGCACGACTTGTAGAAGTCGTAGCCGAAGACATTGACGCCGTAGGAACCGGTCAGGTCGTAGAACACGTTGCCATCCAGGTCGGTCACGCTCACCCCCTGCGAGGCCGCCACGAAGGATCCGCCCTGCAGGTGGCTGCGCACCAGGCGGCTGTACTGGAATGGCACCCGGTAGGCCCCGGTGAATTGCAGGTCGGACACGCCGTCGCGGACGGCCGCAGTCTGCGCAGCGCTGAGCGGGAAACGCTCGCGGTAAGCATCGGCGAGGCGGAAAAAACCCGCCCGGCGGCGTGCCGCCACCTCGGACGGGGCATCGTCGGAGCGAAAGAAAGTCCCCTCGTCGTATTCATAGAAGGGCAGCAGCCTTGCCACCCGGCGAGACATCTTCGAATGGCCGGCCAACGAAGGGTGCTTGCCCTTCGACAGCTCAAGCCGGCGCTTTACCTTCAACACCAGGCCGGGCAAGGCCATCACGCCCAGTCCGGCCAACATCCATGCATCTTCCACGCCTGTGCTCTCCACAACTGAAAGATGACTGATTTAACCGAGCCCGGTTACAACGCCATGAAAGACACGCCCTCCTCCCGCCGCCTGATGTCCCGCCTGCTCGACCAGGAAGACCTGAATTTCCTGCTCACCAACCGTCTGCCCCGTGCCCTGCTGACCCGCTTCATGGGCTGGTTCAGCAAGATCGAGCAGCCCCTTGTGGCGCGGCTGTCGATCGCCGTGTGGCGGCGCTTTGCCGACCTGGACCTGAGCGAAGCCAGGCAGCAGGAGTTCCGCAGCATGCACGCCTGCTTTACACGGGAGTTGAAGGAAGGCGCGCGCCCGATCAATGCCGCGCCGGACATCCTGGCCAGCCCCTGCGACGCCATCATCGGGGCCTGCGGCCCCATCGACGGCACCACGGTGCTGCAGGCCAAAGGGGCGCCCTATCCGCTACTCGATCTGCTGGGTGACGAGGATCTGGTGGCCCACTACCGCAAGGGCAGCTACGTGACCCTGCGCCTGAAGTCGAGCATGTATCACCGCTTCCACGCGCCTGCCGACCTGCAGGTGGAACATGTGACCTACATCTCGGGCGACGTGTGGAATGTCAATCCGCCCGCCCTCAAGCGGGTCGAAGGACTCTACTGCAAGAACGAGCGGGCGGTGATCCGCAGCCGGCTGAACGCCGACGGGGCGCTGCTGACCCTGGTGCCAGTAGCGGCCATCCTGGTCGCCAGCATCCGCCTGCACTGGCTGGATGTGCTGCTGCACCTGCGCTACCGGGGCCCCAACGAGATCCCCACCCGGGCGGGCTTCCGCAAGGGCGAGGAGATGGGCTGGTTCGAGCACGGCTCGACGATCATCGCCTTCGTTCCGGAAGGCTACGGGCTGTGCCAGGAAATTGAAACGGGACGAGGGATCCGCATGGGCGAAGCGCTGCTGCGCCGCCTGCCGCCGGGCTGAGACCTGCGCTCCGGCATCCTGGACGGCGCCCCGGGGGCGCCGCCCAAAACAAAGCCCTCCTTCAGTTGAAGAGAGGGCTCAACGTTTTACTCATCACCGGGCGATACCGGCGGACGGCAGATCGAATCAGCGATCGGCGGTCAATTGTGCGATGAAGGCGGCTTCCTTCTCGGCGGGGAAGGCATGTTCGGCCATCACGCGCTGCACTGCGCGGGGATCACCACCCTGGCCGGCGACGCTGAACTCGATGCCGAGCAGGCGGCCATTGGCAGCCAGGGTCATGAAGGCACTACGCCAGCGCTGGGACTCGGCCAGACGTTCCCGAACTTCGTTTTCGTTGCGGATCACGACACCCGCGGCCTTGAGGGAATCCAGAAACTCTGCGTAGGACTCGTTGCAATAACTGCCCATCGACTTCTCCTGTGAAAACCGGCGATCTCTCGCCTGTTCTTCCTTAACGCCGACATCCACAATCCGGATGACACGATTTCCAAATTTTTTTCAGCTTTCTGACACCACCCCGAAAGGTGCCGGGAACCGGCCTCTGCCATGGCCTGGCAAGTGGCCCCCGGCGATCCATTACAGGCACCGCAGCAGAACAACGCTTCAAGTATCGGAACACCCGCCGTGATCTTTAGGCCAGGCAGGACGCAATCAGACGTCCAGGTGCCTGAGGATGGGGTTCAGCATGGCCGCGCCGAGATGCCTGCTACGCTCGCCGTTCCAGCCGTACAGCCCGTCGGGCAGGTTGGCGTTGTCCTTGAAAGGCATTTCCAGGGTCAGCGAGACGCAGCCGAAGCGGTGGGCCACCCACTTGGAGGCCAGGGTCAGCAGCTCGTCACGGAAGCGGCCGGAGAGATAGCCATGCTCCGTCTGGAAGTCAGGGCTGGCGGCCTTGAAGGCGTCCACGAAGCGGGCCTGGCGCACCCGCTGGGCGTCGCTGAAGCCCGGCACCTCCTCGGCGGTGGAGAAGAATACATAGGGCAAGGCCTCGTCCCCATGGATGTCGAGGAACAGGTCGACGCCACTGGCCTCCATCGCCTGCCGCACCAGCATGACCTCGGGGCTGCGCAGCGGGTCCGGCTCGCGCCACTCCCGGTTCAGGTTGGCCCCCGCCGCATTGGTGCGCAGGTTGCCGCGGGCGGCGCCGTCCGGGTTCATGTTGGGCACCACGTAGAGCACCGCCTTCTCGCGGATGCGCCGGGCCACCGGGTCGGCACCGTCGAGGAGACGCTCGAGCAGCCCCTCGACGAACCACTCCGCCATGCTCTCGCCGGGATGCTGGCGGGCGATGATCCACACGGGCAGCTTGCCCGGTGCCGCGCGGCCGACGGTGACCAGGTCTAGGTCGCGGCCGTCCACCGTGGCACCCAGGTTGCTCACCGAGGCGAAGGGCGACATCTCCACCTTGCCCAGCAGGTCGAGATGTCGCTCGTGGGAATACGGCTCGAAATAGGCGTAGTAGATGCTGTTGCGCTCCGGCGTGTGCTCGACGATCAGTTGCCCGTTCTCGTAGCGCGTGCTGCGGATGCGAAACCAGGTGCGGCGATCGTAGGAGGCCACGCAGCGGTAGTCGGGCCAGCCATCCGGGTAGGCGGCATCGGCGGCGTTCTCGAAGACCAGGCGGACCGCCTGGCCGGCCGCCCCGTGCAGGCGGAAATGGAACCACTGGCGAAAGCCCCCATCCCCGGCAATCCCCTGGTCCGCGCGCAGGCGCAGCCGGATATCGCCAGCCTGTTCGAGGGACAGCACCTCGATGGCGCCGGAGTCGAAATTGCTGCTGATGCGGAGTGTCATCGAAGGCTCACGGAAAGAGTTGGGTCAGGGCATGCAGGGCCAGGCCGATGCCGCCACCGACGAAGGCGCCGTTCAGGCGGATGAACTGCAGGTCGCGGCCCAGGCTGACCTCGATCTCGCGGACGAGGTCATCGTCGTTCCAGGAGCGGACGGTCCCGGCAATATGCTGGGCCAGGCCGGCACGCAGTTCCGGGGCCAGGGCTTCGACGGTGCGCTCGATGTGCTCGTTGAGGGATTCGCGCAGGGCCGGGTTGTCGGCCAGGCTCGCCCCGAGGGCCGCCGCCGCGGCAGCCAGTTTGCGCCGCACCCGGGACTCAGGACGCCCCATGTCGCGGGCCAGCCAGTCGCGCAGATCATTCCACAGGCCGCGCAGGTAGTCCTCGATACCCGGCTGGGCCAGGAAATCCCGCTTGGCCTGGTCAACCCGGCTTCTGAAGGCTTCATCCTGCCCCAGGCGCTCGATGTAACGCGCAAGCAACTCGTCCACCGCCTGCCGGCGCGGATGCTCGGGGTCCTGGGCGATCTCGTCGAGCATCCCATGCACGGCGCCGATCAGACCGGTGGACACCCGCTCGCCCAGTTCTTCAGCGTTCATGCCGACCAGTCCGAGCATCGCCACCACCTTCGGGTACTCACGGCTGGCCACATCCACCACCATGCCGGCAAACCCCTGGCGGACCGAGGGCTCGTCCAGCCAGTGGGACAGGCGGCGCAGACCTTCGTCGAAGAGCGCCTGGTGACGGCCCTGATCCTTCAGCGTGTCCAGCACCTGTCCCATGCTGTCGGAGAGGTCCAGCGCACCGGCACGGCGGCGCAGGGCGTGCAGGAACAGGCGCCGGACCCGCGGGTCCTCCATGAAGTCCACCGACTCGGCCAGCACCACCACCAGGCGCCCCGCCAGCAGCCCGGCGTTCTCGGGCCTGGCCAGCCAGCCGGCCAGGTGACGGGCGGGATCCACCGCCCGCAGGCGCGCCACCAGCGCACTGGTATCCAGAAACTTGTCGCGGATGAACTCTGCCAGATTGTCTGCGATGCGCGCCTTGTTGCGGGGCAGGATGGCGGTGTGGGGAATCGGCAGGCCAAGGGGATGGCGGAACAGCGCCACCACGGCGAACCAGTCGGCCAGGGCCCCCACCAGGGCCGCCTCGGCAAAGGCGGCCAGCCACGGCCAGCCCTGGTGCCGGGCGAGCACCCACAGCAGGCCGACCGCAACCGCCAGACCGGTCGCGATCGCCTTCATGCGGCCGAGGGCCGCCACTTTGTCCGGATGGGCCATCGCCTCAGCCCTCCCGGCGCCGGAAGATCCAGCGGCTGTCGTCCGATGCCTCGGCGGCAAAGGCATAGCCGTCGAGGTCAAAGCCCTGGAGCTGCTCCACGCGCTCGATCCGCCGGTCAATGGCATGGCGGGCCATCAGGCCGCGGGCCCGCTTGGCGTAGAAACTGATGATCTTGTATCGACCGCCCTTCCAGTCCTCGAAGCCGATGTTGAGCAGGCGCCCCTTGAGCTTGGCCGGCTTGACCGACTTGAAGTACTCCTCGGATGCCAGGTTCACCAGCACGGCCTCACGGCCCGCCGCCTCCTCCCCGGCCAGCAGCCGGTTGAGCGCGTCGGTCTGGGTCATCCCCCAGAAGGCGTACAAGTCCTTACCCCGCTGGTTGGCGAAGCGGGTGCCCATCTCCAGGCGGTAGGCCTGCATCAGGTCGAGGGGCTTGAGCAGGCCATACAGGCCGGACAGGATGCGCAGATGCTGTTGCGCGTAGTCCAGGTCGGCCTCGGAGAGACTCCGTGCGTCGAGGCCGTCATACACGTCGCCGTTGAAGGCCAGCACCGCAGGGCGGGCGTTGGCCGGCGTGAAGGGCCTCGACCATTCGCCATAGCGCGCCACGTTGAGGGCGGCCAGGGTGTCGGAGAGGTCCATCAGGCCCGCGACTTCGGCGTGGGACAGCTGACGCAGCCCGGCAATGAGTTCGGCCGCTTCGTCGAGATAATCGGGCTCGGTGAAACGGGGAGTTGTGAGGGGCGACGTGTAGTCGAGGGCCTTGGCGGGTGACAGGACGAAGATCATCGGGAGAAACCGGGAAGACAGAACAAACAGTCAGGCAATAAGCGCCGCATTTTAGCAAAGGGCTCGGTCCTGTTCAGGGCAGGGGCTCCAGGTGGGTCGTCACCTCGGTGCCCGGGAGCGCCTCCTCGAGCGCCTGCTCGACCTCGTCGAGCAGATCATGCCCACGGCGCACCGTCCAGTCGCCGGGCACGAGCACCACCACCTGGAGAAAGGACGAGGCACCAGCACGGCGGGTGCGCAGGTGATCGAAATCGACCCCCCGCGCCCGGAAGCCGCTCAGCACGGTTTCGGCCCGGCTCAGCGCCAGCGGGTCCAGGCTAAGGTCCATCAGGCCGTCCACGGACTCCTTCAGCAGAGCCTTGGCCTCCCAGGCGATGTGCAGGCCCACCGCCAGCGCGATCAGCGGATCGAGCACCAGCCAGCCGGTGAGCGCCACCAGCGCCACTCCCGAGATCACCCCGACGGAGGTCCATACGTCGGTCATGAGATGGCGGGAGTCGGCCCGCAGTGCGATCGAATTGAGGCGTTCGCCTGCCCGGGCCAGGATGCGGGCGACGACAAAGTTGAGGAAGGTGGCAGACGCCGACCAGGCCAGCCCCCAGCCCGGCGACTCGATCGGGCGGGGCGCCATCAGCCGGTCCACCGCCGTCCAGACGATGCCGGCGGAGGCCCCAAGGATCAGCAGCCCCTCGAAACCGCTGGAGAAGTACTCCGCCTTGCCATGCCCGAAGGGATGGTTGCCGTCGGGCGGGTCGCGGGTGATCAGGATCATCCACAAGGCAAAGGACGCACCCGCCAGGTTGACGAAGGACTCCAGCGCATCCGACAGCAGGCCCACCGAGCCGGTCAGCTGCCAGGCCAGGGTCTTCAGGGCGATCGTCGCCACCGCGGCGGCGATCGACAGCCAGGCAAAGTGATGGCGGTCCAGGAGGGTCATCCAGGGCCCCGCTCAGCCCCGCTCTACATCGGTGACACCCTTCACCTCGCGAATCAGGGCCAGCGCCCGCTGGATCTGATGGACGCCCTGCACCTCGAGGGTGAAGCGCATCCGCGCAGCGCCCTTTCGGCTGAGGGTATTGACGGCGATCACGTTGAGCTTCTCCCGCGACAGCACTTCAGAAATATCGCGCAGCAGACCCTGCCGGTCCATGGCATGGACCAGCACATCGACCGGGAAGACCGCCTCCTTGGGCGACCCCGCCCCGCCCCACTGGGCGCTGATCAGGCGCTCCGGATGGGAGCGGACGAGCTGCTGGAAGTCCCGGCACTCGACCCGGTGAATGGACACGCCGCGGCCGCGGGTCACGTAACCCTGGATGGCATCCGGCGGCGCCGGCTTGCAGCAGCGCCCGAGGGAGGTCATGAGCTTGCCGACACCGACGA
This sequence comes from Zoogloea sp., assembly GCA_009026175.1. Lineage (GTDB taxonomy): Bacteria > Pseudomonadota > Gammaproteobacteria > Burkholderiales > Rhodocyclaceae > Zoogloea. The sequence continues at coordinate 3,245 of WBTZ01000146.1, read as the reverse complement.
TCAGGATGGTGTCACCGGCATCACCGGAATGACTCTGTCCGATGATCACTTCCGGCGTCTGTGGTGGCTCGTCGAGGGCGTCGGCGCCGCGCAGGGCCACCTGGATGGCACGCGGCCCCACCTCGCCACGCCCCGCGGCGATGAACAGGGCATCCTGGTTCTTGAAACCGAGGCGGGTCGCCAGATCGTCCAGGTTCACCTGGCCGTGGCCCTCCCGCTGGATCTCGCGGGTCAGCACGCTGCGTCCACGGACCAGCAGCTCCTCCTCTTCGAGGGCGCTGAAATACTGCTTGATCTTCTGCCTGGCCCGCGGCGTCGCCACGTAGGCCTGCTGGGCATTCAGCCAGTCGCGGGACGGCCCCCCCTCCTTGGTGGACATGATCTCCACCGTCTGGCCGCTCTCGAGCGGCGTGTTGAGGGTGACGAGCTGGCCATTGACCTTGGCCCCGCGGCAGCGATGGCCGAGGTCGGTGTGCACCCGGTAGGCGAAGTCGATGGGCGTGGCCCCGCGCGGCAGGTCGATGACCCGCCCCTGGGGGGTCAATACATAGATGGTGTCGTCCAGGGAGGCGCGCTTGAACTGCTCCAGCCAATCGGCCGAGTCCGTCACCTCGTCGCGCCAGGACAGCAGGCTGCGCAGCAAGGCGATCTTCTCGTCGTACTCGCCAGTGGACGCGCCGCTGCCTTCCTTGTAGCGCCAGTGGGCCGCCACGCCCAGCTCGGCGTGGTTGTGCATCTCGTAGGTGCGGATCTGCACCTCGAGGGCCCGCCCGTCCCCGGCATATACCGCTGTATGCAGGGACTGGTAGTTGTTGCCCTTGGGCATCGAGATGTAGTCGTCGAACTCCTTGGGGATGGGCGTCCAGATCTGGTGCACGATGCCCAGCACCGCGTAGCACTCCTTCACCTCGCCGACCAGCACCCGCAGGGCGCGCACATCGTAGATCTGCGAGAAATCCAGGCGCTTGGCCCGCATCTTGTTGTAGATGCTGTAGATATGCTTGGGGCGCCCGTACACCTCGGCCTTGATGCCGATGGCCGCGACCTCGGCCTTCAGGCGCGCCACCGCGTCGACGATGAACTGCTCCCGCTCCACCCGGCGCTCATCGAGCATGCGGGCGATGCGCTTGTAGGTCTCCGGCTCCAGGAAGCGGAAGGACAGGTCCTCGAGTTCCCACTTGAGCTGCCAGATGCCCAGCCGGTTGGCCAGGGGCGCGTAGATGTCCAGGCTTTCCCGGGCGATCGCGTCGCGGGTCTTGCCGGGATGGTCGGTGAAGTAACGCAGGGTCTGGGTGCGGGAGGCCACCCGCAGCAGCACCACGCGGATGTCCTCCACCATGGCCAGCAGCATCTTGCGCAGGACTTCGCTCTGGGCACGGATCTCGGGGGCACTTGCGGTGGTGGTCATGCGGGTGATGACACGCAGGCCGTTGAGGCGGCGCAGGCCATCCACCAGCCTCGCCACGCCTTCGCCGTAACGCTCGCCGATCTGCTCGTTGGGATGATCCAGGACATCCCCCACCGCAAAGCACAGCGCAGCGATGCGGGTGTCCGCGTCGAGGCGCAAGGAAGCGGCGATCAGGGCCGTGCCGAGGGCATGCTCCCAGACTGGCTCCTGGGTGCCCAGGCTGCGGGTGTCGTACAGGGGCTGGACCCAGCCAAGGGCGTCGGCGATCCGTCCGGCGTCCGCAAGGGACACACCCTCACAGAGCAGTTCCCGGGAGGAGAGCGCGGAGGCGGACTGGGAAATCGAATGCGTAACGGCGACCATGGCCGGCATTATCCTATAGGCTGAGTGATGAAAGCTTGATCTTGATCGCCCTGCGCGCAACCGTTCACACAGAACCGACGCCCTTCGACGGGATTTCCGCCCCTCCGTTCCATCCATCCGGCTTTTACCATGTTCGCAGCCCTTCGCCGCTGGCGCCGCCGGCGCGCCGCCGACCGCATGCAGATTTCCTCCGACCAGTGGCACCGGGTGGAGACCGGCCTGCCCTTCCTCGACTACCTGCCCCCGGAGGAGCGGCCACGGCTGCGCCGCATGGCACTGGAGTTCCTCGCCGACAAGGAAATCCATGGCGCGGAAGGCCTGGTGCTGGACGACGACATCCTGCTCTCGATTGCCTTGCAGGCCTGCCTGCCGGTGCTTCATATCGGCCTGGACGTCTACGCGGACTGGGTCGGCATCGTGGTCTACCCGGGCGACTTCGTCATTCCCCGCAGCATCGCCGACGAGGATGGCGTGGTCCATGAATACGATGACGAGGTCCTCGGCGAGGCCTGGGAAGGCGGGCCGGTGCTGCTCTCCTGGTTCGAGCCCGGCGAGGCGGTGGAAGGCGTCAATGTGGTGATCCACGAGTTCGCCCACAAGCTGGACATGGGCAACGGAGAGGTGGACGGCTACCCGGCACTCCCTGCCCACATGCCGGCCGCGGAGTGGGCAGGCGCCTTCAAGCCCGCCTACGAGGATTTCTGCCTGCGGGTGGACCGGGACGAGGACACCGGCTTCGACCCCTACGCGGCGGAGGACCCCGGTGAGTTTTTTGCCGTCATGAGCGAGACCTTTTTCGAAGCGCCCCGGCTGCTCAAGACGGGCTACCCGGCGGTATATGACCAGCTGGCGCGGTACTACGGCCAGGACCCGGCGGCACGGGCGTGAGGATCCTGCGCCCCCTCCGGAAGGGAGCGAATTGTTACTTTGATTTAACAGAATCTGCTGACTACAGTGCCTAGGCCGCTTCGGCATTCATGACAGAAAGTGGAGAGCGTATTCATGGCAATTACCTGGATTCTTGTCGCCAATGCGAGTCTTGCCCGTCTGTATGCCCACCTGGGTCCCAATAAGGGCCTCCAGCTGGTCAAGGAGATCAATCACCCGGAGAGCCGCATGAAGAACGCCGATCTGACTTCCGATCGGGCAGGCCAGATGCAGGCCGCCGGCAGCGGGCATGGCGCCCGTGAGCAGCAGACTCCGCCCAAGATCAACGCAGCCCGAAGTTTCGCCCAGCGCCTGGCCAAGGAGCTCTACATCGGACGCAGCCGCAACCTCTTCGCCCGCGCCATCCTCATCGCACCACCTGGTTTCATGGGCATGCTCAACGCCACCCTGGACCGCCCCACCGCCCAGATGGTGACCGACCGCTTCGAGAAGGATTACACCAAGACCTCCGAGCCGATGCTGTGCGGACGCCTTGAAAGTTGCCTGTACGTCTGACCTCCCCACGGTGACCCGGAGCCCCTCGCCC
>WBTZ01000145.1 GCA_009026175.1 Zoogloea sp. | reverse complement strand
GCCGACGACCTGCTGCTTGTCGTCGTAGTAGGAGAAGGGGATGGAGGATTCCCGGTGTCCCAGGGCGATGGTGCCGCTGTCCTTGATCTTCTTGAGGGTGGGGGATTCCTGCGCCAGCGCCGGCTGGACGAGACCGGCGAGGATCAGACAGGTGGCGGCGAGCTTGAACGGGGTACGCATGGTGCTGGACTCCTGCAAGGGTTGAGGACGTTGGGTGCCTGGGCGTCGGCTGTCCTTTACATTGCAGAGCGCGTGCCAGCCCGCGGGAGGGCTGAAATCAATTTCAAGTCATTGATTCTTAAAGCTGTGAGCGCGGGGATATGGGGGCGCTTGTTCGGATTTCCGGATGGAGCCCGTTCCGGGCACACGGATTTCCGTTCGGAACGCCGAACGGGCTGTCTTCTGCGGGGCTGCTAAAATGCACGCCTCAGACTTCCGATCCGCACAACGTACCGTCATGACCCAGACCCAGCTCACCCTTGTCCGCCCCGACGACTGGCACCTGCACGTGCGCGATGGCGCCGCCCTGGCTGCCGTGGTGCCCGATACCGCCCGCCGCTTCGGCCGCGCGCTGATCATGCCCAACCTCAAGCCGCCGGTGACCAGCGTGGAGCAGGCTGCCGCCTATCGGGACCGCATCCGTGCGGCGGTGCCGGCGGGGCTCAAGTTCGATCCGCTGATGACGTTGTATCTCACTGACAGCCTCAAGCCCGAAGAGATCGACAAGGCCGCAGCCAGCGGCTTCATCCCGGCCGCCAAGCTTTACCCGGCGGGTGCGACGACCAACTCGGACGCGGGCGTCACCGACATCGCCAAGGTGTATCCCGTTCTCGAACGGATGGCGGAAACGGGCCTGGCCCTGTGTGTTCATGGAGAGGTGACCCATGCTGACGTGGATATCTTTGATCGCGAGCGTGTCTTTATCGATCGCGTACTGGCGCCGCTTGCAGCGCGCTACCCGGCCCTGCGCATCGTCTTCGAGCACATCACGACGGCCGACGCGGCGCAGTTTGTGAACGACAGCGGGCCGAATGTGGGCGCCACCATCACGGCCCACCACCTGCTGCTCAACCGCAATGCCATCTTTGCCGGCGGGATCCGCCCGCACCACTATTGCCTGCCGGTCCTCAAGCGCGAGACCCACCGGGAAGCCCTGGTGAAGGCGGCGACCTCCGGCAGCACCAAGTTCTTCCTGGGGACCGACTCGGCGCCCCACGCGAAGACCACCAAGGAAGCGGCCTGCGGCTGCGCCGGCTGCTATACCGCCCACGCGGGCATCGAACTGTATGCCGAGGCCTTCGAGCAGGCCGGGGCGCTGGACAAGCTCGAAGCCTTCGCCAGCTTCAACGGTCCGGATTTCTACCGTCTGCCGCGCAACGCCGACACCATCACCCTGGTGAAGGAAGACTGGAACGTGCCTGCCGGTCTCGATTACCTGCCGGGCGATCCGCTGGTGCCGCTGCGTGCCGGCGAGGCCATCGGCTGGAAGCTGGCCTGAGTCAGCGCCAATCCCGCCCCGATCTGAATCCGAGCAACGATGCGCCTCACTCTCATCAAGCCCCTGCTGGCCCTGGCTGTGCTGCTACCTGTGCTGTCGGCCTGCGAATACGAAGGGGCCGCCTTCATCATCAATGGCAACAAGGATGAAAACATCAGCCTGGTCCGGGAGCAGCCCTGGTTCTGGAGTAGCGATGTGAATCAGGCCATCGTCGTGGCGCGCATGCCCACCTGCATGCGTCGCTACGAGATCAAGTCGGGCGTGTCCGGCAGCGTGAAGATGGAGGTCTACGAGGCTGGCAGCAGCCTGTGGGCGCTCAAGCAGGGCAAGAGCTGGTATCTGGCGAGCACGGAGAAGTGCGAGTTCCAGCGCTGGACGGAGCCGCCGGACGAGCCGCCCGGTCGCCTGGTGGGGACCTTCTCCCGCAAGAACGACCGGCTCGAGTTCCTGCCGGCCGAAGCCGCGGCGAAGCCGATCAGACCTTCGGACGACTGAGCTCCGTACCTCAGCCCGGGCTGCCTCCCTGGCCGCGCCGTGCCATGGCATGCATCAGGGCCCAGCCCGCCGCGGCGCCGAGTGCGTCGGCCAGCAGATCCCACGGATCCCCTACCCGGTTGGCAGTGAGGAAGTGCTGGCACAACTCGATCGCCAGACCATAGCCGACCAGCCCCACGAACAGCGCCGCCAGCCTGGCTGGCCAGCCCCTGCCACCAAGCAGCATCAGCACGATGAAGGCGCCGGTGTGTTCGACCTTGTCCTGGAAGGAGAACACCGTGATGGCCTCCGGCAGGGGGATCATGGCCAGGATGAAGATGACGATCAGGGCGAGGATGAAGGCACTGCGGACGAGAGGCAGGGAGCGAGGCATCGGTGGCTCGGTGTGTTGCGTTGCCGCATTCTAGCCTTGGCAGGATGCTCCCGGGGTGATGGTGCGGTGCGGATGTGCTTGTGTCCGGCTCAGAAAGTCACGGCAGGTGCTGGTGATTGTTCATATTGCCCTGCAGCATTCTTCATGCAGGATGGTGACTCCGGCGCGGTGCCGGATCCTGCTGCCAGTGTCCAATGAACTTCCCGCTCGATGCCCTCGATCTCCTCGGCCAAGGGGGGCCACCTTTTCATCGGGGCCCGTGCCACGGAGCGTGGAACCCTGCTGCTGCAGGTCCGTGACCTCACCCTGGAGAGGCGCTCGACCGTCAAGCTCGAGAGTGTCATGAAGGTGGCGGTGTCCACCCTCGCCGACCTCGCTGAATACCGCGATACCGATACCCGCCAGCACGTGTTGCGGGTCGCCCGGCTGACCCCTGAGATCGCCCGCTAACTGGCAGGGGGGCTACCCGGCGGATGAGCTGAAGGCGGATTTCCTGTCGCACCCTGGCACGACAAGCATCCTGCTATCGCCTTCTCCCACCACGCGCGCTGGGACGGCAAGGGCTATCCCAACCAGCTGGCTGGCGAACAGATTCCGCTGTCGGCGCGCATCGCCTCGGTGGCGGATGTCGTCAATGAACTGGTGGGCTATACGCTGTCCCATTTCGGCCTGGAGGAGCGCCTGCTCGACGAGGACAAGAAGTTCGTCCATTACCTGGGGGGCTGAGGGAGGGCTGGCACGGTGCCCGGAGGCTCAGGTCCTGGCCGTCCGCCGTCGTGCCAGCCATTCCCAGACAAGCCCGCCGGGTGAGTCCTTGCCCGTCAGCACGTACTGCAGGGTGTGACCGTTGAAGAGGGTCAGGCCCAGTTCCTTGCGTGCCTGCTCGGTGCCGACGAACAGGATCTGGTCACCCAGCTGAAGTTTCTCGTGGCCGGCAGGCAGCAGGCGGGGGGGCTGTTCCTCGCGCACGAGGAGAAGGGGGCGGCAGGCGAGTGCCGGCCGGTCGGTGACGGGAGCGCGCAACAGTTCGTCGAGACTGGGGCGGGCCGCACCACGCATCAGGATGCGATAGACCGAGGGGGCCTGGGCCAGGTTGAGGGTGACGCTCCAGACCGTGGGGACGTCCCATCCGAAGCGTCCGGTGAGGTCGTTCAGGAGACCGTCGGCCCAGGGTTCGTCGCTCTTGCGGACCGTGTCTAGAAAGGGGGCGAGCAGGGGCGTGGTGAGGATGGCCAGGCACTCGTGGGCGACGATCTCGCTGGGCACCATGGTGAAGTCGGATTCGAAGGCGTCGAAGAGGGCCCGGTTGGCGACCTGGTTCTGGCGCAGCACGGTGAACAGACCCGGGTTCATCTGGCGGGCGGTGACCACGATGGACAGGTTGTTCACGTCATGCCCGGTCGCCGCGACGATGCCTACCGCGTCGTGGATGCCGGCTGCCTCCAGGGCCTCGTGGCCGGTGCCGTCGCCCTTGACCCAGATGTGCGCCGGGTCGGCAGGTGGGGCCCGGTCAATGATGGTGACCGGGAGGCCCGCGTTCTCGAGGGCTCCGGTCATGACGCGTCCGAAGGTGCCGTAGCCGCACAGCACCCAGCGGCCGGCGGGTGGGTCGCGGTGGCGGGTGACCGTGGTGCCCGGCAGGCCGGTGAGCCACAGCAGCAGGTGATAGGCCGCCGGCGAATGCAGGGCCAGAGCCATGTATTCGCCGAACTTCTCAAAGGGGTTGATGATGTGGCGGGTACCGAAAGAGGCCATGTTGGCCACCGTCTCGGGGTGTTCGGCGCGGCACAGGGCCGGCAGGGAGGGGGCCAGCAGGCGGGCCGCGATGGCCACCGCGAGGTTGGTGCTGTCGTCGTTGGTGAGGGTGATCACCCCCCGGCAGTACTTGCTGGTGAGGCCGGCAAACAACAGGGTGTCGGGCTGCCCCGCATCGGCGCACAGGGCCGGCATGTCGGCCGAGTAGCTTTGCAGTTCCAGGTCGCCCACCTTGGCCTCGTCCTTCTCGATCACCACGGCCCGATAGCCCATTTCGTCGAGGGCCTTGCAGATCAGGCGGCCGGTTTCACCGAAGCCGCAGACCAGGAAGAAATGCTCGCGCAGGCGCCGCACCTGACGGGCGAAACGCTGCACCGCCACGGCGTTGAGGAAGTTCTTGTCCTGCAGCATCGCGAAGACGGTGCCCAGCGTATACGCCCAGCCGATCACCGACAGGTAGATGCACACGGTGACCCACAGCCGCTGCTGCTCGGAGAAGGCGTAGGGAATTTCGCCGAAGCCGATGGTGGTGGCGGTGTAGCTGAAGAAATACACCGCGTGGAAGAAGCTCAGGCGCGGCATGATGGCCCCGTCCGGGCCGGTGGGGCCGGGCACCAGGGTGAGCCCCAGCACCGAGATGGCGAAGATCGTGATGAGGACGATCAGCGGCGTGCGCAGCCGCCGCAGGACCAGGAAGATGGTGCTGGTGGGAGTGCTGCTGCCCACGGCCTCAGCGCCGCTGCATGATGGTCTCGGCGATCAGGATGACGACCGACACCACGTTGGCGAAGAGGGCGCCGCCCGACAGGGACACGATGCTGGACATGGCGCCTGCGGTGAGGCCGGTGCCGGCCACGTGCACCGCATAGCCCCACACCATGGCGGCGGCGAGCAGCTGGAGGTCTGCCACCAGGCTGGTGGCCAGGTGGATGGCGCCGATCTGGGTGCGGTCACCGAACTTGAGCACCGTGGCGATCAGGTTCACCACGATGGCTGCAAACAGTTCGTAGATGTCGTGGTGGACCGGGTTGTCGAGCTCCCCGATGAAGAAGCCGAAGTTGAGGGTGGCGGCAAAGACAATGAAAAAACCGAAGACGACTTTTTCCAGGTTCATCGGGGCGATCCGGAGCAGGGCGATGACAGAATGTTAACACTGCTCGGGTTGGGCTGTGAGGGGTGAAGCAAGACTTGTTCTTCTTAATAGGAATCATTATCATCTTTGCGGCCTCCCTGAGAGGCTGCCACGTTTCCGATAGCCAGCCACCGGGGGACTCCGCGCCCAGGCAGCCAGCCAGCGACCCTGCCAGGAGTTCCCCATGTTTCTTCGTCTGCCGCTCGCGCCGCGTCTTGCGCGTCGCCCGCTCGTCTGCGCCATTGCCGCCCTGCTGTCGTCCAACACCCATGCGGCGGAGGCCGCCGATACCGGAGGGCCGACCCTTGCTCCGGTCCGGGTGGTTGACCGCGCCGTGGAGGAGCCGCCGTCGGAGCGCAGCGGGCGCTACACGGTGCGGCGCAGCCGGGCGGCCACCGGGCTCAACCTTTCCCTGAAGGACACCCCGCAGACCGTGTCGGTGGTCAGCCGGGCCGAGATGAACGACTTCCACCTCGACAGCGCCAACGAGGTGCTGGGGGCTACGTCCGGCGTGACGGTCGAGCGGGTCGAGACCAACCGGACCTACTACACCGCCCGAGGTTTCGACATCACCACCTTCCAGACTGACGGCATCGGCATGCCCTTCGCGTACGGCAATGCCTACGGCGACATCGACACCGCCATCTACGACCGTGTCGAGGCGGTGTATGGGGCCAATGGCCTGATGTCCTCCACCGGATACCCGGCCGCCACCATCAATTTCGTGCGCAAACGGCCGACCGCCGACCTGCAGGCCGCGGCGCGGGTCAAGTTCGGGTCCTGGGGCAGCCGGCGTGTCGACGGCGATGTGTCGGCCCCGCTGGTGGCGTCCGGGGCGGTCCGCGGACGCCTGGTGGTGGCCCACGAGAATGCCGATTCCTACCTGGACCGTTACGGCCAGCGCAAGAACCTCTTCTATGCCGTGCTGGAGGCCGACCTGGGGCAGGCCACCGTGCTCACCGTCGGGCATCACGAGCAGTACAACAAGGCCACCAGCCCCCTGTGGGGGGCTCTGCCCATGTTCTATACCGACGGCAGCCGCACGAACTACGACCGCTCCACCAGCACCGCCGCCAATTGGGCCTACTGGAACTCCACCTTCAAGAGCAGCTTTGCCGAGCTGAGCCACGACTTCAGCGCCGACTGGCAGGGCAAGCTGGTGCTGACCCGCAACACCTCGAGCAACGACAGTGCCCTGTTCTACGTCTATGGCACCCCCGACCGGGCCACCGGGCTGGGGGCGCTGAGCTACCCGTCGCGCTACGCTTCGGACAACCCCCAGACCCTCGCCGATCTGCAGCTGAGCGGGCGCTTCCGGCTGGGCGGGCGCAGCCATGACGTGGTGATGGGCGCCAACTGGGCGCGAGCCACCCTGGACGACCTGTCGCTCTACGGCCGTGGCATCGGCACCGCGCTGCCGCCGCTGGAAAGCTGGAACGGCGACTACCCGATGCCGCTCTTCGATGCCGCGGTGGCGGGCAGTGCCTTCACCTACCGGCAGCGCAGCGCCTACCTGGCCGGCCGCTTCGATCCCATGGACGGGGTCAAGCTGATCGCCGGGGCGCGGGCCACCCGTTCGGACATCGAGGGCGAGTCCTACGGCGTGCCGCGCACCAGCCGGGCCAGCGATGTCAGCCCCTACCTGGGGGCGGTGGTGGATCTCACGCCGGAAGTGGCGGCCTATGCCAGCCATACCGACATCTTCACGCCCCAGTACCAGCTGGACCAGGACGGTAAGGCGCTCGATCCGGTGACCGGGCGCAGCAGCGAGGCCGGCCTCAAGGGGGCCTTCCTGGACAAGCGCCTGAATGCCTCCGTGGCCCTGTTCCGTACCGCCCAGGCGAACCTGGCCGAATTGGGAGGGGCCGTCGGTGGCCGGTCCTGGTACAAGGGCATCGATGCCCGCTCGAAGGGCTTCCAGCTGGATGTGGCGGGCGAGCTGAGCCCGCGCTGGCAGGCCCGCCTGGGCTACACCCAGCTGTCCATCCACGGCGATGACGGTGAGGATGTGCGCACCTACGCGCCGCGCCGCCTGCTGCGCGCCAGCACCACCTACGCGCTGCCCTTCATCGAGGGCCTGAAGCTCGGCGTGGCGCTGAGCCGCCAGAGCGATGTCTACGCCGTGTCGGGAGACAATGTGTTGCGCCAGAGCGCCTACACGCTGGTCGATCTGATGGCGCGCTACGAGATCGACAAGCACCTGAGCGTCGGCGCCAACCTGCGCAACCTGACCGACGAGAAGTATCTGGCCAGCCTCTACTGGGGCAGTTATGGTCAGGGCTACTACGGGGCGCCGCGCAATGCCAGCGTGAGCCTCAACTGGACCTATTGAGGAGGAGGGCTGCCATGCGCCGCCTGCTTGTCATCGCCCACCGCTGGTTCGGCCTGTTCATGGCCGTCTTCCTGTTCATCTCCGGGCTGACCGGTGCGCTGATTTCGTGGGATCACGAGCTGGACGAGTGGCTCAACCCCCACCTTTTCCATGCACCGGCCACGGCCGCGCCCCTGCCGGCCGTTGAGCTGGCGGCCCGGCTGGAGGCGGCGGACGCGCGCCTGCGGGTACGCTTCATGCCGCTGGAGGTCGAACCCGGGCACAGTTTCAGCGTGTCCGTCGAACCCCGGGTCGATCCGGCCACCGGGCAGTTGTACGAGCTGGGCTTCAATCAGGTGGCGCTGGACCCGGCGACCGGCGGCATCCTCGGGCGGCGGGAGTGGGGCAAGGTGTCGCTCGATCCGGAGAACCTGCTGCCCTTCCTCTACAAGTTGCACTACACCATGCACATTCCCGATGGTTTCGGCATGCAGCTCGGTACCCTGTTCATGGGCATCGTGGCCATCGTCTGGGTGATCGACAGCCTGGTCGCCCTGTGGATCTCCTTCCCGTCGCGAGCCGCCTGGCGGCAGTCCTTTGCCTTCCGCTGGAAGGCTGGCGGCTACCGGCTCAACTTCGACCTGCACCGCTCCGGCGCGGTCTGGCTGTACCCGCTGTTGCTGATGCTGGCGGTCACTTCCGTGTCCATGAATCTCGGCGCGCAGGTGGTCCGCCCGCTGGTGGGGTGGTTTTCCACCCTGTCTCCGTCGCCCTTTGCCGATCGGGCGATGGCGCCGCCGACCCGGCCGGTCGAACCCCTCGTCACGGTGCCGGAGGTCGTGGACAAGGCACGGGCCGAAGCGGCGCGGCGCGGGTGGACGGCACCCCCCGGCGGAGTCTTCCTGAGCACGGCCTTCGGGGTCTATGGCGTGGGCTTCTTTGAGCCGGGCAATGCCCACGGGGATGGTGGCCTGGGCAATCCCTGGCTGTACTTCGATGCGCGCAGCGGCGCAGCGGCGGGGGCGCTGGAACCGGGCAGCGGTAGCGCCGGGGACATCTTCCTGCAGGCCATGTTCCCGCTCCACTCGGGGCGCATCATCGGCACCCCCGGGCGGGTCCTGATGACCCTCTGCGGGCTGGCGGTAGCGATGCTGAGTGTCACCGGGGTCGTCATCTGGGCGCGCAAGCGGCGGGCCCGGGTGGCCAAGGCCCAGGCGGCGCGGAGCGGGCTGGTGCAGGCCTGAGCACCGTTCGGTTCTCCAGACGGGCGGAGCCCGGATCATTCGGAAAACCGGATGATCCGGGTTTCGCTTTTTTGGCGAATCCTTATTTATCAATGCCTTGAGTTTTCTCCGAGGGGGATTCCCGGGTGGCACGGCCCGTGCAATGTAAAGAGGGCCCGGCCGGCGCCTCGCTGCACCGGTCACCGGATCACACCTCAGGAGACAAGACATGACCACCGCCACCCACCGCCTGGAACACGACCTGCTCGGCGACAAGGAAGTCCCGGCCGCCGCCTACTACGGCGTGCACACCCTGCGCGCCCTGGAGAACTTCCCGATCACCGGCATCACCATCGCGGTCTACCCGGACCTGGTGCGCGCCCTGGCCCAGATCAAGCGTGCCGCCGCCCAGGCCAACTGCGAGCTGGGCCTGCTCGAGCGGGAGCGCATGGACGCCATCGTCGCGGCCTGTGACGAGCTGGTGGCGGGGCGCCTGCATGATCAGTTCGTGGTGGATGTGATCCAGGGCGGAGCCGGCACCTCCACCAACATGAACGCCAACGAAGTCATCGCCAACCGTGCCCTGGAGATCATGGGCCACGCGCGGGGCGAATACGGCTTCCTGCATCCCAACGAACACGTCAACATGAGCCAGTCCACCAATGACGTGTATCCCACCGCCTTGAAGCTGGCCACCTACGTCGGCATCTTCCGCCTGGTGGACGCCATGGCCTACCTGCGCGCCGCCTTCGAGCGCAAGGCCGAGGAGTTTGCCGACGTACTGAAGATGGGCCGCACCCAACTGCAGGATGCGGTGCCCATGACCCTCGGCCAGGAGTTCTCCACCTACGCCACCATGCTCGGCGAGGACGAGGAGCGCCTGAAGGAGGCCGCCCTGCTGATCCGCGAGATCAACCTCGGCGCCACCGCCATCGGCACCGGCATCAACGCCCACCCGGACTACGCCGGCCTGGTGTGCCGCCGCCTGGCCGAGATCACCGGGATTCCGGTCGTCACCTCGCCCAACCTGATCGAGGCGACCCAGGACTGCGGCTCCTTCATCCAGCTCTCCGGGGTGCTCAAGCGGGTGGCGGCCAAGCTCTCCAAGGTCTGCAACGACCTGCGCCTGCTGTCCTCCGGCCCCCGCGCCGGCTTCGGCGAGATCAACCTGCCGCCGCGTCAGGCCGGCTCGTCGATCATGCCGGGCAAGGTGAATCCGGTGATCCCCGAGGTGGTGAACCAGATCGCCTTCGAGGTCATCGGCAATGACATGACCGTCACCTTCGCCGCCGAGGCCGGCCAGCTCCAGCTCAACGCCTTCGAGCCCATCATCGCCCACAGCCTGTTCAAGAGCGTGCTGCACCTGACCAAGGGCTGCGTGGTGCTGGCCGACCGCTGCGTGGATGGCATCACCGCCAACCGGGATGCGCTGCGCGCCAGCGTCGAGCGCTCCATCGGCATCGTCACCGCCCTCAACCCCTACATCGGCTACGCCCATGCCACCGACGTGGCGGCCGAAGCCCATGCCAGCGGCCGCGGTGTGGCCGAGATCGTGCTGGAGCGCGGGCTGATGAGCGCCGAGGCCCTGGCCGAGGTGTTGCGCCCCGAAGTGCTGACCCGCCCGCGTGCCCTGCCGGTCCGGCCGGCCGGCGTCTGATCTGCCATCCACGGAGCCCGATCATGAAAGCCAACAAATCCTCCCTGCTGATCCTTGTCGCGCTGATCCTCGGCATCATCGCCGGCTACGCCTGCAACCAGGCCGCGCCGACCCCCGAGGCGGCCAAGGAGATCGCCGGCTACTTCGGCATCGTCACCGACATCTTCCTGCGCCTGATCAAGATGATCATCGCGCCGCTGGTCTTTGCCACCCTGGTGTCCGGCCTCGCCAACATCGGCGACTCCAAGACCGTCGGGCGCATCGGTACCAAGGCCCTGGGCTGGTTCATCGCGGCCTCGCTCGCTTCGCTGCTGATCGGGCTGGTCTTCGCCAACCTGCTGCAGCCGGGGCATGCGCTGAACATGCCGCTGCCGGAAGCCGGCACCGCCACCAACCTCAAGACCGGTGCCCTCAACCTCAAGGACTTCATCACCCAGGTCTTCCCGAAGAGCATCGTCGAGGCGATGGCGGGTAACTCGGTGCTGCAGATCCTGGTGTTCTCGGTGTTCTTCGGCCTGGCCCTCGGCAACCTGCACAGCCAGGCCGCCCGCAGCCTGGTGCAGACCATGGATGAAGTCGTCCATGTGATGCTCAAGGTCACCGACTACGTGATGCGCTTTGCCCCGCTGGGGGTCTTTGCGGCCGTTGCCGCGGTGGTGACGACCCAGGGGGTCGGCATGCTGGCGGTGTTCGGCAAGCTGCTGGCCAGCTTCTACCTGGCGCTCTTCGTGCTGTGGGCGGTGCTCATCGGTGCCGGCTACATGGTGCTGGGCAAGGAGGTGTTCCGCCTCATCAAGCTGGTGCGCAGCCCCATGTTGCTCGGCTTCTCCACCGCCAGCAGCGAGTCGGCCTACCCCAAGCTGATGGAGCAGCTCGAGAAGTTCGGCGTGCAGAACCGCGTCACCGGCTTCGTGCTGCCCCTGGGCTATTCCTTCAACCTGGACGGCTCGATGCTCTACACCGGCTTTGCGGCCCTGTTCGTGGCCCAGGCCTATGGCATCCCCATGTCCCTCGGCGAGCAGGTCACCATGCTGCTGGTACTGATGATCTCGAGCAAGGGCGTGGCCGGCGTACCCCGTTCGTCCCTGGTGGTGGTGGCGGCCGTGCTGCCCATGTTCCACCTGCCGGAGGCCGGCCTGCTGCTGATCATGGGCATCGACCACTTCCTGGACATGGGCCGCACCGCCACCAACGTGCTCGGCAACGCCATCGCCACCACCGTCGTGGCCAAGTGGGAAAACGCCATTGATCCGGTGGACGCCAGCCTCGACGAGGTGGATGGGGCTCTGCCGGTGGAGGGCGAGACCTGCCCGGTATCGGCAACGGCCTGATTTCAGTACCCTTCCCTGAACCACCCTCTGGGGGTGGTTCCTTTGCCCGATCCTTCCCGGATCGGGCCTTTTGCCTTATGGTCTGCCCGCTATGGGCCTTCTTGCCATGCCTCTGGATTTTCTCTTTCTCGGTGCCGTCGCCTTCTTTGCAGGCATGGTCGATGCTGTGGTCGGCGGTGGCGGCCTGATCCAGATCCCGGTCCTGCTCGGACACTATCCCCAGGTGGCGATTCCCACGCTGTTCGGCACCAACAAGCTGGCCAGCATCGCCGGCACCAGCGCGGCCCTGTGGCGCTACGCCCGCTCCGTGCAGATTCCCTGGAAGGTGGTGGTGCCGGCGGCGCTGGCAGCCCTGGCCGGTGCCTGGGTCGGGGCTGCCGTGGTGGCCTGGTTGCCCCGCGAGGCGATGCGCCCGCTGGTGCTGGTGCTGATGCTGGCGGTCGCCATCTACACCTTCCGCCGCAAGGATTTCGGGCACGCGGAAACCCGCGAGCTGACCGCGGCCGACCGCTGGCGGGCGGTGGCCTTCGGCGCGGTGATCGGCTTCTACGACGGGTTTTTCGGGCCCGGGACGGGCAGCTTCCTGATTTTCGGCTTCGTGCGCCTGTTCGGCATGGACTTCCTGCGTGCCTCGGCCAGCGCCAAGCTGATCAACGTGGCCACCAACCTGTCGGCCATCGGCTTCTTTGCCAGCCATGGCCCCTTGCTGTGGACCGTGGGCCTGGTGATGGCCGCCTGCAACCTGGCGGGCGCCCACGTGGGCACCTGGCTGGCCCTGCGCCGCGGCACGGCCTTTGTCCGCCAGGCCTTCCTGGTCGTGGTGTCGGTGCTGATCGCCAAGCTGGCCTGGGAGATGGTGAAGGGGGCCACGTAGGGGCCATGCAGGGGCGGCTTCAGCCGCCCTCGAGACGCAAGACAGGCACGATCCGTCGATCTACGTCTGCGGGGGGCTGAAGCGGCCCCTACACCGCCTGTACCGCTCAGACCTTGCGGTAGATC
>WBTZ01000279.1 GCA_009026175.1 Zoogloea sp. | reverse complement strand
TTCCTGGCCTTCAGCTTCACACGCCCCCGCCCGATCCATGAAATTCCTTTTCGACCTGTTCCCCATCATCCTGTTCTTCGCGGCTTACAAGTTTGCCGGCATCTTCACGGCAACCGCGGTGGCCATCGTGGCCACGATCGGTCAGATTGCCTGGGTGTGGTTCCGTCACCGCAAGGTAGACACCATGCTGTGGGTCAGCCTCTTCATTGTCACGATATTCGGCGGCGCAACCCTGTTCTTCCGTGACCCCACCTTCATCAAGTGGAAGCCCACCGTCCTCTACTGGTTCTTTGCTGTCAGCCTGCTCGTTTCCCAGCAACTCCTCGGCAAGAACCTGATCCGGGCCCTGCTGGAAGCGCAGATGAAACTCCCTGACCCGCTCTGGAAGCGCCTCAATCTGGTCTGGGCCGCGTTCTTCCTGGTGATGGGCGTCATCAACCTGCTGGTCGCCTACAATTTTTCCGAGGACGCCTGGGTCAATTTCAAACTGTTTGGCGGCATGGGCCTGATGCTCGTGTTCGTCCTGGCCCAGGGCATGATGCTGTCCCGCTATCTTGAAGAGGAACCGAAGTAATGCTTTACGCACTGATCGGCGAAGACGCCCCCAATACCCTCGAACAACGCCTGGCCGTTCGTGGCGAGCACCTGGCGCGGCTGCAGGCCCTTCAGGCTGAAGGGCGGCTCGTGCTGGCCGGCCCCTGCCCCGCCATCGACTCGCCCGACCCCGGCCCGGCCGGCTTCACGGGCAGCGTGATCGTGGCCGAATTTGACTCCCTGGAAGAGGCCCAGGCCTGGGCTGCGGCCGACCCTTACACCACCACCGGTGTCTTCGTTCGCTGCACCGTCAAGCCCTTCCGCAAGGTTCTCCCATGAGTGTGATGGACAGGATCCGGGAGAGACTTGCTCCCCTTGCACCACAGCAACTCGAACTGATCGATGACAGCCACCTCCATGCCGGTCATGCAGGCGCGCGCTCCGGTGGAGGCCACTATCGTCTCGCCATCGTGTCGTCGGCCTTCGCAGGCAAGGGCACGGTCGCCCGCCATCGCCTCGTCTACGAAGCCCTGGGGGACATGATGCGCAGCGAGATCCACGCTCTGGCAATCCAGGCGCGGACGCCAGACGAACAATGAACTTCACGCAACACCTTCACCTACACCACCAAGGAAACCTGATGAAGATCGTCCCGAGCCGTCTGGCTCTGTCCCTCGCCGTGGCTCTCGTTGCGGCTCCCGCTTTTGCCCAGACCGTCGCAACCGTCAATGGCACGGCCATCCCCCAGGCACGCGCCGACGTCATGATCAATGAACAACGGAGTCAGGGCGCACCCGACTCCGAGCAGCTGCGCAATGCCGTAAAGGAAGAACTGATCCGCCGCGAGGTGCTGTCCCAGGAAGCACGCAAGAAGGGCTTCGAAAAGGGCGCAGCGGTACAGGCCCAGATCGAAATGGCCCGCCAGGCTGTGATCGTCCGCGCCTATCTGCAGGATTTCGTCAAGGGCCATGCCGTAACCGAAGCCGAAATCAAGGCTGAATACGACAAGATCAAGGCCCAGATGGGTGACAAGGAATACAAGGCCCGTCACATCCTGGTCGAGAAGGAAGAGGAAGCCAAGACCATCATCGCCAAGCTCGACAAGGGCGAGAAGTTTGACGAGCTGGCCAAGCAATCAAAAGACCCTGGCTCCAAGGACAAGGGCGGCGAACTCGGCTGGGCCAATCCCTCCAACTTCGTCAAGCCATTTGCCGATGCCCTCACCAAGCTCGAGAAGGGTAAGTACTCATCGACCCCCGTGAAAACGGATTTCGGCTATCACGTCATCAAGCTGGAAGACAGCCGCCCGGTCAAGACCCCCAGTCTTGAAGAAGCGCGGCCGCAACTCAAGCAGCGTCTCGAGCAGGCTCGCGTGGAGCGCCACATCGCAGAGCTCCGCAGCAAGGCAGCCATCAAGTAATAGCTGCTCTGCTCTGAGTTTCATGAAGGACCACGCTGATGCGTGGTCTTTTTTTGCCCTGTTCCTTCCCCGGGCCATATCCGTTGAGTGGGGAGTTTCGATGTTGGGCGTAGACGCAATAAACCCCCTGTCGCCGTTTGGCGCAGGGGGTTTTGCATGTGTGAGTCTGACGATGACCTACTTTCACGCACGCGTGTGCACTATCATTGGCGCGGTCCCGTTTCACTGTCCTGTTCGGGATGGGAAGGAGTGGTTCCA
>WBTZ01000278.1 GCA_009026175.1 Zoogloea sp. | reverse complement strand
CCGGCCTTCTCGGGCGACGAGCCGATCCAGATCCTCGGCGCCACCCTGATGCCCCAGAGCCTGTGGGTGCTGGGCGTCACCGCCGTGGTGGTGGTGGTGCTGTGGTACTTCTTCACCCGCACCCTCACCGGCAAGGCCATGCTGGCCACCTCCTACAACCGGCTCGCCGCCGAACTGGTGGGGATCAACACCAACGGGGTGCTCTTCATGAGCTTCGCCATGTCGGCGGCCCTGGGTGCGCTGGGCGGGATCCTGGTCACGCCGATCACCCTCACTTCCTACGACGCCGGGATCATGCTCGGCCTCAAGGGCTTCGTGGCTGCGGTGCTCGGCGGCCTGGGCAACGGCCTCGGTGCCGTGGTGGGCGGCCTGCTGGTGGGCCTGCTTGAATCCCTCGGCGCGGGCTACCTGTCCTCGGCCTACAAGGACGCCATTCCCTTCGTGCTGATCCTCTTCATCCTCTTCTTCATGCCCCGCGGCCTCTTCGGCGCCCGGGTCACCGACCGGGTGTAAAACATGCAGAAACGCGCCTATTACGGGCTGTACATTGTCATCGCGATACTTGCCGTGCTGCCGATGGTGCTGCCCAACAGCTTCTATCTCGACCTGGCGATCCGCATGGCCATCAATGCGGTGATCGTCCTCGGCCTCAACCTGCTGATCGGCTTCGCCGGCCAGATCAGCCTCGGCCACGCCGGCTTCCTGGGCATCGGCGCCTATGCCTCGGCGGTGCTGCCGACCCACTTCGGCTGGCATCCGCTGCTGGCCATGGGGGCCGGCGCTGTCGCGGCCGGGGTGCTGGCCGGTGTGCTGGCGCGGCCGATCTTCAAGCTCAAGGGGCACTACCTGGCGATGGCCACCCTGGGCCTGGGCATCATCCTGAGCATTGCCATCCGCAACGAGGCCCAGTGGACAGGGGGGCCGGACGGCATGCCGGTGTTGCCCATGGGCCTGTTCGGCTTCGAACTGGCGAGCGACAGGCATTGGTACTGGGCGGTTGCGCTGCTGCTCTCGATCAGTGTGTGGGCCTCCCTCAACCTGATCGACTCGCCCTTCGGCCGTGCCCTGCGGGCCTTGCACGGTTCGGAAGTCGCTTCCCAGGTGGTGGGCGTGGACGTGGTCCGCTACAAGGTCGCCATCTTCGTGATGTCGGCGGTCTTCGCCAGCCTGATGGGCAGCGTCACCGCGCACTACGTGGGCTTCGTCACCCCCAACCTGGCCGACTTCTTCCACTCCATCGAGCTGGTCACCATGGTGGTGATCGGCGGCATGGCCTCGGTGTACGGCTCCCTGGTGGGCGCCGTGCTGCTCACCGCCCTGCCCCAGGCCCTGGCCACCTTCGAAGGCTGGGAGACCGTGGTATTCGGCGCCATCCTGATGATCTGCATGATCTTCCTGCCCAAGGGCCTCGTCCCGACGCTGGCGGCAAAGTTCGACAAGGGAGAGCAAGCATGAGCCTCCTCGAAGTCAAGGACCTGTCCATCCACTTCGGTGGCGTGAAGGCCGTCCAGAACGTCAGCTTCACCATCGACGCGGGCATCGTCTATTCGGTGATCGGCCCCAACGGCGCCGGCAAGACCACCCTGTTCAACCTGATCACCGGGGTGTACAAGCCCACCGCCGGCGAGATCCGCCTGGATGGCGAGTCCATCGGCGGCAAGTCGCCGGACGAACTGGCCCGCCGGGGGGTGGCGCGCACCTTCCAGAACCTGCAGATCTGCATGAACATGAGCGCCATCGAGAACGTGATGGTGGGGGCCCACCTGCGTCTCGACCGCAATCTCATCAAGGCCGCCCTGCGCCTGCCCGGCCTGACCCGCCGTGACGCCGAACTGCGCGAAGAGGCGGCCGAGCTGATGCGCTTCGTCGGCCTCGGGAAGTACATCAACGCCCGCGCCGACTCCATGCCCTATGGCGCCCTCAAGCGCCTGGAGATCGCCCGCGCCCTGGCCATGAAGCCGCGCCTGATCTTCCTCGACGAGCCCGCCGCCGGCCTCAACCCCAAGGAGACCATCGAGGTGGACGAGCTGGTCCGCAAGGTGGCCGACTCCGGCATCACCGTGGTCCTCGTCGAACACGACATGAAGATGGTCATGAACCTGTCCGACCGCATCCTGGTGCTCGACTACGGCAAGAAGCTGGCCGAAGGCACGGGCGAGGAAGTGCGCAAGAACCCGGACGTGATCGCCGCCTACCTGGGCGCCCACGCCTGAGA
>WBTZ01000144.1 GCA_009026175.1 Zoogloea sp. | reverse complement strand
GCCCCACCACACCCCCAAGGCCAAGGCCGTGATCTGGCTGCACATGGCCGGCGCACCGTCCACCCTCGACCTGTTCGACTACAAGCCCGAGCTGGTCAAGCTGCACGGCCAGCCCCTGCCGGACTCCTTCTCGAAGAACCTGAAGACCGCCACCGATGGCGGCGTCGGGGCCCTCTACGCCACCAAGCGCACCTGGAAGCAATACGGTGAGAGCGGCGCCTGGTTCTCCGACCTGGTGCCCAACCTGGCCCAGCACGCCGACAAGATCTGCTTCCTGAAGGGCAGCAAGACCGAAGGTTCGACCCACGTCATCGCCTCCCTCAAGCTGCACACCAGCGGCCTGGTGCCGGGGCGTCCGGCGCTGGGGTCGTGGATCCAGTACGGCCTGGGCACCAACAACCCCGACCTGCCGGCCTTCGTGGTGCTGGCCAACGGCCGCAGCACCGGCGGCGGCGGCCGTGGCCAGGTGATCTGGAGTTCCGGCTTCCTGCCCGCGGTGTACCAGGGCACGGCCTTCCGCCAGGGCGACTCCCCCATCCTGCACCTCGACCGCCCGGCCGGCGTCTCCGATGTGGAGCAGCGCAACACCCTGGAGCTGCTGAAGAGCCTCAACCAGCGCACCGCGGCGCGCTACCCGGCCGACACCGAGCTGGAGGCCCGCCTGCGCTCCTACGACCTGGCCTACCGCATGCAGAAGTCCGCCCCCGAGGCGGTGGACCTCTCCAAGGAGACCGACGCCACCAAGAAGCTCTACGGCCTGGACGACAAGTCCACCGTGGAATACGGCACCAACCTGCTGCGCGCCCGCCGCCTGATCGAGAAGGGCGTGCGCTTCGTGCATGTGATCTCCGGCTCCCCGGACGACAGCCTGCCGGACTGGGACGCCCACAACAACATCGAGAAGAACCACGGCACCATGGCCAAGCTGGTGGACAAGCCGATCGCCGGCCTGCTCGCCGACCTGGAAGCCCGTGGCCTGCTCAAGGACACCCTGGTGGTGTGGACCTCCGAGTTCGGTCGCACGCCCTACGGCCAGACCGGCGACGGCCGTGACCACAACCCCTGGGGCTTCACCTCCTGGGTGGCCGGCGGCGGCATCAAGGCCGGCTACACCCACGGCGCCACCGACGAGATCGGCCTGCGTGCCGCCAGCGGCATCGTGGATACCTACGACCTGCAGGCGACGCTGCTGCATCAACTGGGCCTGGACCACCGGAAGCTCACCTTCCAGTACCAGGGCCGCCAGGAGAAGGCCACCACCGTCTTCGGCGACGTGGTCCAGGAAATCATCACCTGACCGGGAGGAGGGCAGGGGCGCTGCAGGGGCCCGTAGGGGCGGCTTCAGCCGCCCGCGGACTCCGATCACGCACCTGCGGGCGGCTGAAGCCGCCCCTGCAACGCCCCTGCACCTCTCCCCAATTTGAACCGCAGAGAACCATGTACACGAAAAGACTCCTTCACCTTGCCCTGACCAGCCTCCTTGCCACCACTGCCTTCACCGCCTCCGGGGCGGTGGATGAAGACTTCATGCGCAACGTGGAGGACACCTTCAAGAGCGCCGATTCGGCGATCGGCCTGAAGGACGCCAAGACTGCCACCGCCGACGCAAAGGAACTGGAGAAGCTCTTCAAGGAGGTGGTGGACCACTACGTCAAGAAGGGTGATGCTGACGAGGGCGTGAAGCTGTCGCAGAAGAGCATCGACCTTTCCAGCAAGATCGTCAGCACGGTGGCAGCCAAGGATTTCGACAGCGCCGCCCTTGCCTCGGCCGAGCTCGGCCGCACCTGCAAGACTTGCCACAACGTTTACAAGCAGGACTGACGCCATGAAGAAACTGTTGCTCGGCGCGCTGATCGCCGCCACCGTGCTGCCGGCTGCGGCAGCCCTCAAGGAAGGGGATGCCGCCCCCGACTTCAAGGCCCAGGCTTCGCTGGCCGGCAAGGCCTTTGCCTATTCCCTGAAGGACGCCCTGAAGAAGGGGCCGGTGGTGGTGTACTTCTATCCCTCCGCCTACACCAACGGCTGCAACCTGCAGGCCCACACCTTCTCCGAGAACCTCCCCAAGTTCTCTGCGGCAGGGGCCACGGTGGTGGGCGTGTCCCTCGACAGCATCGGCCGCCTCAACGAGTTCTCGGCCGACCCGGAGTTCTGCGCCGGCAAGCTCGCCGTGGCCTCGGATGCCGACGGCCGCATCGCCAGGGCCTACGACCTGTCCGTGCGGGAAGGCAGCGGCAGCAGCAAGGACACCCGCGGCCAGGCCATCGACCACGGCTTTGCCGAACGCACCACCTTCGTGATCCGGCCCGACGGCCGCATCGCCGCCACGGTCAGCGGCCTGGCGCCGGTGGCCAACGTCGAGAAGGCCCTCGACGCGGTGCGCGCGCTGGCGGGCCAGCGGCCTTGAGGCCAGGCTTCATCCGCCGCCTGCCGGCCCTGCTGGCCTTGGCCGGCGTCATGGCGGCGGGGCAGGCGACGGCCGACAGCATCCTCGAGTTCGACATCTGGATGCAGAAGATCGACCGCCACAGCCAGACCATCCTGCATGCCCTGAAGCGCCAGGATGTTGACGCTGCCGTGGCCGACGCCCGCGAGCTGGAGCGCCTGTACGGCCTGATGGAGCGCTTCTACGAAGCCCGCGGCGAGCATGACGATCCGCTGCTGCTGTCCTGGGACGGCCGCCAGCGCGCCGCCAGCGCCGCCGTCCAGGCCCGGCAGGGCGACTTCGCCGGTGCCTTCGAGTCGGCGGTGGGCATCGCCCGCGACTGCCGGGCCTGCCACGACCGCTTCAAGCCCATCAAGCCCCAGGGTTGAACCATGTCCTTCTTTTCGATCCGCCTGTTCCTGGCCATCATGGCCCTCGCGTCCGGCGCCACCGCCGCGGCGGCCGGGCCGGTCGGTGACCCGCTGGCCGGCAAGGCCTGGTCCGAGGACAACGTGTGCAAGGAATGCCACAACCCGGACGGCAACAGCACGGTGGCCGAGTACCCGCGCCTGGGCGGCCAGCAGGCCGCCTACCTGTACAAGCAGCTGCGCGACTTCCGCGACGGGCGGCGCAAGAACGTGATCATGCAGGCCCTCACCCAGGACCTCGGCGACCGGGAGCTGGCCAACATCTCTGCCCATTTCTCGGTGCAGCCGGCCATGAAGGGCGCCGCGCCGGTGGCCAATCCGCTGGGCCGGCGCCTCTTCGAGCAGGGCGACCCGGAGCGCCTCATCCCGGCCTGCGCCGGCTGCCATGGCGCCGATGGCAAGGGCCTGGCGCTGGCCGCCAGCCAGGCCTACCCGGCGCTCGGCGGGCAGCACCGCTTCTACCTGCGTGGCCAGTTGCAGGACTGGCGCAGCGAAACCCGCCGGAACAGCCCGGACGGCGTCATGAACCAGGTCGCCAGGACGCTCGGCGATGCCGACATCGAAGCCCTGGCCGACTATCTGTCGGGCCTGTAGGCCCTCTTCATCCCCCCGGATATAGCCCACGCCATGAGCAAATACTCTCTTTCCATCAACGGCCATAGCCGTGGTGTCGATGTGGCACCGGACACGCCACTGCTGTGGGTACTGCGCGATACCCTCGAGCTGGTGGGCACCAAGTTCGGCTGTGGTGCGGGCCACTGCGGCGCCTGTACCGTGCATCTCAACGGTGTGCCCACCCGTGCCTGCATGACACCCGTGTCCACCGTCGGGAGAAAGCAGGTCACCACCATCGAGGGTCTCGACAGCAAGGGCGAGCACCCCCTGCAGCGGGCCTGGAAGGAACTGGACGTGCCCCAGTGCGGCTACTGCCAGGCCGGCCAGATCATGACCGCCGCCGCCCTGCTCAAGGAGAACCCGCGCCCCAGCGACGAGGAGATCGACGGCGCCATGGCCGGCAACCTGTGTCGCTGCGGCACCTACCTGCGCATCCGCAAGGGCATCCACCGGGCTGCCGAGCTTGCTGCCACCGACAAGAAAGGCCGCAAATGAACGCCCCCGATCCGGCCAGCGCCGGCCGCCGCAACTTCCTGCGCAGCTCCGCCCTGGCGGGCGGCGGGCTGGTGCTGGGCTTCTACCTGAACGGCACCGGCAACGCCGCCGAGCAGGTGGCCAAGCCGGCCGCCGCGCCCGGGGCCGAATTCAAGCCCAACGCCTTCATCCGCATCGGCCGCGACGGCATCGTGACCCTGGTTTCCAAGCAGCCGGAGATCGGCCAGGGCATCAAGACCTCCCTGCCGGCGGTGATCGCCGAGGAGCTGGAGGTGAGCTGGAAGGACGTGCGCATCGTGCAGGGCGACCTGGACCCGGCCTATGGCCGCCAGAGCGCCGGCGGTTCCACCTCCACCCCCACCAACTACGAGGACTTCCGCCGCCTCGGCGCCACCGCCAAGGCGATGCTGGTGGAGGCGGCCGCGCGGGCCTGGAAGGTGCCGCCCGGCGAGTGCTTCGCCGCCGACTCCGCCGTGCATCACCGCCCGAGCAAGCGCCGCCTGGGCTACGGCCAGCTGGTGGAGGCCGCCGCGGCGCTGCCGGTGCCCGACGCGAAAAGCGTGCAGGTCAAGGACCCGAAGGACTTCAAGCTGCTCGGCAAGCGCATCGGCGGCGTGGACAACCACGCGGTGGTCACCGGCCAGCCCCTGTTCGGGGTGGATACCCGCCTGCCCGGCATGCTCTACGCCGTGTATGAGAAGTCGCCCGTGTTCGGCGGCAAGGTCCGGCGCGCCAACCTGGAGGCCATCAAGGCCCTGCCGGGGGTCAAGGACGCCTTCGTCATCGAAGGCACGGCCGACCTGCGCGGCCTGCTGCCCGGCGTGGCCATCGTCGCCGAGTCCACCTGGGCCGCCTGGAGCGCCCGCAAGCAGATGCAGGTGGAGTGGGACGAAGGTCGTTTCGCCGACCACAGCTGGGCCGGCTTCGTGGCCGAAGCCCAGCGCCTGGGCAAGCAGCCCGGCGCCACCACCCTGCGCAAGGATGGCGATGTGAACGCCGCCCTGGCCGGCGCCACCCGGACCGTCGAGGCGGCCTACAGCTATCCGTTCATCTCCCACGCCAGCATCGAGCCGCAGAACTGCACCGCCTGGTTCAAGGACGGCAGCCTGGAGCTGTGGGCTCCCACCCAGAACCCGGCCGCCGGCCAGGAGCTGGTCACCGCCACCCTGGGGATTCCGAAGGACAGGATCGTCCTGCACATCACCCGCAGCGGCGGCGGTTTCGGGCGGCGCCTGTCGGCCGACTACATCGTCGAGGCAGCGGCCATCGCCCGGAAGGTGGCGGCGCCGGTGAAGCTCACGTGGACCCGCGAGGACGACCTGCGCCACGACCATTTCCGGGCCGCCGGCTTCCATTTCCTGCGCGGCGGCACCGATGCCAAGGGGCGTCTGATCGCCTGGCACAACCACTTCGTGACCTTCGCCAACCCCATCACCCGGGACGGCAAGAGCACCCTGCAGCCCGGCAGCGGCGGCAGCCTGTCGGGGGACGAGTTCCCCGGCCGCTGGGTGGACAACTGCCTGCTGGAGCAGAGCGCCATCGAGTGCGGTGTGCCGATGGGGCCCTGGCGGGCGCCGGGCAGCAACGTGTTCGCCTGGGTCTTCCACAGCTTCATCGACGAGCTGGCCCACGCCGCCGGCCGCGACCCGCTGGAATTCCGCCTGGAGATCCTCGGCGACAAGGCCATCATGCCGGGCAGCGGCGAGCGCGGCACGCCCTACGACGTGAGCCGCATGCGGCGCGTCCTGCTGGATGTGGCCGAGAAGTCGGGCTGGGGCAAGCGCAAGTTCCCCAAGGGCCAGGGGCAGGGCATCGCCTTCCACTTCAGCCACCGCGGCTACATCGCCGAAGTCGCCGAGGTGACGGTGGCCAGGGACGGCAGCCTCAAGCTCGACCGGGTGGTGGTGTCCACCGACATCGGCGCCCAGATCGTCAACCTCTCCGGCGCCGAGAACCAGGTCGAAGGCTCCATCGTCGATGGCCTCGGCACCCTGATGTTCCCCGAGCTGAACATCGAGCGCGGGCGCATCGTGCAGGGCAACTTCAACGAGTACCCGCTGATCCGCATCCCCGATGCGCCGGCCCGGGTCGAGGTGCATTTCGTGAAGACCGACTACCCGGTCACCGGCCTCGGCGAACCGGCCTTCCCGCCGCTGGCCCCGGCGGTCTGCAACGCCATCTTCGCGGCCATCGGCAAGCGCGTGCGGCAGCTGCCCCTGTCGCGCACGGATCTGCGCTGGAGCTGACATGGAGCGCCTTGATCAACAGGTGCTGAATGCAGTGCAGCGCTGGAGCGCCGCAGGACGGCGCTTCGCCCTGGTCACGGTGGCCCGCACCTGGGGGTCGGCGCCCCGTCCGCCGGGGGCCTGGCTGGCCCTGCGGGATGACGGCGCGGTGCAGGGTTCGGTGTCCGGCGGCTGCATCGAGGACGACCTGATCGAGCGCATGCGCGACGGCCGGCTGGCCGCCCAGGCCCCGTTCCGCCTCGATTACGGTGTCACCAAGGCCGAGGCCGAGCGCTTCGGCCTGCCCTGTGGTGGCAGCCTGGAACTCGTCGTCGAACCGAACCCCGACCCGGTCCTGTTGGCCGACCTGTACGCGCGCATCGGCTCCGGACAGCTGGTGCGGCGGGTCGTGGACCTGGGGCGGGGCCTCGTGTCGATCGAGGACGGCCTTCCCGGCCCCACGCTGAGCTGGGACGGCCAGGTCCTGGCGACCCTGCACGGCCCGCGCTGGCGCCTGCTGATCATCGGCGCCGGCCAGATCTCCACCTACCTGGCGCAGATGGCCCAGGCCCTGGACTACCAGGTCAGCGTCTGCGACCCGCGCATCGAGTACAGCGCCGGGTGGGAGGTGGCCGGCGCACCCTGGGTGCCCGGCATGCCCGACGACGCGGTGCTGGCCATGAACCCGGACCCGCGCACGGCCATCGTGGCCCTGACCCACGACCCCAGGCTGGATGACATGGCCCTGCTGGAGGCCCTCAAGTCGCCGGCCTTCTACGTGGGGGCCCTCGGTTCCCACCTCAACAACCGCAAGCGCAAGGAGCGTCTGCTGGAGTATTTCGACCTGGGCCGCGAGGAGGTGGAGCGCCTGCATGGTCCGGTCGGCCTGGCCATCGGCAGCCGCACGCCGCCGGAGATCGCAGTCTCCATCCTGGCCGAGATGACCGCCGTGAAGCGCCTCGGCGGCACCCCCGCGGCCAGCGCCGAGTACCGGGAGCTGGTGGTGTCGCTGGCGGGCTGCGGTATTCCCTGAGGGAGGTGAAGCGATGCGCTACCTGATCCTGATTGTCTGGCTGGCGGTGGTGGGAACGGCCATCGGCGGGCTCGGCCTGGCCGCCGCCGAGGACGACGCCCGCCGTGTCGAGCCGGCGGATGCGCCTGAGCTGTCGATTCCCTTCGCCAACCGGGGTGGGATCCGCGACTGGGTGGCGGTGGACGACTCGACCCTGCTGGTCCAGGACAACTTCCGCAAGTGGTACAAGCTGCGCCTGGTGGCGCCGACGCGGCACCTGCTGCACGCCGAGGGCATCGGCTTCGTCACCGGGCCCTCGGGCACCCTCGACAACACCGGCGCGCTGGCCGTGCGCGGCCGCAAGTACCCGATCGCCTCGGTCACCGCCAGCGAGGGGCCGAAGCGCCAGCGTCGCTAGCTGCGCTCGCTGTCCTTCGCGGGCGCCTCTTCGAGATCCAGTCCCCAGTCGCCGTAGGTGTACCAGTCGTCGCCGAGCAGTTCGGCGGGGTGCTGAGTGCGGCCGGAGCCGTTGCCGCAGCCCAGGGAATCCTTCGGGCAATACTTGTCGCAGCCCCAGCAGATGCGTTCCGGGTGCTTGGGATGGATAGGGAATTTCTTGGCCATGTCGGTATCGCACCAGGTAATGTCGAGTAATTTACTCGGGAATCCCCGCGCCAGTATTGATTCCGGTCAAGCCGTCCGGCGGCTGTCGCGCAACGCTTGTGCGCCAGGAAGACAGGCGAGATCGCGCCGGGCCCGGGATGGCGGATGGCGGTGGTGGATGATGCTCGCCCGACAGGCGTGTTGGGGGGCTGCTGCCGGATCAGCAGCGTACGGGCACGCAGCGTGGCCGGCGGGGCGCCGGAGAGAAGCTGGCTTTTCGTTCCGGATGAAGGGCTTGCGCGCCCGTTTTCACGGCTGGCGGGTGTCGCGGCGCCGGTGGCGCAGGACTTGCACTGAGGCTGGACCTCGAATAACAGCGATCCTCGTTCTCATGAAAGTGCATCCCCTCGTCGCTCGCCCGAGCCTGATCGCCCTCGGCCTCGCTGCCGCCTTTTCCGCATCCGCCCAGGCCCAGCAGGCGGCCTCCAGCGGGGTCGATCTCGATCCGGTGATCGTCACCGGCACCCGGGCCAAGGCCCGGACGGTGACCTCCTCCCTGTCGCCCATCGACCAGATCTCGGCGAAGGAACTGGAGAGCACCGGCGCCACCGAGCTGGCCACGGTGCTGGCCCGCCTGCTGCCCTCCCTCAACTTCCCGCGCCCATCCGTCACCGACGCCACCGACGCGGTGCGCCCGGCCCAGCTGCGGGGGCTGTCCCCCGACCACACCCTGGTGCTGGTCAATGGCAAGCGCCGCCACACCACGTCCATCCTCAACGCCAGCGGCACCCAGGGGCGCGGCTCGGCGCCGGTGGACCTCAACGCCATCCCCCTCGCCGCGGTCGAGCGCATCGAGGTGCTGCGCGACGGGGCGGCGGCGCAGTACGGCTCCGACGCCATCGCCGGGGTCATCAACATCGTCCTGAAGAAGGGCGCCGAGGGCGGCAGCGCCGAGGCGTCCTATGGGCAGTTCAGCGAGGGCGACGGCACCCAGCACAAGCAGAGCCTCAGCTTCGGCCTGCCCCTGTCCGACCAGGGCTGGCTGCGGGTGGCGGTGGAGAAACGCGAGCAGAACGCCACCAACCGGGCGCTGGCCGACTTCCGCAATCCGGCCGAGCCCCTCTACGGCACCGTCAGCCAGCGCTTCGGCGATCCGGACAGCGACCAGGGGGCGGTCTTCCTCAACGGCCAGCTGAGCATCAACGACGACGTGGAGGCCTACTTCTTCGGCAGCCACAGCAGCCGGGATTCCCGCGCCGCCGGCTTCTACCGGCCGGCCCTGGACAGCCGCAACATCCGCTCGATCTACCCCAACGGCTACCTGCCCATCGAGGCCAGCAACAGCCTCGACCAATCCCTGGTGGCCGGCCTGCGCGGCGTCACCGATGCCGGCTGGCGCTGGGACCTGAGCGCCAACTACGGGGCCAACCGCTTCCGCCTGAACATCGACAACACCCTCAACACCAGCCTCGGCGCCAGCAGCCCGACCCGCTTCTACGACGGCGAACTGGAGAACGTGCAGACCGTGGTGAATGCCGACTTCGCCCGCGAGTACACCCTCGGCTGGCTGGCCGGCCCCCTCACGGTGGGCTGGGGCCTCGAGACCCGCAACGAGAAGTACGCCATCTCGGCGGGTTCGCCGGAGTCCTGGTTCGGCTCCGGCGCCCAGGTCTTCTCCGGCTTCCGGCCCAGCGACGCCAGCACCAGCAAGCGCGACAGCAAGGCCCTCTACCTCAACCTGGAAGCCGACATCACCAGGCAGTTCAGCGGCTCGGCCGCCCTGCGCGTGGAGAACTACAGCGACTTCGGCGACGCCACCTCGGCCAAGCTCGCCGGCCGCTACGCCGTGTCGCCCCAGGTGGCCCTGCGCGGCACCGCCTCCACCGGCTTCCGCGCCCCGTCCCTGGTGCAGCAGCACTACTCCACCACCACCACCAGCTTCATCAGCAGCGTGCCCTACGACGTGCGCACCTTTGCCGTCTCCGACCCGGTGGCCCGCCAGCTCGGCGCCGAAGACCTCAAGGCCGAGAAGTCCACCAACTTCAGCCTTGGCGTGCTGCTCCAGCCCAGCCGCGCCTTCACCACCTCGATCGACGCCTACCAGGTGGACATCAAGGACCGCATCGTGCTGTCGGAGAACCTCACCGGCGCCGCGGTGCGCAGCTTCCTGGCGGCCAACGGCTATGCCGGCACCGACGGCGGGCGCTACTTCACCAATGGCATCGACACCCGCACCCGCGGCGTCGACGTGGTCAGCACCTACCGCCTCGACCTGCAGCGCCTGGGCCGCCTCGACCTGAGCCTGGGCTTCAACTACAACACCACCGAGATCACCCACGTGGCCCCCAACCCGGCGATCCTGGCGCAGAACGGCCTGGCGGTGCAGCGCATCGGCCGCGCCGAGACCGGCCGCATCACCAAGGGCTCACCCTCGGACAAGCTGACCCTGGGCGCCGACTACGGCCTCGGGTCGTGGAGCGTGCGTGGCCTGCTGACCCGCTATGGTGAGTTCACGTCCTACAACGCCAGCAACCCGGCCCTGGACCAGACCTTCAACGCGGCCTGGGTGCTCGATCTGACGGCCAGCTACAAGCTCAAGCAATGGACCTTCACCGCCGGCGTGGACAACCTCACCGACCGCTACCCCAACCGCCTCACCGCGGCCACCACGCCGAACACCGTGCTGCCTTACAGCCAGAGCTCGCCTTTCGGGTTCAATGGGCGGTTTGCGTATTTGAAGGCGGGGTATAGCTGGTAAGGGGGGCTTTCCGTCCTTCTGCGCCGGATTGGCCGGGAGCTCGCCCTCGCGGGCGAGCTTCTTCGGCCCCATGTAGGGGCGGCTTCAGCCGCCCGCGGACTTCGATCGAGCACTCCGGTCAAGCGCCGGCGGGCGGCTGAAGCCGCCCCTACAGCTTGCTCAGGCCAGGCGGCCGGCGCCGCTCCCATGGCAGCGTCCGCCGCTCCCGCGCCATCCGCTTCCGCGCCGATCCATGTAGGGGCGGCTTCAGCCGCCCACGGACTCCGATCGAGCACTCCGGTCAAGCGCCGGCGGGCGGCTGAAGCCGCCCCTACAGCTTGCTCAGGCCAGGTGGCCAGCGCTGCTCCCATGGCAGCGTCCGCCGCTCCCGCGCCATCCGACGCTCCCGCGCCATCCGACGCTCCCGCGCCGATCCATGTAGGGGCGGCTTCAGCCGCCCACGGACTCCGATCGAGCACTCCGGTCAAGCGCCGGCGGGCGGCTGAAGCCGCCCCTACAGCTTGCTCAGGCCAGGTGGCCAGCGCCGCTCCCATGGCAGCGTCCGCCGCTCCCGCGCCATCCGCTGCTGCCGCGCCGATCCATGTAGGGGCGGCTTCAGCCGCCCACGGACTTCGATCGAGCACTCCGATCAAGCGCCGGCGGGCGGCTGAAGCCGCCCCTACAGCTTGCTCAGGCCAGGCGGCCGGCGCCGCTCCCATGGCAGCGTCCGCCGCTCCCGCGCCATCCGCTGCTGCCGCTGCAACACCGCTGGACGGAGTCGTGTTGATTTCCCCGCAGCGCATGCCGTCAGTCCCCCCGCCAAGGCCATGAATACGGCCTCGTGAGCCTGGCGCGGGTCTTGCATTGCCTCAGGTGTCCGTGCGCTTGCTCACGCCCCACATGCGAATTGCGGAAATCAGTGTCCACTTTCGGTGCATCCCGGCCGTTGAGAGTGGAACCCCGCCGCTTCACGGAGCCAATGTTCCGGTCCATGAGCAGTGTGCGAAGCGTCAACGGGTGCCCCTTGAATCGACGGTGATTGCGTAACCAACCCGACCATGTGCCAGCTACTCGGTCTCAACAGCAACCTGCCCACTGACATCTGCGCGTCCTTCGCAGGCTTCCGGGCCCGCGGCGGACGCACGGACGAGCACGCCGACGGCTGGGGCATCGCCTTTTTCGAGGATCGCGGCCTGCGCATCCTCAACGAGCCGCATCCTTCCTGCCAGTCGCAGCTGGCCGAGATGGTGGCGGCGCATCCCTTCCAGGCCACCAACATCGTGGCCCACATCCGCAAGGCCACGGTGGGCACGGTGCGCCTGGAGAACACTCATCCCTTTTCCCGCCGCCTGTGGGGGCGCGACTGGGTGTTTGCCCATAACGGCACCCTGGTGGACTTCGTGCCGCGGCTGGAGGGCGATTTCCGGCCCCGGGGCTGCACCGACAGCGAGCGGGCCTTCTGCTGGCTGATGGATGGCCTGCAGAGCCGCTTCGGTGAGGTCCGCCCGGACTTCGACACCCTCTTCGGGTGGCTGCGCGAGGCTGCGGTGACCCTCAGCGACTTCGGGGTGATCAACTTCCTGCTGTCGGACGGCGAGCTGATGCTGGCCCACTGTTCGACGCGGCTCAGCCATGTGCTGCGCCAGGCGCCGTTCAGCCGGCGGGTCCGCCTGGTGGACACCGATGAGGATCTCGACCTCGGCCTGGGCGTCGACCCGGCGACCCGTTGCGTGGTGCTGACCACCGTTCCCCTGACCCACGACGAAGCCTGGGTCGGCATGCCGGCCGGCAGCCTGTGGGGCTTCCGCGACGGCCGCGTGCTGGCTACCGCTCCCACCGTGGCGGGGCGGGTGCGCCAGCTGGCCGAAGCCTGCGCCTGAGGCGGCCCGGCGTCATCCTGCCGGGGCCGGGGGCGGCTCACCCGGTCCGGGCCCCCCGCCGCTTCGCGCGGAACGGGAAGATCCTGACCCAGAAAGCCATTTCGGCGACGACGCCTGCAATCACGAAGCCGGCGTGGCCGCTGTCGGCGCCCGCCCCGTACAGGGCCAGGGCGGCGAGCATCAGGCCTGCGCTGGTCAGCTGATGCAGCCGGCCGGGTGCGGCAGGGCGGGCGGTGGCCATGCCTTTATTTGCCCTCACCAAACCTGGCATCCGCCGCCTTGGCGTCGGCGGCGATCTTGTCGTTGATCTCCCTGGCGGCCTGGGCTTCGCCGTTGATGTACTGGCTGATCAGCTGGCTGGTGGCCTGGATGTCGGCGTTGCCCTCCTTCTGCAGGCAGTCGAGCCAGGCGCGCTGGGCCTGGCGGTAGCCGTTCACGGCACCGACGCTCTTGTTGAAGGCGTCGGCGTTCTTCAGGTCGAGGTTCACCGCGGCGGGACGCGGGCCGCAGGCGTGGCTCCAGGCGCCGTTGTCTATCCGGCCGGCGTGGGCGGGCAGGGCGCTGGTGGCGGCCAGGGCGAGGAGGATGGGTAGCAGGGGTTTCATGGGCGTGGCTCCTGGGG
>WBTZ01000143.1 GCA_009026175.1 Zoogloea sp. | reverse complement strand
GGGCGGGAACGCTGCGGCTGAATCGTGGCGCCGGAGCAGGCTGAATGACGCCGTCAAGCTCGATGAATGTGCCACGAGCCCGATTGTGCGGGTGTTCGGGCGCTTCGTCCATACTCAAAACGGGCGCCACGCAGGCGTCGCTGCCCTCGAGCAGCGCGCACCACTCCGCACGGGAGCGGGTCTCCAGGTGCATGGCCAGGCGGGTCTTCAGCTCCGGCCAGCGGGCGCGCTCCCATTGCAGCCTGAAGTCCGGGTCGGTGATGCCGGCCTTCTCGAGGAACAGGGCGTAGAACTGGGGTTCGATGGGGCCGATGGAGATGTACTTGCCGTCGGCGCATCGATAAGTGTCATAGAAGTGGGCGCCGCCGTCGAGCAGGTTGCTGCCCCGATCGGAAGACCACTGGCCCATCGCCTTGAGGGTGTACATCATGGTCATCAGCAGGGCTGAGCCGTCGGTCATGGCGGCATCCACCACCTGGCCCTGGCCGGAGGCCCGCGCCTCGGTGAGGGCGGCGAGCACGCCGACCACCAGCAGCATGGCGCCGCCGCCGCAGTCGGCCACCAGGTTCAGGGGCACCACCGGCTTGCCGCCCGGTCCGCCGATGGCGTGCAGGGCGCCGGACAGGGACAGGTAGTTGATGTCGTGGCCGGCGCTGTGGGCCAGCGGGCCGCTCTGGCCCCAGCCGGTCATGCGGCCATAGACCAGCTTCGGGTTGGCGGCGAGGCTTGCGTCAGGCCCCACGCCAAGCCGCTCCATCACGCCGGGGCGATAGCCTTCGACCAGGATGTCGGCCTTTGCGACCAGCTCGCGGGCGGCCGCCAGGCCCTCGGGCTTCTTCAGGTCCAGGGTGACCACCCGGCGGCTGCGGTTGAGGATGTCGATCTTCGGATCGAAAAGGTCCGACGCCGGTTTGGCGCCAGGGGCCGGCTTGCGCTCGATGCGCACCACCTCCGCCCCCAGGTCGGCCAGGATCATGGCCGCCATCGGGCAGGGGCCGAGGGCGGCGAATTCGATGACTTTCACTCCATGCAGGGGGCCCACGGTGTCTCCTTTCACGCCTATTGTTTTCGGTCCCGCAAATGCACCAAGACGCTGTAAAGGGTACAGCGGGCGTAGCGAGCGGGCCGAGGTCGCGATGAGGAGCACAGCCGTACTTGAGTTTGAGTACGGCGAGCACCGCAATTGCGAGATCGGCCCGCGCAGTAGCCCGATGTACCCTTTACTCGGCGGCGATGCTGCGGCCGATCACCAGCCGCTGGATGTCGTTGGCACCTTCGTAGATCTGGCAGATGCGCACGTCGCGGTAGATCCGCTCGACCGGGAAGTCGCTGGTGTAGCCGACGCCGCCATGGATCTGGATGGCGTCGGAGGCGATCTTCTCGGCGGCTTCGGAGGCGAACATCTTGGCCATCGAGGCTTCCTTCAGGCAGGGCTTGCCGGCGTCCTTGAGCTGGGCGGCGCGCCACACCATCAGGCGGGCGGCGTCGAGCAGGGTGTTCATGTCGGCCAGTTTGAAGTTGACCGCCTGGTGCTCGATGATGGGGACGCCGAAGGTCACGCGCTCCTTGGCGTAGCGCACGGCGGCCTCGAAGGCGGCGCGGGCCATGCCGATGCTCTGGGCGGCGATGCCGATGCGGCCGGCTTCCAGGTTGGACAGGGCGATCTTGTAGCCTTCGCCTTCCTTGCCCAGCAGGGCGCTGGCCGGCACGCGGCAGTTCTCGAGGATGATCTGCACGGTGTCGGAGGCGTGCTGGCCCATCTTCTCTTCGGTGCGGCCGACGACGAAGCCCGGCGTGGCGGTGGGCACCAGGAAGCAGGAGATGCCCTTCTTTCCGGCAGCCTTGTCAGTCACGGCGAAGACGATGGCCATGTGGGCGTGCTTGCCGGTGGTGATGAACTGCTTCACGCCGTTGAGCACGAAGCTGTCGCCGTCCCGGTCGGCGCGGGTGGTGATGGCGCCGGCGTCGGAGCCGGTGTGGGGCTCGGTCAGGCAGAAACAGCCGAGCTTCTCGCCCCGGGCCAGGGGCTTCAGCCACTCTTCCTTCTGCTGGTCGGTGCCATACTTCTGGGTGATGCCGCAGGCCAGCGAGTTCTGCACGGACACGATGGTGGAGGTGGCGCCGTCACCGGCGGCGATCTCTTCCAGGGTCAGCACCAGGCTCATGTAGTCCATGCCGGCACCGTCCCACTCCTCGGGCACGCACATGCCCATGGCGCCCAGCTCGCCGAGTTCCTTGAGGGCCTGGGCGGGGAAGGTGTGGTTCTTGTCCCATTCCGCGGCGAAGGGGGCCAGACGCTCCTGCGCAAAGGCACGCATGGAGTCGCGGATCATTTCCTGTTCTTGGGTGAGGATCATGCTGTGTCTCCTTAGAGCATTTCGACGGCCAGGGCCGTGGCTTCGCCGCCACCGATGCACAGGCTGGCGACACCGCGCTTGCCGCCGGTCTTCCGCAGGGCGCCGAGCAGGGTGACGATGATGCGGGCGCCGGAGGCGCCGATGGGGTGGCCCAGGGCGCAGGCGCCGCCGTGGATGTTGACCTTGGCGTGGTCCAGCTTGAGGTCGTGGATGGCGGCCATGGTGACCACGGCGAAGGCTTCGTTGATCTCCCACAGGTCCACGTCGGCGGTGGTCCAGCCGGTCTTGGCCAGCAGCTTCTGCATGGCGCCGACCGGGGCGGTGGCGAACAGGTTGGGCTGGTGGGCGTGGGTGCTGTGGCCGACGATCTTCGCGATCGGCTTGAGGCCCTTGGCGGCGGCGGTGGAGGCGCGCATGAGCACCAGCGCGGCGGCGCCGTCGGAGATGGAGCTGGAGTTGGCCGGGGTCACGGTGCCGTCCTTGCGGAAGGCCGGCTTGAGGCTGGGGATCTTCTCGAGGTTGGCCTTGGGCGGCTGCTCGTCGCTGGCGATGGTCACGTCGCCCTTGCGCCCGGCCACGGTGACGGGGGTGATCTCCCACTCGAAGGAGCCGTCCTTGATGGCTGCCTGGGCGCGGGTCAGGGAGGCGATGGCGTAGGCGTCCTGCTGCTCGCGGGTGAACTTGTAGAGGCCGGCGCAATCCTCGGCGAAGGTGCCCATCAGGCGGCCCTTCTCGTAGGCGTCCTCGAGGCCGTCGAGGAACATGTGGTCCATCACCTGGCCGTGGCCGAGGCGGTAGCCGCCACGGGCCTTGGGCAGCAGGTAGGGGGCGTTGGACATGGATTCCATGCCGCCGGCGATCATCACTTCATTGGTGCCGGCCAGCAGCAGGTCATTGGCCAGCATGGTGGCCTTCATGCCGGAACCGCACATCTTGTTGACGGTGGTACAGCCGGCGGACAGGGGCAGGCCGCCACCCAGGGCTGCCTGGCGGGCCGGGGCCTGGCCCTGGCCGGCGGGCAGCACGCAGCCGAAGATGACTTCCTCGACCGCGTCGGCCGGGATGCCGGCGCGCTCGACGGCCGCCTTGATGGCGATGCCGCCCAGCTGGGCCGCGGTGAGGCTGTTGAAGTCACCCTGGAAGCCACCCATCGGGGTGCGGGCGGCGGAGACGATGACGATCGGATCGTTGGAGCTCATGGTGTGCCTTTCGGGAATTCTGTGAGGGTGGGGGGCTCGCAGGCCATGCGCCGGGCCGTCCCGGGAATGACCTGCCCCCCTTGGGGCTGCCCGCGCAGTCGCGGGCGGGGCGTGTTCTGACTTACTTTGCGGCCATGCGGATGGCGCCGTCGAGGCGGATGACCTCGCCGTTCAGGTAGCTGTTGCCGAAGATGTGCTCCA
Organism: Zoogloea sp.; assembly: GCA_009026175.1. Classification (GTDB taxonomy): domain Bacteria; phylum Pseudomonadota; class Gammaproteobacteria; order Burkholderiales; family Rhodocyclaceae; genus Zoogloea. The sequence continues at coordinate 9,423 of WBTZ01000143.1, read as the reverse complement.
CCAGCGCGGCGAACTCGGCCGGCTTGCCCATGCGGGCGGGGAAGGGCACCGTCTTGCCCAGGGCTTCCTGCACCTCGGCGGGCATGCCCAGCAGCATCGGGGTTTCCATGATGCCCGGGGCGATGGTCATGACGCGGATGCCGGAGCGGCTCAGTTCGCGGGCGATGGGCAGGGTCATGGCGACCACGCCGCCCTTGGAGGCGGCATAGCCGGCCTGGCCGAGCTGGCCGTCGAAAGCGGCCACCGAGGCGGTGCTGACGATCACGCCGCGCTCGCCACCCGCGTTCGGCTCGTTCTGGCTCATGATGGCCGCGGCCAGGCGGATCATGTTGAAGCTGCCGACCAGGTTGATGTTGATGGTGCGGGCGAAGGATTCCAGCTTGTGCGGGCCTTCCCGGCCGACCACCTTTTCGGCCGGGGCCACGCCGGCACAGTTCACCAGGCCGCGCAGGGTGCCCAGCGCGGTGGCGGCGGCGAAGGCCGCCTGGGCGCTTGCCTCGTTGGTCACGTCGGTGGCGACGAAGCGGGCATTGGCGCCCAGCTCGGCGGCCAGGGCTTCGCCGGCTTCCTTGTTGACGTCGGCGAGGACGACCTTGCCGCCCTTTTCGACGATCAGGCGCGCGGTGGCCGCGCCCAGGCCGGAACCGCCGCCGGTGACCACGAAGACGTTGTTCTGGATCTCCATCTTTCTCTCCTCTTTCTTGTTGGAAGACGCGCCCCGGGTGGGCGCGAAGCGTGGCGTAGTCTAGGCATAAGCGGGGGCGGGCTCCATGCCAAAATCGCTCAAACTGGATGGTAGAATTTGCCACTCGCACGGGGCCCTGGCGGTTTCCGTGCCCTGCTGTCAAAGGCCTTGCCCGGTGCGCCCCTCGCCCATGTCCAGTCCCAGCCCGTCACCCCTGTCGGCCGCCGAGCGCGGGGCCGACAAGGGCACCATCTCGATCAGCTTCGTCGAAGAGGCGCTGGTGGGGCTGCGGGCCCGCGGCGTCGACGCCGAGGCCCTGCTGGAACACGCCGGCATTTCCCCCGAGTTGCTCAATGCGCCCCAGGCGCGGGTTGCCTCGTCCCACTATGCAGCCCTGTGGCATTCGATCGCCCAGGCGATGGATGACGAGTTCTTCGGCATGGACAGTCACCGCATGCGGGCCGGCAGCTTCACCCTGCTGTGCCACAGCGTGATCCACTGCGATACCCTGGAGCGGGCCCTGCGCCGCGCCCTGCGCTTCCTGCGCCTGGTGCTGGACGACTTCGAGGGGGTGCTGGTGCGGGACGGCAATTCGGCCCGGGTGGTGCTGCTGGAGCGCTGCGCCGAGCCGCGGCGGGCCTTTGCCTATGGCACCTTCCTGATCATCCTGCACGGCCTGGCCTGCTGGCTGGTGGGGCGCCGGATCGCCCTCGACCACGCCGCCTTCCGGTGTTCGGAGCCCAGCTACAGCGGCGAGTGGCGGGTGCTCTTCTCGCCGGACCTGCGCTTTGGCCAGGCCGAGACCGAGATCGTCTTTCCAGCCGATTACCTGGGCATGCCCAACGTGCAGAACGAGCGCACCATGAAGGTCTTCCTGCGCAGCGCGCCGGCCAACTTTCTGGTCAAGTACCGCAACAGCGACGGCCTGGTGGCGCGCATCCGCCGCCTGTTGCGGGACATCCCGCCCGATGCCTGGCCGGATTTCGAGACCCTGGCCCAGCAGATGCATTTCTCCCCGTCCACCCTGCGCCGCCACCTGCTCGAAGAGGGCCCGTCCTATCAGGCCATCAAGGACGACCTGCGCCGCGACCTGGCCATCAGCCAGCTCTGCCATTCCGACAAGTCGGTGCTCGACATCGCCCTCGATCTGGGCTTTGCCGAGGCCAGCGCCTTCCACCGGGCGTTCAAGAAATGGACGGGGGCGCGTCCCGGCGAATACCGCCGCGCCCTGGCGGGGCAGTAGGGCGCGGGGCCATGGTGTCGATGCACACTCCGCCGGCCCGCCAGCGTTTCCGCCTTCCGCTCCACGTCCATATCTCCACCCTGTTCTTCCTGCTCGTGCTGGTAGCCGGGGGCGGCATTGCCTGGGTCTCCTACGAGCGTAGCGCGCGCATGCTGGAGGGCGTCGCCGGCGACATGCTGCAGCGCATCTCGCGGCAGACGGCGGCCGAGACCGGCACCCTGCTCGAGCCGGTGGACGCCTCCCTGCGCCAGCTCGTGCTGCACCCCCTGGCGCGTGCCACCACGTGGGCCGAGAGGCTCGCGGCGCTGCCGGCCCTGCGCGAGGCCTTGCTCGCCTCGCCCTCGCTGGCGGCGGTGTACGCGGGCTATGGCGATGGCGAGTTCTTCCTGCTGTTGCGCCTGGCCGATGAGGCCGACCGGCGCCTGATGCAGGCTCCGGAGGGGGCGGCCTACCTGATCCAGAGCATCGATGACGGACAGGGGCGCTATGTCTTCCTGGACCGGAGCCTCGGCGTGCTGCGGGATGAGCCGCGTCCCGGCTACCCATCCAGCTACGATCCGCGCCGGCGCATCTGGTACACCCTGGCCCAGGGCACCGATCTGCTGGTGCAGACCGAGCCCTACCTGTTCGCCTCCACCCGCAAGCCCGGCGTCACCCTGGCCCGGCGCAGCGTGGATGGCGTGGTGATGGGCGCGGACATCCGCCTCGAAGCCCTGGATGGCACCCTGCGGCGCCAGCGCATGACGCCGGGGTCGCAGCTGGTCATCTTCGAGCCCGATACCCAGGTGGTTGCCTACAGTGAAGGAGACTGGCTGGCCACGGCCGGGCAGGGTACCCGGGAGGCCGGAGCGCGGCCGCGCCTGGCGGACCTGGAGGGCGGTGTGATGGCGGCCCTGGCAGCCCGCCTGCCCGGCGGAGGTGACGCACTGCCCCTCGCCGACTTCCAGAGCGGCGGGCGGGACTGGCACGGGGCGGTGGCCCGCCTCGCCCTGCCGGGGGGCCGCAAGGCGTTCCTCGGGGTGGCGATCCCGGATGATGAACTGCTCGTCGAGGCCCGCAGCATCCGCGATCGCTCGCTGCTGGCGACCCTGTTGGTGATGTTGCTGGCGCTGCCCTTCACCTATTACGCGGCCCGCCTCGTGTCACGGCCGATCCGCGGGCTGGCGGAGGAGACCGCGGCGATCCGCCGCTTCGACTTCGCCGACCCGGTGGCGACCCGCTCGGTGGTACGCGAGGTGGATGATCTGGCGGCCGACCTGGCCTCGATGAAGGGCGCGATCCGGCGCTTCCTCGACATTGCCTCGGTGACGGCCCGGGAGGCCGATTTCGACCGCCTGCTGGCCCGCCTGGTGGACGAGACGGTGGCGGTGGTGGGGGCGCGTGCCGGGGGGCTCTACCTGGTCCGGGACGGTGCGGAATCCCTCGACCCGGTAACCCTGCGGGATGCCACCGCCGACAGCCTGCCCGTCGAGCGGGCGCCGGACGGCGAAGGCATGGCCGGCCTGGTGCCACCCGGTGCCCGCTCCGGGGTCGGGCAAGTTGCCGCCGGCCAGCCCGGCATGCCGGATTGCGGCCGCCTCTTCGAGCGTCTGGGCGTGGGCGCCATGGCCTACCTGGCCGTCCCCCTGCTGGATCGCCAGCATGAGCGCCTCGGCCTGATGGTGTTGTGGTTCGACGAGCCGCCGCGCAGCGACCTGGTGCATTTCGTCGAGGCCTTGTCGGGGTCGGCGGCCATGTCGGTGGAAACGCGGGGCCTGATCCAGGCCCAGAAGCAGCTTTTCGAAGCCTTCATCCAGCTCATCGCCGGGGCCATCGACGCCAAGAGCCCCTACACCGGCGGCCATTGCGCCCGTGTGCCGGTGCTCACCAAGATGCTCGCCCAGGCCGCCTGCGACGCTGGCGACGGGCCCTTCCGGGACTTCCGGCTGAGCGCCGAGGATTGGGAGGCGGTGCACATCGCCGCCTGGCTGCACGACTGCGGCAAGGTCACCACGCCGGAGTTCGTGGTGGACAAGGCCACCAAGCTCGAGACCATCCACGACCGCATCCACGAGATCCGGATGCGCTTCGAGGTGCTCAAGCGGGATGCGGAGATCGCCAGCCTGCGGGCCGTCGCCGCCGGCGAAGAGGCGGTGGCCGCGCGGCGTGCCCTGGAGACCGAATGGGCCCGCCTCGATGAGGAGTTCGCCTTCGTGGCGGCCTGCAACCTGGGGGGAGAGACGATGGACCCCGCCGCCGTGGCACGCCTGCACCGCATTGCCCGGCAGACCTGGCTGCGCACCCTCGACGACCACCTTGGCATTGCCCCGGAGGAGGCCCGCCGCAAGGGCCCTGCGCAGCCCCTGCCGGCGGTCGAGGCGCTGCTCGCCGACCGGCCGGAGCACCGGGTCCCGCGGGGCGAGAAGGACAGGGTGCCGGCCGACAATCCCTGGGGTTTCCGCATGGCGGTGCCGGAGCTGCTCTACAACCGGGGCGAGCTGGCCAACCTGTCGGTCGGGCGCGGCACCCTGACCGAGGAGGACCGCTACAAGATCAACGAGCACATCGTGCAGACGATCCGCATGCTGTCGGAGCTGCCCTTTCCCCGGCATCTCAAGGCAGTGCCCGAGATCGCCGGCGGCCACCACGAGAAGATGGACGGCAGCGGCTATCCCCGCGGTCTGCGGCGCGAGGAGATGAGCCCGGTGGCGCGCATGATGGCCATCGCCGACATCTTCGAGGCCCTCACTGCCGTCGACCGCCCCTACAAGCGCGGCAAGCGCCTGTCGGAAGCGATGGCCCTGATGGCGCGAATGCGCGACCAGCAGCACATCGATCCGGACCTGTTCGCCCTGTTCGTGAAGTCGCGGGTTTACCGCGACTACGCCAGCCGCTTCATGGCGCAGGAGTATGTGGACGAGGTGGACGAAGCGGCCTTGCTCAGCCCGCCTGCTTGTGGCTGAGCTGGCTGCGCACCCAGGCGGTATAGGTGCGCCCGACCCGGATCTCGGTGCCGTCGCGGAGGGTGACGAGCAGCGCGGCGAAGGGGGCCGGCCGGATGCGCAGGATGGCATCGCGGCGGACGATGTGGCCGCGGTGGATGCGCATGAACTCCTCCGGGGCCAGGCGTTGTTCCAGGGCCGTCAGGCTGTCCTGGTATAGGTATTGGGCACTGGCGGTGTGGATGCGCACGTAGTCGCCTTCGGCCTGGAAGCGCACGATGCTCTCCTGCGCGATGCGCAGGTGCTCGTCGCGGACTTTCACCCAGAAATCCCGCGCATTGCGGGTCCGTTCGCCGAGGGCCCGCTTGAGGGCGGCGATGGTCTCCTGGAGCTCGGTGATCCGGTCCGCCGTGAGGCGCGACTCCACGGCGGAGCGCGCCCGCTCCAGGGCGCTGCGGAAGCGTCCCGCATCGACGGGCTTGGTCAGGTAGTCGAGGGCGTTGGCCTCGAAGGCGCGCAGCGCGTGGTGGTCGAAGGCCGTCACGAAGATCACCACCGGGGGAGGCTGGCGCAGCCGTTCCAGCACGTCGAAGCCGCTGCCTCCGGGCATCTGGATATCCAGCAGCAGGATGTCCGGTCGCAGCTCGTCGGTCCGGTGGACTGCTTCGGCCACGTCGGCGGCTTCGTCGATGCGTTCGACCCATTCCAGCTTGCCCAGCAGGCGCACCAGCCGGCGCCGGGCAAGGGGCTCGTCGTCGGCGATCAGGACGCCCAGGCCGCTCATGATGGCCTCCAGGGCAGATCGAGGGCGACGCGGTAGCGCCCGGGGGTGATGACGCCGGACCACAGGCGGCCGTCCCCCTGGAATCGCAGCTGCAGGCGTTCCGCCACGTTGCGCAGGCCGATGCCCATGCCCGTGGGGGGGCGCGGCCCGCTATGCTCCTGCGGCATGTCGTTTTCCACGGTGATATGCAGGCGCTCTCCGTCGCGGCGCGCGGCGAGCACGATCTCCACCGGTCCGCTGGTGGCGCCCACCCCGTGCTTGATGGCGTTCTCGATCAGCGGCTGCAGGATCAGGCTGGGGACCAGGGCGCCGCATACGGCCTGCGGCACGTCGATGCGCAAGCGCATGCGGTCGGAGAAGCGCTCGCGCTCGATCTCCAGGTATTCCTCCTGCAGCGCCAGTTCGCTGGCCAGGGGAAGGTCGTGCATCGGGTCGAGGGACAGGGTGGTGCGCATGAAGCTCGACAGGGACAGCACCATGCGCTCGGCCCGCGTGGCCGCACCTTCCTCGATCAGGGCGGCGATGGAGTTGAGGGTATTGAACAGGAAGTGCGGATTGACCTGGTAGCGCAGCGCCCGCATCTGTGTCGTCAATGCCTCCTCGCGGATCGCCGCCAGCCGGCGCTCCCGCTCACGCACCTCGAAGTGGTAGAGCAGGGCGACGAACAGGCACGACCAGCCGAACAGCATCGAGGCCCCCTCGATCAGCGTGTAGCCGGAATACACCGGGTCGAAGCTCACCGGCCTGGGGTACTGGCAGAGCACGTAGTTGAAGAAGTCGATGGCCGTGAACACCGGGGCCGTGACCGCCGTCAGCAGGAAGCACAGCAAGGCCTTGCGGGTGAAGGACAGGCGCCGCAGGCGGAACAGCAGCAGCGACATGCCGAAGGTCATCAGCGCCCCGGCGCCGAACAGCACGAGCTTCAGCGGCGCGGATTCGAGCGGGTCGATGTTGATGAAATAGCCCAGCACGCTGTCGGCGCAGAACATCCCGGCCCAATAGACCAGGCTCAGGCGCAGGGTCGCGCGGACGATGTCGTCGGGATAGGCCGCTGTGGCGGGGGCATGCGGCCCGGTGATCGTAGCCATGGCCGCATTATCCCTCCGTCACGGCGCCGCTGCCGTGCAGTTCACCCCCCTGGATCAGCCATTCATAGAAATCCCGGCCATCGGACGGCTGCACCATTCCATCGGCCTGAAAGCGCGTGGCAGGCCTGCTGCCGCTGATTAGACTGATTCCGCAAATGCCATGGGCGTAGAGGGTCGGGCCGCCGACGCGGGGGCCGGCCAATGGGGATGAACAAGGAATGATGAACATGCACATCAAGAGATTTCTGGGCGCCTTGCTGCTCGGCAGCGGCATGGTCGGCTGTGCCTCGGTGGCGGTGACCGACGACGCCATCGTGCAACGCACGGCCTTCGCGCTGGCGCTGGACAGCAAGGACTTCACCGTCAGCAACCGGGTGGATGACGGCACGACCACCCGCTACCAGGTCCGGACCCGCGCCGGGCGCCAGTACAACTGTTTCGTGGGTGGATCCATCTCCGTGCTCGGGCGGACGGTGTCCGAGGCCATCTGCACGGAAACCGGCCGCGACGGGGCGGCCCGGCCGGCTGCCACGCCGGGGGGCTGCAATGCGCTGCTCAAGGCGGCGGGCAAGTGCTGATGCCGGCACTTTCATTCAGATCTCTCAGAGGAGTCGCATCGTGAAATCGTTGTTCAGCGTTCTGGCCCTGGCTGTTTCCCTGACGGGGGGTGCCCGTGCGGATGTCATTTCCTTCTCGGATGCCTACGCCCCGGGCGTGGGCAACAGCTGGAGCCATGCCTTCGCCCTGACCCGCTTCGACAGCAGTCTCGGCATCCTGAATTCCGTGACCTTCAACTATGGCCTCGGCGTGGCGAGCAGCTTCCGCCTGGAGAACCTGGAGGCCAAGCCGGTCACCCTGCTGGCCCAGGCGGGAGGCAACGTCGTCTTCTACGGGCCCGTCTCGAGGAGCCTTGCGGCCTATGCCTCGGTCTCCGAAGCGGTGGAGGCCTTTGACGGGCAGGTGGATTACGGCGGCGCCTCCGGGGCTCGGATCGGCCCGCTGAGTGCGAACAATGCCAGCGCCCTGGCGCTGCTGACGGGCTTGGCCGATTTCATCGGGGCAGGGCAGTTCGCCATCGATGCCCAGGCCTTCAGTTCGCCGACGGCCAGGGGCGACGGTCAGCTCGCCGCGGACATCGTCAGCGAGGTGACGGGGTGGATCAGCGTGAGCTACGACTACACGCCGGCGGCCCGGGGGGTACCCGAGCCTGGGTCCATGGCGCTGGTCGGGGTCGGCGTGCTCGGCCTGGGCGCCATGCGCCGGCGCCTGACGCAAGCCTGAGGCCGAGGCCCGGCGCCCACTGATTCAATCTCACGGAGGTTTTATGTCGATTCAACAACAAGGGTTCCGTTGGGGGCTGGCCGGTCTGGTTTCGCTCCTGCTGGTGGCCTGTGGCGGGGATGGCAGCGACAAGGACAGCACCTCGACGCCCGGCGCCACCTATTCCGTCGGCGGGCAGGTCACCGGTCTGGCCGCAGGCAAGGTCGTGGTACTGCAGAACCGGGGTGGTGACGATCTCACTGTCAGCGCCAACGGAGGCTTCACCTTCGGCACGCGACTCAGTGCCAATGCGGCGTACGCGGTCACCATCAAGACCCAGCCCGCCGGGCAGCGCTGCACGCTGGCCGGCGCCTCGGGCACGGTGACGGCGAATGTCTCGAACATCAGCCTGAACTGCCAGGACGCGTCGGCCGCGATGATCAAGCCCATCTACCTGGCCGATACCTACCGGGCCGACCGCGCCGGCCTGCTGGCCCAGGCCAACGCGCAGGGGAGCAATGGCTACGCCTACCTGTTCGGCTCGGCCGTCACGGCCGCGGAGTACATCAACCTCTACGTCAAGGACCTGGCGACGACCTACACCTGGGAGGCGCTGGACCTGCCCGCCACCGCCACCGCCCTGCAGGCCCAGCTGAACGCCCAGGGGGCCCGCGGCTACGCGCGTGGCACCTTCATGACCGACGGTGCCGTCAACAGCGTGTTCTACGTGAAGGACGCCCAGGGGCTGGCACCATTCAGCTATGAACTGCTGCCCAGCCAGAACAGCAGCAGCGCCTTCCTGAACCAGGCCAACGCTCAGGGCGCCAGGGGCTTTCACTTCGTGGGGAACTTCATCATCGGCGGAGCGACCGTCGCGATCTATGGCAAGGACCGCAGCAACGCACGTTATGTCTACGCCCTGCAGGCACCGACCGGCGAGGCCGCGCCGGAGAGCTTCCTGGCCCAGGCCAATGCGCAAGGGCAGCAGGGCTACCGTTTCGTCGGTGAATACGTCTTCGCCGGGGAGCCTGGCGGCCAGGCATTCAAGAACATCTACGTGAAGGACAGCACCCAGGCCGCCAGCTTCGACTACAAGGCGCTGGGCGCGACCACGAACAGCGGTGCATTGCTGACCCAGGCCAATGCCGAAGGCCAGTCCGGATACTTCTACGCCGGATCGATGATCTTCTTCCCCTACGGCTATGGGCAGCCCGGGGTCGTGCGGAACGTCTATGGCAAGCCCACCAACTGCAGCGGCACCGTCATGTGTCGCTCCGGCAGTCCGCTCTGAGGCGACGCCAGATCCGGGGGCGGCAGGGGCCATGCAGGGGCGGCTTCAGCCGCCCTCGAGACGCAAGACAGGCACGATCCGTCGATCTACGTCTGCGGGGGGCTGAAGCGGCCCCTACACCGCCTGTACCGCTCAGACCTTGCGGTAGATC
>WBTZ01000142.1 GCA_009026175.1 Zoogloea sp. | reverse complement strand
TGATTACATCGAACTGTTCTACAACCCGAAACGCAGGCACAGTAACAACGACCAGCTCTCGCCGATGGAATATGAGCGGCGGTATCTTTTGAGGAACGGGATCGTCTAGGAAACCCGGGGCAATTCATTGTTCCTTCCGGAACCTCAAACTGGCCAGCCCTCGCCAGGAAGCGAGCGCCATACTTTTCGAGGGCCCCGGCGTTTGCTGCTGCATACGTCTTGAATTGTTCTTGGTCAGTTACATCGACATGCACTATCCAGTAGCCCTTCCGCATCATGTTCTCCTGTGGTGGTAGAGGCTGCGACATCAAGACGCCCAACGCAGAGCTAACCTGCAAGAGGTGCGCCAGCACTGCGAGTCAGGTTGAGCCGTGTTAGGGGTGTTCGAAATATATTGAAGCAAGGTATTCATCAATGATGCCGCTCCATGGCAGCGGGGAGTCAGTCCCTTGCCGGCGTCGACCTCTGGCTTCAGCGTGGCCAAGCATCATGTTTCCGCAATCAGGGTCTTGGGTACTTCACGCGGGGATATCAGTCCCGCTTCAGCCACCAATAAGACGGGCCAATCGACGCCGCGAATGAAACGACACTCCACTGTCAGCACGGCCTCTTCCGGCGTCCAGCCTTGCGGCTGGAAGTGAAAGACCCATCGGCCACGCTGCGGGGTCGTAACGAGTGCCTTGTAATAGGTCGTTTCCGAAGATTCTTCGATCGAGATCTGGGCGGTGCCTTTGCATCGATCATCGCTATCGATGCCTTGGATGGCCCGTCGAATGTGAGGCATGCCCTGAAAGACGACCGCTGCAAACAGGAGGAGTCCCGCGCCGATGGGAATCAATCCGTATTCACGCAGGCTGAATGCCTTGTAAAAGACGACCAGGGCGGGCACGACGAAAATGCCCTGGGCAGCCAGGCCCACCCAGGATTTGCCCATGCTCCGCAGCGTTTCGAACTGTTCTTCCAGTGTTGAATTGCGCATCAGGAATCCACCTGCGTCCGGTCAGTGATGCTGGCAAGCCGTGGGAACAAGCCTGCCCGTACGTCTGACGTATTTGTGGTACTTGGCCCCGAAATGTTCGAGCATCATCGCTTTGTGATCCCATCAGGCGGTTTTCTTGAGGTAGACACCGTATTCCACTCCATAAATGGAAGGTGCTTCCAGTGCCTTTTGGAAGCCCATACGAAGATACATGGGCAAGGCTACCTGCATGATTGTGCTGGTATGCAAGGCAAAAAACCGAGCTTTGTCGCGCTTGGCCCGCTGCAGACATTTCTCGGCCAGTGCCCGTCCAATGCCCTGGCCACGAAAATCCGGCGACACGACCAGCATTCTCATAATCGCCCATTCGGGCCGGAAAAAGTCAGGCTTGGGCTTGCCCGGGCCGATGTATGCCACGGCTCCAGCAAGCTGCCCGTCGATCTCTGCAACAAGTAATTCGCCGGCATCGGCCAAGGACGACATTCCGGCAACCCTTGCTCTAAAGGCCGGCCAATCGTTGTAAGCGCTTTGGAATTGCTCGAATGCCCTCAGCGCCAGGGCATTTACGTTAAGCGCATCGGCAGGGTTGAATTCGCGGATGTTCGCGGGCATATGCTCTTTTTAAATGGATCGTTGAGGGGTGAATTCCCCGAGTGCTGGCATGGCCGGTGCGTTGCTGGCAATGACGGACGGCAGCTGCTCAATCTGGGAGTTCCCGCCTGCCCTGTTCTTGTGTCGCGCCACAACACGCATCATGCATGCTGCAGATCGTCATCGATGAGCCCCTTGATTGCTTGTTGAACGGTACTTTATCCAAGGTGACGCTGGTAAAGTGGACTACTTTCAGTGAAATACCGCCAGATCGATGTCTTCCATTGAAATCTCCCTCGATTCACCTCATGAGCAGGCGATGAGGCGGCGTGTTTACGTTTTGTTGTTTCCCGGCTTTGTCCTCCTCGATGCCACCGGCCCCATTCAGGTTTTCTCCACCACCAACAATCAGTGCCGTGATGAAGGGGTTCCGGGCGGCTACGATATTCATGTCGTTTCTCAAACTGGAGGCCCTGTCACCTCGGCTTCAGGTATTACGCTGCTGACCGAAGCGCTGCCGAAAGAAGAGGAATTGTCCGGTGCAACCCTCTTGGTGCCGGGAACGCAGGATCTATCGATTCTTGATCAGTCACAGGCGCTCTGTGCCTGGTTGAGTCGTTCGCATGAATACACCGCTCGAACTTGTTCGGTGTGTACGGGTGCATTTCTACTCGCTGCCTCCAGCTTGCTGGATGAGCGCCGGGCGACGACTCATTGGATGGATGCCCAGGCCCTGCAGACGCGTTTTCCGCAAGTGCATGTGGATGCCGACGCGATTTATGTTCAGGACGGCCGGGTGTGGACATCGGCCGGTATCAGCGCCGGGATCGATCTTGCCCTGGCCTTGGTTGAATCGGATCTGGGGCGCCCGCTGGCTTTGCGCATCGCCCACCGACTGGTGCTTTATCTCAAGCGGTCTGGCGGGCAACGCCAATACAGTGCCGAATTGCATGCCCAAACGGAGGAAAACTCGCTGAGTGGGCGTTTGAGCAAGTGGCTGCTGGAGCGATTGGATAAGAGCGTGAGCGTGGACGAAATGGCCAGCGCGCTGGCGGTTTCATCCCGGACTCTGCATCGGCAGTTGATCAAGGAGACCGGCAGGACACCCGCGGCCTGGCTCAAGCGCCTGCGCTTGGAGTCGGCCTGTCGCGCGCTGGCCAATCCTGAGCTCTCGCTCAAACAGATTGCGTACCGAAGCGGCTTTGGTGACGAATACAACATGCGCAGGACGTTCCATCTTGAGCTTGGCGTCACGCCATCGGAATATCGCAAGCGGATCGGTGCTGGCGCTGCGCTTTGAGAGTCCCCTGCCACAGGCGTATATCTCCCCCTCAATCACCCCCCCAATCCTGATTGACGAAACCCCTACGTCCCCCCGCCGTCCCGCTGATAACCTCGTCCTCATTCAACCCCACCCGAGGCCACCGTGGACAAGGACACTGCCGCACCAACCCTGCGTAGCCGCCTGATCAAGGCGGCGCTGGACTGTTTTCTCGCCGACGATTATCACAACGTCACCACCCGGCGCATTGCCGAGTGTGCCGGGGCCAATGTGTCGATGATCCGTTACTACTTCGGCAGCAAGGAGGGGCTGTACGAGGAGATGATCCGGGAGACCTTGAGCCCCTTGCTGGAGGTGCTGGATGGTCCTTTGCTCGCATCGACCACGGGCTTCGAGGCTTTTCTGGGCTTGTACTACAGGACGATGTCGGAGCGGCCGGAGTTTCCCCGGTTGATCCTCAAGGTGCTGGCGCTCCGCCATGGGCCGGGCCGGCGCTTCATCCAGCAGTTGCTGGAGCGGGGGCGGACGCGGGGCGCGCGCAAGGTGGCGGACCTGAAGGCCCAGGGGCAGGTGGCGGCGGCGATCGATCCGGACATCCTGCGCATGAGCTTCGTGAGTCTGGCGATGACGCCGATGCTGCTCAAGGACATCTTCGAGGAGCAGATGGAGCGCCCGATGGATGCGGATTTCCTGGGGCAGCTGGCTGCCTTCAATGGCCACCTGCTGGCGGCCGGGCTGGCGCCTGTTGTTTCCGGCGCCACGGGAGCGCCGGCATGAGCTTCCAGATGCATGCCGGCGCGGTGGGGCGCTTTGCCCGGGCCATGAAGTTCGGTGCCTGGCTCCAGGCCATCCCCAACAAGCTCACGCCGGCGCCTTTCCGGCTGGTGCAGATGGGCTCGGCTTACTGGCAGTCGCGGGCGCTGTTTGTGGCGGCGCGGCTGGATGTGGCCACGCTGCTGGGAGGCGATTGCCTGCCTGCGGCCGAGCTGGCGGGGCGGCTGGGGGCGGATGCGGATGCGCTGGGCCGCTTGCTGCGCTTTCTGGCGGCGATGGGCGTGTTCGAGGAGACGGCGCCCAGGGTGTTCCGCAACAACAGGCTGTCCCGCTGCCTGGACCGCCATGACCCGCAGTGCGTGCGGGCGATGATCCTGCTGCACAACTCGGAGCCCATGAGCCGCGCCTGGTTCGAGCAGCTGGAGGCCGGGGTGCGCGGCGGCACGCCGCCTTTCGAGCTGGGCCATGGGGATGATCTGTTTGCGTATCTCGACCGCCATGGGGATTTCGACCAGCTCTTCTCGGAGGCCATGGACAGCGTCGAGGCGCTGGCCGGCGACGGCTTTGCCACCGACATGGACTGGGGCCGCTTCAAGCGTGTCATCGATGTGGGCGGGTCGCGGGGGAGCAAGGCGCTGGCCATCCTCCGGCGCCATCCCGGGCTGACGGCGCTGGTGGTCGATCGGCCCCAGGTGGTGGCCGAGGCACAGCGCTACTGGGCCGGGCAGCCGGCGGAGGGCGTCGACAGGCTTCTTTTTGAGGCGGCGGATCTGTTCGAGGGGCTGCCCGCCGCCATGGGGCCGCAGGATGTTTACCTGCTGTCGGCGGTGCTGCACGGCTTTGATGACGCGCAGTGCGTGCGCGCCCTGCAGCAGGTCCGTCGGGCCATCGGCGGCAGCGGCGCCCGCGCGGCAGTCCTGGAGATGGTGCTGCCGGAAAGCGGCGCCGACCTGGCCGGCGCGTCCTTCGACATGCAGATGTTCGTCGGCTGCCGGGGGCGGGAGCGCAGCCTGAGCGAGTGGAAAGCGCTGGTCCACGCCGGGGGGCTGGTGCTGGAGGAGTGCGTGCGGCTGCGCTCGCTGGGCAGCATCCTGGTGCTGGGGGCGGGCTGAGACGGGTGTCCTTGGGAAGCGCTTCAAGCCTTTCGCACCCGCGCCGCCCTCTGTAGAATCCGCCCACCCTGTGTGCCGGTCATCGGTGCGCAGGGATCGAATGCTCCGTCGCAAGGTGTTTCGCTCCTCGTTTCGAGAGGGGCGGAATTAAACGGGAAACAGGTGCGTCCAGCCGCGTGAATGCGGCGACCAAGCCTGTGCTGCCCCCGCAACGGTAAGCGGATCAAGCGGTTTCAGGCCGGCATCGCACGATGCCGGCAGCCACTGCGCCCTGGGCGTGGGAAGGCGAAACCTCTGGCCATCGGGTCTCGACCCGTTGGCGCTCCGCGAGCCCGGATACCGGCCTGCGACTGACCTCGGACACTGCGGGAGGGCGGCGTCCGGGCGGTACTGCGCCCGTCGGGTTCCTGTGCCTCCCGTGTCTGTCCTTCCTGCTTATTTCATGCGGCCGGCGGGGACGTCCGGCTGCCAGCAGAGGGCTTTCCTGATGAGCACTTCCTATCGCGCTGCGCGCACGTCGCGCGCATCCCTTCGTCGTTCGAGTCTTGCCGCGGGTTTCCTGGCGGCGCTGCAGGCTTCCGGCGCCAGCCACGCCGCCCAGGAGGAGGCTGTCCTGGCGCCGGTGACGGTGTCCGCCGCGGAGGAGGGCGGCCTGGGCTTGAAGCAGGCCACCACCACCGGGTCGCGCCTGCGCCTGACGCCGCTGGAGACGCCGGCCAGCGTGGACATCCTGCCCGGCGAGACGATCCGCGCCCGTGGCGATGCCACCCTGATCGAGGCGGCCGCGCGGGCCCCGGGTATCACCCAGAGCGGCACCTCGGGCGGCGGGGCATTGGCTGCGCGGGGTTTTGCGGGCAATACCTCGGTGATGCGGCTGTACGACGGCACGCGGATGTATGTGTCCGGCGGGACGGTGAGCTTTCCCTTCGACCCCTGGATGGCCGAGCGCATGGAGGTGCTGCGCGGGCCGGCGTCGGTGCTGTACGGCGAGGGGGCCATCGGCGGGGCGATCAACACCGTGCCCAAGAAGCCGCAGCGCGGGGAAGTGATCCACGAGGCGCGGGTGGCCTACGGCTCGGACGACACCTGGCGGACGGCCTATGGCAGCGGCGGGGCGGTGGACGAGCGCTGGTCCTACCGCTTCGATGTGAGCCGCAACCGTAGCGACGGCTACGTGGACCGCGGTGGGTCCGACACCCTGGCCGCCGCCGCCGCGGTGCGCCTGGACGTGTCGCCGGCCTTCAACCTCACCCTGTCCCACGACTACGGCAGGCTGCAGCCCATGCGCTATTTCGGGGTGCCCCTGATCAACGGCAAGCTGGACAGCCGCCTGCGCGAGACCAATTACAACGTGGCCGACGCCCGGCTGCAGTTCCGCGACAACTGGACACGCCTGGATCTCGAATGGCAGGCGGCCGAGGGCGTGGTGGTGCGCAACCAGCTCTACCGGCTCAACAGCCGGCGCGACTGGCGCAATGCCGAGAGCTATCGCTACAACGCCAATGGCAGCATCACGCGCAGCAGCTTCCTGCTGATCGGCTACGAGCTGGAGCAGGTCGGCAACCGCCTGGACAGCACCTGGCAAGGCAGTGTCCTCGGCCTGCCCAACGAGCTGGTGCTGGGCTTCGACCTCAATCGCCTGCGCTACTACCGCGACCGCAACAATGGCGCGGCGGCCGAGACGCTGGATGCCTTTGCCTTCGACCCGGGCAACTTCCCCACCACGATGACCAACGCCGAGCTGTTCAAGACCAACACCCGCACGCTCTCGCTGTTCATGGAGGACAAGCTCAAGCTCGCACCGCGCTGGTCGCTGGTGGGGGGCCTGCGCTGGGATCGCATCGATGTGGATCGCACCGGCCTGCGCAATGCGTCCGGCCCGGACTTCGAGAAGACCTTCACCCACGCCAGCGGGCGGCTGGGGGCGGTGTTTGCGGTGACGCCGGAACTGTCCCTGTATGGGCAGTACGCCACCGCCGCCGATCCGCTGACCGGGGTGGTCAACACCACGGCGCAGCAGAGCCAGTTCGACATGTCCACCGGCCAGCAGGCCGAGCTGGGCGTGAAGCAGCGCTTTGCCGGCGGCAGGGGCGAGTGGTCCCTGGCCACCTACTGGATCCGCAAGGAGAAGCTGCTGGTGCGCGATGCCGCTGATCCCAACGTGTATCAGCAGGTGGGCGCCCAGTCGTCGCGGGGCGTGGAGCTGGCCCTGGTTTATGCCGTGACCCGCAGCCTGCGTGTCGACGCCAACGGCACCGTGCTCAACGCCCGCTATGACGACTTCAACGAGGTGGTGGGCCCGGCCCTGGTGTCGCGCACCGGACGTACGCCTTCCGGGGTGCCCGAGCGCACCGCCAACCTGTGGCTGGAGTGGGATTTCATGCGGCAGTGGCAGGCCGGGCTGGGGGCCCGCTACGTGGGGCCGCGCTACGTGGATAACGGCAATGCCGCCAAGGTGAATGCCTACACGGTGGTGGATGCGACCCTGTCGTGGCAGCTGCGCCGGGATCTGCGCCTGAGCCTGTTCGGCTACAACCTGTTCGACCGCGACTACGCGCAGACCACCTACAGCGGCAACAACCAGTGGGTGCTGGGCCGGCCGCGCAGTGTCGAGGTGGCGGCCCACTTCACGTTCTGAGCATGAGATCGGTGTTCGAACGTGTGGGGCTGCGCTGCCGGCGCGGGCTGTACCTGATCCACCGCTGGCTGGGCATCGTCGCCTGCCTGCTGTTCGTGCTGTGGTTCGTCAGCGGGCTGGTGATGATGTACGTACGCTTTCCGGCGCTGGGCGAGGTCGAGCGCCTGGCCGGCCTGCCGGCGCTGGATCTGGCCCGGGCGCAGCTGGGGCCGGAGCAGGCCTGGCGTGCGGCGGGCCTGCCGGGCTGGCCGGCCAGCCGGCTGTGGCTGGAGATGATGGTGAGGGCCGATGGCGGGGCCGAACCGGTGTGGCGGACCCGCGATGCCGCCGGCCGGCCGCTGACCATCGCCGCCAGCGACGGGCGCCTGATCGAATCCGTGGACGTGGCCCGCGCCGCGGCGATTGCCCGGGCCTTTGCGGGCGGGGCCCCGGTGCGCCACCTGGAGACCCGCGAGCGCGATCAGTGGACGATGCCCAATGCCAATGCCTTCGAGGCCTTGCGGCCACTGCATCGTTTTGCGGTGGACGGCGGGGCCGGGCTGGAGCTGTATGTGTCGGCACGCAACGGCGAGGTGGTGCGCGACAGCTCGCGCTTCGAGCGGGGCTGGAGCTGGCTGGGCACCCTCCTGCACTACTACACCTTTGCGGTGCTGCGCGAGCAGCCCATGCTGTGGCGCCAGACGGTGTTGTGGACTTCGGGGCTGGGCATCGTCGCGGCCCTCAGCGGGTTGATCGTGGGCTGGTGGCGGCTGCGCGTGCGCCGACGCTACCGTGGCGGCGCCGTGACGCCCCATCGCGGCTGGAAGGCCTGGCACCACCTGGCCGGCGTGACGGGCGGCGTGTTCGTGCTGACCTGGGTCGCCAGCGGCTGGCTGTCGATGACCCCGGCCGGGCTGCTGGCCCGGCAAGGCCCTTCGACGGCCGCGCTGGCGGCCTATGCCGGGGAGCGGGGCGAGTTTCCCTGGCCACCGTCGCTGGCGCCCGCTGCCGCTGCGGGGCTGCGCGAGGTCGAGGCCTGGCGCTTCGATGGCCAGGCCATGCTGTTGCTGCGGGATGCCCGCGGGGAACGCCAGAGCCTGCGGGCCACCGACGGCCGCGCGGCGGTGGTGACGCCGGAGGCGGTGGCCGCCGCGGCGCACCGTTTGATGCCGGGCGCCGGGCTTGCGCGCATGGACCTGCTGACGGAGGCGGACCGCTACTGGTACAGCCGCCGGCAGCCGCTGTTGCTACCGGTCTGGCGCGTCGAGATGAACGATGCCGCTGCCAGCTGGCTGTATGTGGACCCTTCCAACGGTCGTCTTGTGGCCAGCAGCAATCGCGACGCCCGTCTGCGGCGCTGGCTGTTCAACGCCGCCCACAGCCTGGACTTTCCATGGCTGATCCCGCATCGGCCGGCCTGGGACGGGGTGATGTGGGGGCTGTCCCTGCTGGGGCTGGTGGTGTCCGTGAGCGGCGTGCTGATCGGCTGGCGGCATCTCAGGCGGAGGAGGGGCTAGTCCGGGTGCGCCGCCGGCCCGCGCCCGTCTGAGCTGCGTGTCACACCTTCAGCTCTTGGTGACCCGATTGCGTCCCGATGCCTTGGCCCGATAGAGGGCGAGGTCGGCGCGGCGCAGGAGGGCTTCGAAGCTTGTGTCCCCGGGCGCGAGCGTGGCAACGCCGATGCTGACGGTGTGGCGGATGGCCTGGCCGTTGTCGGCCCTGGCCTCCTCGGAGGCTTCGACGGCCTGGCGCAGGCGTTCTGCCAGGCTGCCGGCGCCGTCCTCGGCCGTCTCGGGGAGGATCGCCAGGAATTCCTCCCCGCCCAGGCGGCCGCAGGTGTCGACGGCGCGCAGGATGCCCTGCATGAGGTCTGCGATGTTGCGGATGACCTGATCGCCGCTGGGGTGCCCCCAGCGGTCATTGATGGCCTTGAACAGGTCGATGTCGATCATGAGTATCGACAGCGGCTTGCCATAGCGCAGGGCGCGGGCGACTTCATGCTCGCCGCGTTCGAAGAGGTGGCGGCGGTTGGCGATGCCGGTGAGCGCGTCGGTGGTGGCCAGGGCGTGCATGGCCCGGCTCTGGGCCAGCGTCCGCAGGTGGGCGCGCAGCAATCCGATGGAGAGCAGGGCGAGGGCGGCATAGCCCAGGGCGAACTGCCTGGCCCGCTGCTGCCATCCCTCGAGGGCGTGCTGCATGTCGTAGCCGACCAGGGCGATGAAGGGGAAGTGCTCCAGGCGGCTCAGGCCGTATATGCGCTCGCTGTGGTCCAGCGGCGAGTGGGCGGTGAAGGTGGTGGCGTTGCCGCTGCCGATCTGCTCGAAGGGCGGCTGGCCGGGGGGCGCCACCGTACGCCTGCCCAGCTCGGCCGGCATGGGGGGATTGCGGGCGATGAGGACGCCCTCCGTGTCGACGATGGTCATCACGTCGGGGGCATCGACCGTGAAGGCCTCGATCCAGTGCTGGGCGAAATCCAGCTCGATCACGGCCATCGCGGCGGCCTGCAGGTGGCCCTGCGGGGTGGCGATGACCCGCGAGATGAGCACCACCGGCTTGCCGTTGGCCGACTTTTCTGCGGGCATGTACTGGACATGCAGGCTCTGGCCGGGCTGGTGGCTCGTGGCGGAGCAGAAGCGCTGGCGGCTCTGCTTGCCGAGAAAGCTCTTGACGCTGCCCACGGCGGCAAACCGGCAGTCCCCGTCGAGCAGCACCAGATCGGTCAGGGCGGGCAGCGAGGTGAGCTTCTTCTCGAGCAGGGGGGTGAGGTCGACCAGGGCGGTCTTCCTGGTCAGGGCGAGTTCGGCGTGGTCGGCCATGTCCCGCAGCACATAATCGGCCGCGATGAAGATGTCGCCGAACAAGGCGCTGACCAGCTGGCTCTTGTGCATGGCCAGGCGCGACACCGAGGCAACGGTCCGGTCCCGCTCGCGCGCAAAATCGAATACCAGCCATCCGCCTGCCGCCAGCAGGAAGAAGATGAGCACGCCGTGTGCGATGAGTGCCCGCGAGACCGGGCCGGGGGGAGAGGATGACGTCATGGCGCTAATCATTTTGCTGTGCCGCATTATGACAGAGCCTGGCATGCAAGCTGGAGCGAAGGCGCTGTGTCGTAGTACCAGACGGGCCTGGCGTGGCGGCGGCCTGATCTCGGGCGGCGCTGCCGCCCTTGCGCATGTTGCAGTGCATGGCGTCGTCGGCAGGCTTTCCACGGCGCCCGGGGCGGCCGCTGCGCGGCGTTTTTCCGCAGTAAAAGCGGCGATAATGGCGGCCATTTTTCTTCGGACGCCATCTCAGGAATTCCCCCATGGAAATCAAGGTCAATTTTCTCGACAAGCTTCGTCTCGAGGCCAAGTTCGATGACTTCACGGTGGTGGCCGATCAGCCCATCCGCTATAAGGGCGACGGCTCGGCGCCGGGGCCCTTCGATTACTTCCTGGCGTCCTCGGCCCTGTGCGCGGCTTATTTCGTCAAGCTGTATTGCGAGACCCGCAATATCCCCACCGACAACATCCGCCTGTCGCAGAACAATATTGTTGACCCGGAAAACCGCTACAAGCAGATTTTCAAGATCCAGGTGGAATTGCCGGCGGATATCTCGGAGAAGGACAGGCTGGGCATTCTGCGTTCCATCGAGCGCTGCACGGTCAAGAAGGTGGTGCAGACCGGGCCCGAGTTCGTGATCGAGGAGGTGGAGAACCTGGACGCGGACGCCCAGGCCCTGCTGACCCTCAATCCGGATGCCGCCGCGCGCACCTGTATCGTGGGCAAGGACCTGCCGCTGGAGCAGACCATCGCCAATATGTCGGGGGTGCTGGCCGGGCTGGGGATCAAGATCGAGATCGCCTCGTGGCGCAATCTCGTCCCCAATGTGTGGTCGCTGCATATCCGCGATGCGCATTCGCCGATGTGCTTCACCAATGGCAAGGGGGCGAGCAAGGAAAGCGCCCTGGCCTCGGCCCTGGGCGAATATATCGAGCGGCTCAATTGCAACCATTTCTACAATGACCAGTTCTGGGGGGAGGAGATTGCCGGCGCGGAATTCGTGCATTACCCGGATGAGCGCTGGTTCAAGCCCGGCCGCAAGGATGCGCTGCCGGCCGGGATCCTCGATGCCCATTGCCTGGCGATCTATAACCCCGACGGCGAATTGCGCGGCTCGCACCTGTACGACACCAATTCGGGCAATGTGCAGCGCGGTATCTGTGCGCTGCCCTATGTGCGCCAGTCGGACGGCGAGGTGGTGTATTTCCCGACCAACCTGATCGACAACCTGTTCCTCAGCAATGGCATGAGCGCCGGCAATACGCTGGCCGAGGCGCAGGTGCAATGCCTGTCGGAGATCTTCGAGCGGGCGGTGAAGCGGGAGATCCTGGAAGGCGAGATCGCGCTGCCCGACGTGCCGCAGGAGGTGCTGGCCAAGTACCCCGGCATCGTGGCCGGCATCGAGGAACTGGAGCGGCAGGGCTTTCCGGTGCTGGTGAAGGACGCGTCGCTGGGCGGCGAATTTCCGGTGATGTGCGTCACCCTGATGAACCCGCGCACCGGCGGTGTGTTCGCGTCCTTCGGCGCCCACCCCAGCCTGGAGGTGGCGCTGGAGCGCAGCCTGACCGAGCTGCTGCAGGGGCGCAGCTTTGAAGGCCTCAACGACCTGCCCCGGCCGACCTTCGAGAGCAACGCGGTGACCGAGCCGAACAACTTCGTCGAGCACTTCATCGACTCCAGCGGGGTGGTGTCGTGGCGCTTCTTCAGCGCCCGGGCCGACTACCCGTTCGTCGAGTGGGACTTTTCCGGCCACGGCGAGGACTCGAACATCCAGGAGGCCGCCACCCTGTTCGGCATTCTCGAGGAGATGGGCAAGGAGGTGTACATGGCGGTGTACGACCAGCTCGGCGCCACGGCCTGCCGCATCCTGGTGCCCGGCTATTCGGAGGTGTATCCGGTGGAAGACCTGATCTGGGACAACACCAACAAGGCACTCGCCTTCCGCGCCGACATCCTCAACCTGCACCGCCTCGACGATGCCGGCCTGGAGGCCCTGCTGGAACGCCTTGAAGACAGTGAGCTGGACGACTACACCGACATCATCACCCTGATCGGCATCGAGTTCGACGAGAACACGGTCTGGGGCCAGCTGACGATCCTGGAGCTGAAGCTGCTGATCAACCTGGCCCTGAATGAGTTCGAGGCGGCGAAGGAGCGGGTGGAAGCCTTCCTGCAGTACAACGAGAACACCGTCGAGCGCGGCCTCTTCTACCAGGCCTTGAACGTGGTGCTGGAGGTGCTGCTGGACGACGAGCTGGAGCTGGACGATTACGTCGGCAACTTCCGCCGCATGTTCGGCGACCAGCGGATGGACGCAGCGCTGGGGTCGGTGGACGGCAGCGTGCGCTTCTTCGGCCTGACCCCGACGAGCATGAGGCTGGAGGGGCTGGACAGGCACCAGCGCCTGATCGACAGCTACCGGAAGCTGCACGTGGCACGGGCCAAGGTGGCGGAGGCAGCCCTTTAACCTGGGAGAACCCGGATGGCCTGCAAGAACACGATCTGTCTGTGGTACGACGGCACTGCGCTGGACGCCGCGACCTTCTACGCCGCCACCTTTCCCGACAGTGCGGTGGGGGCCGTGCACCGCGCGCCCGGCGACTACCCCTCGGGCAAGGAGGGCGACGTCCTCACGGTGGAATTCACGGTGATGGGCATCCCTTGCCTGGGCCTCAACGGGGGGCCGACTTTCAGGCACAGCGAGGCCTTCTCCTTCCAGGTGGCGACCGAGGATCAGGCCGAGACGGACCGCCTGTGGGACGCGATCGTCGGCAACGGTGGCCAGGAGAGCGCCTGCGGCTGGTGCCGGGACAAGTGGGGGCTGTCGTGGCAGATCACGCCGCGGGCGCTGGTCGAGGCGATCAGCGACCCGGACCCTGCGGCGGCCAAGCGCGCTTTCCAGGCCATGATGCAGATGGGGAAGATCGACAT
>WBTZ01000141.1 GCA_009026175.1 Zoogloea sp. | reverse complement strand
GGGGGGATCAGCGCAGTGCGGCGGCGGGATGCCGCACGGTGATGGAGGACGCTGAGGGCGAGGGCGGCCGAGAGGGCCGCCGCCAGGATGGGCAATGCGCTCATTGCAAGGTCTCCGTTCGTTTTTTTGTGTGCTCAAGCTTAGGGAAGGACCTTGTCTACACCTTTGCCCAAATGTAACGAATGGTGCATCGGTGCCGTCCGGCAGTCCCTCCCGGAATGCGCGGTTTGTGGCGTCATTAGGGCTTCTCCGGGGAGCGGGGCCAATGGGGGAATACCCGAACTGTCGCATGCGTAAGTGCTTGCCGAGGGGCCGTGGTGCATCAGGATGGCAGCAGCGGGTGTTCCAGGCGCTAGAATGGAAGATTGGCAACAACCCATTCGTGAACACGGAGTTCCCAGAGATGCCCCAGTACCGTTCCCGTACCTCCACCGCCGGCCGCAACATGGCCGGCGCCCGCGCCCTGTGGCGCGCCACCGGCATGAAGGACGGCGATTTCGAAAAGCCGATCATCGCCGTGGTCAACAGCTTTACCCAGTTCGTGCCGGGCCATGTGCATCTCAAGGACCTGGGCCAGCTGGTCGCGCGGGAGATCGAGGCCGCGGGTGGCGTCGCCAAGGAATTCAACACCATCGCCATCGATGACGGCATCGCCATGGGCCACGGCGGCATGCTCTACAGCCTGCCGTCCCGCGACCTGATCGCCGACAGCGTGGAGTACATGGTCAATGCCCACACCGCCGACGCGATGGTGTGCATCTCCAACTGCGACAAGATCACTCCGGGCATGCTGATGGCCGCGATGCGCCTCAACATTCCGGCCATCTTCGTCTCGGGCGGCCCGATGGAGGCCGGCAAGGTCAAGTGGGAGGCCAAGGTGATCTCCCTCGACCTGGTGGATGCGATGGTCAAGGCCGCCGACAGCAGCTGCTCCGACGAAGAGGTGGACGCCATCGAGCGTTCCGCCTGTCCGACCTGCGGTTCCTGCTCCGGCATGTTCACCGCCAATTCCATGAACTGCCTGACCGAAGCCCTGGGCCTGTCCCTGCCGGGCAACGGCACGGTGGTGGCCACCCACGCCGATCGGGAGCGCCTGTTCAAGGAAGCCGGCCGCCGCATCGTCGACCTGGCCCGCCGCTACTACGAGAAGGACGACGAGGCGGTCCTGCCGCGCTCCATCGCCAGCTTCAAGGCCTTCGAGAACGCCATCAGCCTCGACGTGGCCATGGGCGGCTCCACCAACACCGTGCTGCACCTGCTGGCGGCCGCCAAGGAAGCCGGTGTCGACTTCACCATGAAGGACATCGACCGCATCTCGCGCAAGGTGCCCTGCCTGTCCAAGGTGGCCCCGGCCGTGGCCGACGTGCACATCGAGGACGTGCACCGTGCCGGCGGAATCATGGCCATCCTCGGCGAACTCAGCCGCGCCGGCCTGCTGCACACCGATCTGCCCACCGTGCACAGCAAGACCATGGCCGAGGCCCTGGCCACCTGGGACGTGATGCAGGCCCACGATGCGGGTGTGTTCAACTTCTACAAGGCTGCGCCGGGCGGCGTGCCGACCCAGGTGGCCTTCAGCCAGGATCGCCGCTGGAACGAGCTGGACATGGACCGCAGCAAGGGTGTGATCCGCGACAAGGCCCATGCCTTCAGCCAGGACGGTGGCCTGGCCGTGCTGTACGGCAACATCGCCGAGAAGGGCTGCATCGTGAAGACTGCCGGTGTGGATGAGTCCATCTGGACCTTCACCGGCCGGGCTCGCGTCTTCGAGAGCCAGGAGGCCGCGGTGGAAGGCATTCTCGCCGACCAGATCGTGGCCGGCGACGTGGTGGTGATCCGCTACGAAGGCCCGAAGGGGGGCCCCGGCATGCAGGAGATGCTCTATCCGACCAGCTACCTGAAGTCCAAGGGCCTGGGCAAGAGCTGCGCCCTGCTGACCGACGGCCGCTTCTCCGGCGGGACTTCGGGCCTGTCGATCGGCCATGCCTCGCCGGAAGCGGCCTGTGGCGGCGCCATCGGCCTGGTGGAGGAGGGCGACACCATCGAGATCGACATCCCGAACCGTCGCATCCACCTCGCCGTGGCCGATGCTGAGCTGGCCCGTCGCCGTGCCGCCCAGGATGCCCGTGGCTGGAAGCCTGCCAACCGGGTCCGCCATGTGTCTGCGGCCCTGCAGGCCTATGCGGCGCTGACGACGAGTGCCGACACCGGCGCCGTGCGTGACGTGACCCAGATCCAGCGCTGAGGCTTCCCGCCCTGCGTCATCGCCTGCCAGCGGCCTTTGGCCGGGCAGGCGATTTTTCATTCCGGGGGCCGCGCGATGAGCGTGACGGCCTTCCGTGACTGAGCGGCTCCGTGCCGCTAGCATCGCAGCCTGTCTTCCTTCCAGGCCTTGCCGATGCCTTACGCTGCCCTTGCCGCCGCCCGCGGTGCGAACTCCGCATGCCGGATCCGTCATGCCGTCGACCGCGACGAATGGGAGGCCTTCTGTGCGTCCCTTCCCGCTCCGCAGCTGACCCAGTCCTGGGGCTACGGTGAGGCCAAGGCGGCGGAAGGGTGGGGCGTCGAGCGCCTGGTGTTCGAGTCGGATGGCCAGGCCCTGGCCATCTGCCAGGTGCTGATCAAGCGCGTTCTCGGCGTGGCGGTGGCCGCCCGCATCAACCGCGGTCCCCAATGCCTTGTGCCCCAGGCTACGCCGGAGGTGCTGCGCCCGGTCCACGAGGCCCTGCGCCAGCGCTGGCGCTTCGGCCGGCGCGGCCTGTTGCTGCTGGCCCCGGGGCTTGAGGATGGGGAGGCGCAGCGCAGTCTGATGCAACAGGCCGGTTTCCGGAGCCGGGGCGTCGCGGGCTGGTGTTCTGCCGTACTTGATCTGCGGCTCGGTGAGGAGGCTCTGCGGGCGCGCCTGGCGGCCAACTGGCGCAATCACCTGAAAGTGTCGGAGCGCGGAGGACTGCTCTTCGATGTGAGCAGGGAGGCGGACGCCCGGGAGTGGATGTTTGCCCGTCATGCGGAACACATGGCGGAGAAGGGCTTTTCCGGTACGTCGGTGAGCTTCCTGCGCGCGCTGCAGCGCGCCGTGCCGGAGGACTTCTTCGTGTGTCGCGCAGTGCTGGACGGCCAGCCGGTTGCGGGCATGGTCGTGGTGCGTTTTGCCCGCAGCGCGGAGTACTTCGTGGGCTGGTATGGCCCGGAGGCCCGCCGCAGCAAGGCGGGTAACTTCCTGCTGTGGAATGCTGCGCTGGCGATGCGGGCGCAGGGCTGCGAGCGCTTCGACCTGGGCGGCTACTCGTCTTCCGACGGCTATGGCCGCTTCAAGCAGGACATGCGCGGCACCGAATACCGCTTGCTGGAAGAGTGGATGAGCTTCTGAGGCGCGCCTGCCTCAGGCCAGCTTTTTCTCCATGAACAAGGCCTGGCCCATGGCCGGGTCGAGCTGGTAGCCCTGGAAACCGAAGTCCAGGTAGGCCTGGCGGGCGCCCTTGTTGCCCTCGAGGACTTCCAGTGTCAGCTTGCAGCAGCCCCGTTCGCGGGCGACCTGCTCGGCGTGGGCCAGCAGCGCGCGGGCGATCCCCCGGCGGCGCAGATCCTCCCGCACGATGATGTCGTGGACGTTGAGGAGCGGCTTGCCGGCGAAGGTGGAGAAGCCTTCGACGCAGTTGATCAGGCCGGCGGCCCGCCCGTCCAGGTAAGCAATGAAGCTCAGCACCGTGGGCCGCTGGCGGAGCTGTTCCGGGAGGCGCTGGCGTAGCTCGGCGGGCATCGCGGTGCCGCTTCCTGTCGGGCTGCGCATGTAGTGATCGAGGAGATCAAGAAAATCGCCGGTGCTGGTGGCATCGGCGAAGTCGGTGGGCTGGATGACGAGACGGCTCATGAGGTCACGCGTGTAGTGCATGCCCGGAGCGGCGCGGCGGGACCTGGCCCGCCGGAGGGCTCAATGGACAAGGGATAGCAGATAGATGAAGCCCGAGGTGATGAAGGTCAGGACCAGCACCACGCCGCCGCCTGCAGCCAGGATCGGGGTGTAGCTGACGATCGCAAAGTGGCGTCCGCACTGCTTGCAGCGGAAATACTCGGTGAAGTTGATCCCCGCAAAACGATGGGGGTGCATGCGCGACTGGCGTACGTTCAAGCTCTTGCAGTGGATGCAATGGGGGTTGGCGTTGCGCAGCAGGGCAAAGCGGCGGGCCGGCCGGTGCTTGACGGCGGGGGCTGCCTGCGTCGCCGCCGGCGGCAGTTCACTCTCGGGGGCGTCGGCGGCGATGTCGGCCTTGAGGTGGCGATTGATGTCCCGCCGCCGCAGCAGGAAGAAGGCCAGGCCACCCGAAATGAAGGCGATGAAGACGGTCAGGCCGAACTTGACGTAGGAGCCCACCACGTTCCAGATGGACTGGAGGCTGGGAAGGCTGCTGCCGCTTGCCTCTGCCGCGGCCCCAGGCTTGGCGTTGGCTGCCAGCTCGCCGCCAGCCGGGCC
Organism: Zoogloea sp.; assembly: GCA_009026175.1. Taxonomy (GTDB): domain Bacteria; phylum Pseudomonadota; class Gammaproteobacteria; order Burkholderiales; family Rhodocyclaceae; genus Zoogloea. Next base: position 9,268 of record WBTZ01000141.1, on the reverse strand, counting down.
GCCCCGCAGCGTCTTGAGCTTTTCGTGCCCGTTCCAGGCCGCCTCTGCGGGAGACATGCCGGCGCGGGTGAGCAGGACTGCGTCCTCGAAGGCGAAGCCGGCCTCCCACCAGGCCAGCCGGTCGGCCGGTGTGAAGCCCTCACGCTTCCACTGGCTGGGGTCCGACTGATCGAGGTCGGCCATCAGGCTGCGGTTGTTCTTGCTCGAGTTGATCCATTCCCTGGCCTCGTCGGCATCGAAACCCTTGTCGGACCAGGTTCGTGCCACCAGCGGGGCAAATCCGGCCCGCTTCCAGTTGGCCGCGTCGTTCGGTGAAAAGTTGTAGCTCTGCCACTCCCGTGCCTCGATCGGCGTCATCCCGGTGTTTTCCCAGCGGGTTATCTTCGGCGGGGTGGGCAACGGGGCTTCTGCTTCCGGGCTGGCCGCTGGCTTGGCCGCGGGCTCGGCGGGAGGCGTCTGTGCCAGCGCCGGGGCGCTGGAAAGGAGGGCTGCGAGGAGGAGGGGCAGGAGGCTCTTCATGGGATCAGCACGATAAAGCACCGGGCATCCAAAGTTGTAGGGGAAACTGAAAACCGCTGCGACAAAAGTCATAAGGGGTTACGCGTTGGCGCAGCGGACAGCAGCCTAGCACCATTCTTCATATTTGGCCTGCATGGCAACGGTCGGAGGCCAGTTTCCGGAGCGCCCGCGGTGTGCTGTCCGGCGAATTTATTCACCGAAAGGCGTATCTTTGCAGCTCGCCCAGGCGCTGGGTGCGGAGACCCGAATGCATGAGATGTCGCTTGCCGAATCGATCCGCGGGATTGTCGAGGAGGCCCGGGAGAAGAGTCCCTTCGGCCGTGTCAGGACTGTCGTGCTGGCGCTCGGGGAGCTGGCCGCCGTCGAGCCTGACAGCCTGCGCTTCTGTTTTGACGCAGTGATGAAGGGCGGCCCGGCGGAAGGGGCCGAACTGCGTATCGAGGCGGTGCCCGGAGAAGGGCGCTGCCCGGCGTGTGCCAGCCGTGTGGCCCTGCATGCCCTGTATGAACCCTGCCCGGCCTGTGGTGCCTATGGGGTGGAAGTGACCGGTGGGAACCGGATGCAGGTCCTCGAACTGGAAGTTGAATAAAGGTGGTGGCAAGCATGTGTGGAGTGTGCGGGTGTGGTGCCGGTGAAGTCCGGATCGAGGGGCGTGGGCAGGATGCCTTGCTGCCGGGGCGTTATCGTCCGGTGCCGCAGCGGCCCGGGCTGCTGCCGGTGCCTGGCCGGACGGGCGGCCGGCAGGGCGAACGGACGCGCCGCCTGCGCGTGGAGCGCGACATCCTGGCCGTCAACGATGCCGAGGCCGGGGCCAATCGCCGCTGGCTGGCGGAGCGGCACAGTCTCGCCCTCAACCTGGTGTCCAGCCCGGGCGCGGGCAAGACCAGCCTGCTCGTGCGTACCGTCGAGGCGCTGTGGGGGCGCTGGCCCATGGCCGTGATCGAAGGGGACCAGCAGACGAGCTTCGATGCGGAGCGGATCCGTGCCACCGGCGTACCTGCGGTGCAGATCAACACCGGCAAGGGCTGTCACCTGGACGCCAGGATGGTGGCGCGCGCCCTGCCCGGGCTGCTGCCGGCCGGAGGAGGCCTGCTGTTCATCGAGAACGTCGGCAACCTGGTCTGTCCGGCCGCCTTCGACCTGGGGGAGGCCGCCAAGGTGGTGGTGCTGTCGGTCACCGAGGGCGACGACAAGCCGCTCAAGTACCCGGACATGTTTGCCGCCGCCCGCCTGATGCTGCTCAACAAGACCGATCTGCTGCCCTACGTGGACTTCAGCGTCGAGCGTGCGCTCGAGTTTGCGCGGCGGATCAATCCGCAGCTGGAGGTGCTGCTCCTGTCGGCGCGGACCGGCGAGGGCATGGACGCCTGGCTGGCCTGGCTGGAGGCGCGGGCCGCGGAGGCCGGGGTGAGTGGGATGCCGGGGCCGGCGGGACAGGAGGTGCTGCGCTCATGCTGCTGATTGTCGATCCGACCCGTGTGGCCCGCCGTCTGCGGGTCCGGGGTGTCGTGCAGGGGGTCGGGTTCCGGCCCTTCGTCTATCGCTTTGCCAACAAGCTGGGCCTGGTGGGATGGGTCCGCAACGATGGGGAGGGCGTGGAGATCGAGATCCAGGGCGGCGAGGCCGTCCTCGATGCGTTCACCCAGTGCCTGGTGACCGAGGCTCCGCCGCTGGCCCGAGTGGACTCCATCGAGCCCGAGGTGATCCCGCCGGATCTTGCCCACAAGGATTTCGTGATCCTGCCCAGCGTAGAAGGCGGTGTCGCCACCTCGATCGGACCCGACATCGCGGTCTGCCCCTCCTGCCTGTCGGAGCTCTTCGATTCCGGGGACAGGCGCTGGCGCTATCCCTTCATCAACTGCACCTACTGCGGCCCCCGCTACACCATCACCCGCAGCCTGCCCTACGACCGGGCCAGGACGAGCATGGCGGATTTCGTCCAGTGCCCGGCCTGCGAAGCGGAATACAGCCATCCGGGAGACCGGCGCTTCCATGCGGAGCCCAATGCCTGCCCGGTGTGCGGCCCGACACTGGAACTGTATGAACCCCACGGCGTGCGGGCGCTGGCACGTGATCCGGTCACCGAGACCCTGCGCCGGCTGATGCTGGGCGAGATCGTCGCGATCAAGGGCGTCGGGGGTTACCACCTGGCCTGCGATGCGCGCCGCGGTGATGCGGTGGCCCGCTTGCGGGCCCGCAAAGGGCGCCCGCATGAACCGCTGGCCATCATGGTCCTGAACACGGCCAGCGCCGAACGCTGGGTGCGTTTCTCGGCCGCCGAGGCGAGGGCGCTGGAGAGCCCCGAGCGGCCCATCGTGCTGCTGGAGAAGCGGGACGGTTTCGATGCCGCCCTGCCCGGACTGGCTCCTGGGCTCGATGAGGCGGGGGTGATGCTGCCCTACTCACCGCTCCATGCGCTGCTCTTCCACGAGGCCGCCGAACGCCCGGAGGGCACCGCCTGGCTGGCCGAGCCGCACCCCCTGACCCTGGTGATGACCAGTGCCAACCCGCATGGGGAGCCGCTGGTGCAGGGCAACGCAGAGGCCTTCGAGCGCCTCGCGGAGATCGCCGACGTGCTGCTGATGCATGACCGGGACATCGTGGTCCGTTGCGACGATTCCGTGCTGCGCCTGCGGCCGGACCTTCCCGCCGGGCAGGTCGAAGGCGCGACCAGCGGTAGCGTGCAGTTTCTGCGCCGGGCGCGGGGGTTCACGCCCCTGTCACTGCCGCTTGGCGAGGCGGGGCCACCGGTGCTGGCGCTGGGGGCGCTGTTCAAGGCCAGCCTGTGCGTGACCCGGGGGCGTGAAGCCTTCCTGTCCCAGCACATCGGGTCCCTCGACAACCCGGCATCCTGCCAGGCGCTCGACGAGGCCGCCGAGCATCTGCTGGGCATCCTGGCCCAGCGGCCGGAGGCGATTGCCCACGATGCCCACCCCGATTACTACTCGACCCGCCTGGCACATGTCCTGGCGGAGCGCTTCGGCGTGGCCACGATACCGGTGCAGCATCACCACGCCCACGTGGCGGCGGTGTGCGCCGAGCACCAGCTCGATGAGCCCGTGCTCGGCCTGGCGGTGGACGGGGTCGGCCTGGGCACTGACGGCATGCCGTGGGGCGGCGAGCTGCTGTGGGTGGACGGTGCGGGCTTCCGCCGGCTGGGCCATCTCAGCCCCTTGCCGCTGCCCGGCGGGGACCGGGCCGCGCGCGAGCCCTGGCGCATGGCCGTCGGCGTGCTGCATGCCCTCGGGCGTGGCGATGAGGCGATCGAGCGCTTCGGGGCCCGGTCCAACGTGGAGCAGATCCTCGGCATGCTCGTGCGCGGGAGCCGCTGCCCGCCGACCACCAGCCTGGGGCGATGGTTCGACGCTGCGGCGGGGCTCCTGGGGGTGTGCGAGACCATGACCTACGAAGGCCAGGCGCCGATGCTGCTGGAAGCGCTGGCCAGGCGCTTCGGCACCATCCTGCCGCTGCCGGGGGGGCACCACATCGATGTCCGCCCGGATACCGGCATGTCGGTGCTCAACCTCTACCCCCTGCTCAATCAGCTGGTCGGCGAGAACGATGCCGCCAAGGGGGCCGCCCACTTCCACGCCAACCTCCAGGAGGCCCTGGTGGAGTGGCTGGCGGACACCGCCCACGCCACCGGCGTGCGCACGCTGGTGCTCTCCGGTGGCTGCATGCACAACCGCCTGCTGGCCACGGGAATGCGTCAGCGCCTGACGGGGCGGGGCTTCAGGGTGTTCGAGGCCCAGCACGTCCCGGCCGGGGATGGCGGCCTGTCCCTGGGGCAGGCCTGGGTGGCCCGGGCGCAGCTGATGCGGGGAGGGCTGTAAGCATGTGCCTCGCCATTCCGGCCCGCGTCATCGAATGCTTGCCCGGCGACACGGGGCTGGTGGAGCTCGGCGGTGTGCGCAAGGTCGTGTCGCTGGCCCTGCTGGACAGCGTGGCACCCGGCGACTACGTGATCGTGCACGTGGGTTTTGCGCTGACCCGGCTGGATCCGGAGGAGGCCGAGGAGACCCTGGCCCTGATGCGCGAAGCCGGCCTCGCCGGAGCGGCCGGCCCGTGAAATACGTGGATGCCTTCCGTGACGGGGAGGTCGCCCGGACCCTGGCGGATGCGCTGCGGCGCGAGGTGCAGGCAGACCGCTCCTATGCCTTCATGGAATTCTGCGGCGGCCATACCCATGCCATCTCCCGCTACGGGGTGGAAGACCTGTTGCCGCAGAACCTGCGCCTGATCCATGGGCCGGGCTGCCCGGTCTGCGTGCTCCCCACCGGCCGTATCGAACAGGTCCTGCGCCTGGCACTCGATCGCCCGGTGACGGTCTGCGTATATGGCGACACCCTGCGGGTGCCTGCGGCAGGCGGCATGTCCCTGCTCAAGGCGCGGGCCATGGGCGCCGACGTGCGGATGATCTACTCCGCCATGGACGCGCTGGCGCTGGCCCAGCGGGAGCCCGCGCGCCAGGTGGTCTTTTTTGCGATCGGCTTTGAAACCACCACCCCGCCCACGGCCCTGGTGGTCCGCGAGGCGGCCCGGCTGGGGCTGGCCAACTTCAGCGTGCTGTGCTGCCATGTGCTTACACCGCCGGCGATCAGGGCCATCGCCGAAGGCGGGCAGGGCGGCGGTGCGTCATTGATCGACGGTTTCATCGGGCCGGCCCACGTCAGTACGGTGATCGGGACCCGTCCCTATGCGCCCTTTGCCGCCGAATTCCGCAAGCCGGTGGTGATCGCCGGTTTCGAGCCCCTCGATGTGATGCAGGCGATCCGCATGCTGGTGCGTCAGGTGAACGAGGGGCGGGCCGAGGTCGAGAACGAGTTCACCCGGGCCGTGACGCTGGATGGGAATCTCAAAGCGCAGGCGCTGATGGCCGAGGTCTTCACCCTGCGCGATACCTTCGAATGGCGGGGGCTCGGCATGTTGCCCCGCTCGGCCCTGCGCCTGGCCGATGCCTTCTCGGGCTTCGATGCCGAACGCCGCTTCGGGCTCGACTACTCTCCGATCCCCGACCACAAGGGCTGCGAATGCGCGGCGGTGTTGAGAGGCGTCACCCGGGCCCGCGATTGCCGCCTCTTTGGCACCGTATGCACGCCGGAGACGCCGGTCGGCGCCTGCATGGTGTCCTCCGAGGGGGCTTGCGCGGCGTATTACGCATATGGGCGCAGCCGCGATCCTGGAGCAGCTGTCTCATGATGGAGCGCTTGCATGCAAGTGCTTGTATCAAAAGCAAACAATCGGTGTTGCGCTGAAAAAATTGTTGTCCGTCAGGGTTAATGTCGGGCATTCCGCGCCGATATGCGGCCACATGGTCCGCACCGAGACCGGCAAGGAGACACGAATGAACCTGTTCAAGAATCTGGGACGCCCTTCCTCCCCGGGGGTCCTGACCCTGCAGTGCCGTGCCGCGGAGGTGGGGGCCCAACTGGCTGCTGCGCGTATTGTCCCCACCTTTGTCAGCGGCTACGTGTCGCCCCATGTGGACATCGAGCCGGTCGCGCGTGCGGTGACCGCGCGCTTCCCCGGGGTGCCGGTGATGCTTTGTTCCACGGCCGGCGAACTGTGCAGCAGCGGCGATGCCCTCTACTGCCGGACCGGTGAGAGCTGGGACCGGGTGGTGATCCAGTGCTTCGATGCGTCCCTGATCGCCCGTGCCCAGGTACTGGCCATTCCCCTGGGCTGCGAGGATCTGCGCCGGGGCAAGCCGGAGATCGGCGTCAAGGAGCGGGTGGAGCGGATTGCCCGGCAGATCGGCGCGGCGCGGGTCGACTTCGAGATCGATCATCGGGACACCATCGCCCAGGTGCTTTTCGACGGCCTGTCGGCGTCCGAGTCCTTCTTCATGGAGGCTCTGTACGAGTCTGGACGCTTTCCCTGCCTGTTTGTCGGCGGCTCCGCCGGGGGCAAGTTCGATTTCCGCAACACCTGGCTGCACGATGGCAGCCGGAAGCTGGAAAACCATGCGCTGGTGGCCTTCCTGAAGGTGGCCAAAGGCACCCGCTTCGGGGTGCTGAAGAGCCAGAACTTCGAGCCGGAGGGGGTCCGTTTCCCGGTCATCGGGGCGTCCCTCGAGAAGCGCTACGTGAGCGACGTGATCGCCGCGGACGGCCGCATCGTGCCCTTCGTGGAGGCCTTGTGCTCGCACTTCCGGTGCCGCCCGACCGAGCTGGAGAGCAAACTGGCCGACCACTCCTTTGCGATCCAGGTGGGCAAGGAGATCTACGTCCGTTCGGTGGTTAACGTGGATGTGGCGGCCGGCCGGGTCAACTTCTACTGCGACATCTCGCCGGGCGAGGACCTGGTGCTGGTGCGGCGGACCAGCCTGGTGCAGAGCACCGCGCGGGACTTCAAGGCCTTCATGGCGGGCAAACCGGGGGGGGCGGTGGCCGGGATCCTCAACGACTGCATCCTGCGCCGCCTCTACAACGACCGGGAGCTGGCGGAGATCGGCAAGGCGCTGCCAGGTACGCAACTGGCGGGTTTCTCGACCTTTGGCGAGATCCTGGGGCTCAACCTCAACCAGACCCTCACCGCCGTGTTCTTCTTCCGGGTGCCCGAAGGCGCCTCCTTCCGCGACGATTACGTGGATAACTTCGTGGCCCACTACGGTGAGTTCAAGGCTTTCTTCCTGCGTCGCCAGAGCGCCAAGCTGTCGGGCCTGTCGCGGGTCATCGTCAAGCAGATCGCCGATTACCAGGCCCAGGCCTTCGACAGCCGGCTGGATCCCGCCAGCTTCGACGGCAGCATTGCGCAGGTGGTGACCGGCCTCAACAGCCTCGGGCAGACCCTCAGGGCATCCCACGCCCTGAGGGACGATACGGCGCATCAGCTCGAGTCCTGCGCGGGTGACCTGTATGCCTCGGTCGGGCAGCTGACCGGCCATATCCAGGAGCAGGGCCAGGTGGTGCATTCGGCCAGTGAAACGGTGGGGGACCTCACCCGCCAGGCCGCCGATGCAGCTGGCAGCGCCCGCAAGCTGGCGGATGCCAGCGGGCGTATCCAGGGCGTGGTCGAAGTGATCCAGCAGATCGCCGACCAGACCAACCTGCTGGCGCTCAATGCCGCCATCGAGGCGGCGCGGGCCGGGGAGGCCGGGCGCGGCTTTGCGGTGGTGGCTGACGAGGTGCGCAAGCTGGCCGAGAAGTCCCGGGCCAGCGCCGGCGAGATCGGCGTCGACATCTCGACCCTGGCCGGCGAGATCGCCCGGGTGGCCGGCGAGATCGAGCGCCAGGCCGGTGGTGTGTCCAACCTCTCCGGCCTGCTCGCCAACATCGAGTCCTTCAGCGGCAAGACGGCAGGCACCGCGGACCATGCCCGCGGGGTGGCGGACATTCTCAAACAGCTCACGGAGAGCCAGCTGGCGCATTCCTGACATTCGCCGGTGGAGGCCTCCGCTGGGCAGGGCGGGGGCTTCCTTGGCATCATGGGGGCTCTTCCACTTTCCAGCCTCCCCATGAAGAACGTCTATGTCCGCCCCCTGGATCTGCGCAGCGGCCACGTGGATCTGGCGCATGGGGGCGGCGGCCGGGCCATGCAGCAGCTCATCGGCGAGATCTTCCGGCGTGCCTTCGACAATCCCTGGCTGGCGCGGGGTGATGACGCTGCCGTGTTGCCGGCGCTGGCGCCAGGGGAGCGGCTGGTGGTGTCCACCGATTCCCATGTGGTGTCGCCCTTGTTCTTCCCGGGCGGCGACATCGGCAGTCTTAGTGTGCACGGCACGGTGAACGATGTGGCGGTGATGGGCGCCCGCCCGCTCTACCTGAGCGCCGGTTTCATCCTTGAAGAGGGCTTCCCCCTGGCCGATCTGCAGCGCATTGCCGGGAGCATGGGGCGTGCGGCGGCCGACGCGGGGGTGGCGATCGTCACCGGTGACACCAAGGTGGTGGAGCGGGGCAAGGGCGACGGCATCTTCATCACCACCACCGGAGTGGGGGCCCTTCCTGCCGGCCGGGAGTTGTCGGGGGCCTTCGCCCGGCCCGGGGACGTGGTGCTGGTGTCCGGCACCCTGGGCGAGCATGGGATGGCCATCATGGCGCAGCGGGAGGGGCTGGCCTTCGAGGGGGATCTGCGGTCGGACTCGGCGGCGCTGCACGGGCTTGCGGCGGCTGCGCTGGCGGCGTCGCCGGGCTTGCGCCTGATGCGGGATCCGACCCGCGGCGGGCTGGCGGCGACCCTCAACGAGATCGCCCGCCAATCCGCGGTGGGGATCGTGCTGGAGGAGTCCGCCCTGCCGGTGTCTCCGGCGGTTGCCGCGGCCTGCGAGTTCCTCGGCCTGGACCCCCTCAATCTGGCTAGCGAGGGGCGCCTGCTGGCGGTGTGCCCCGGTGAGGAAGCCGCCGCGCTGCTTGCCGCGCTGCGATCTCATCCCTTGGGTCGCCAGGCTGCCCTGGTCGGTGAGGTGATTGCCGATGCGCGCTGCTTCGTGCAGATGCAGACCACCCTCGGCGGGCGCCGCATGGTTGACTGGCTGGCCGGCGAACCTTTGCCCCGGATCTGCTGAGGGCAGGGCTCAGCGCTCGCCGCGTCCTCCCCGGTCGCCGCGCTCTCCACGGTCTCCCTCCATGCGCCCGCCGAAGCGGTTCTGGTTTTCGGGGGCGTGCATGCGCGGGGCCTCCTGAGCCGGTGGCGGGCGGAAGCGCGAGGCGTTGTCCTCCGGCGGGCGGCGCTGCTCGACCGGCGGAGCCTCCCGGCGAGGAGGTGGTGGCTGGAAGCCGCCACCCGGGGCGACGGGGGCAAAAGCCGGAGG
>WBTZ01000140.1 GCA_009026175.1 Zoogloea sp. | reverse complement strand
GTGTGACTGCAGGTCGCCGGCCTGAGTTCCGGACGGGGCCGGCCCCTGGGGGTAGAGCCAGCGCCAGGCCCGTTCCGGGCGATGGTCCGGGCAGGGGGCGAGGCAAGCCACGGCCTGGGTGCCAAGCCGGGCGCGCAGGGTGGCCAGCAGCAGGCCCGGGTCGCCCTGCCGGCCGTCGTCCCCCTCAAACAGATCATGGCGGGGCGGGGCGATTGGGCGGGGTGCATCTGCCTCCAGGCGCAGGGCGTCCACCGCGGCGGGCAGGGCGTGGCGGGACAGGTGTTCCCGGGCCAGCATCTGGAAGCGCGCCATGTCCCGCGACAGGGTGCCGGGGATGATCTCGAAGCGCTCTTCGCTGTCGTGGCTGTTGCGCTCGTACTCGAGGATCAGGCTGATCGCTTCGAGCCCGGCCTGGCGGGCATCCAGCCAGCCGGACAGCCCTGCCAGCAGGCGGCGCAGCCCGAACAGCAGGGTATCGATCTGGGTGCTGGGAACGGGCAGGGGAAGGCGGGCCCGGTAGCGTTCGGGCGGGATGTGCCAGGGGCGCGGGTCGGCCCGGACGCCGTAGGCCCGGTCGAGCAGGTCGAGCAGGGCACCGCCCTTGCGCCGGGCCAGGCTGCTGCGGGGCAGGCGACGGACTTCCACCAACTGCCGGAGGCCGATGCCGGCCAGCAGGTCGAGGCTGTCGTTGATCTCGCCGGGGCTGTCGGCAAGGACGCTGAAAGGCAGGGGGTCGAGGGCCGTGGCCAGGGATGCCAGCGTGTCGATCCGGGCGCCCGGAGCCTGCCGGGCCAGCCAGCGGGCTGCCAGTGGCGTCGGGGCGACAGCCAGCCGGCCTTTGAAGCCGAGGGCGTCGAGGCCTTGCTGCAGCTGTCCGCACAGGTTCTCCATGCCGCCAAACAGGCGCAGGCTGGCACGGACCTCGAGCAGCAGGGTGTCCGGCGGGTCGATGCTCAGGGTGGAGGTGAAGGCGCCTGCCCAGTCTGCAATTTCGGCGAGGGCGCTGTGCTCGAGGGCCGGCTCACGGTCGCGCAGGCACAGGTCGGGGGCTAGGGCCAGTGCGCTGGCCCGGCGGACCCCTGGTGCCACGCCGCGTGCCATTGCTGCCGGATCCGCTGCCACCACCCGGCGCTGGGGGAGAGGGCCGAGGACGGCCAGCGGGGGGCCTTCATCGCGCCCCCGCGTGAAGACCTGCAGGGCCAGATCGGGCAGGACGAGGGCGCACCAGAGCATGGGAGACGATCACGGAGGAAGGTGAAGGCGCTGCTGCAGCCTGGCTGGCCCGGGGTTGATCGGGCCGCCCGCCAGGGGCATCCCAGGGAAGTTCCAGCTCCACGGGTGCAGCCAGCAGGGGGCCCCGGCGTTTCAGCAGGCGTATCTGCAGCCCGCCAGGACGGGCGGCCAGGGCCAGCCGCAGGACGGCAGGTGATGGCTGGCTGGCGCAGGCCTCGGGGCGGATCAGGATGACGGGGGTGGCACTTTCCTCGGCGGCCAGCTGCAGGCGGCGCAGGGCAGCCATGTCGGCGTCGGCCAGCCACAGGATGACGAGTTCGCAGCTGCGCGAATCGAGGGCCTGGCGGCAGGCCCAGCGGGCATGGGCGGGGGTGTCGGCCTGGACCACCAGGAGGCGTCCCAGGGGCACGCCAGCCGCCGCCAGCGCCGGGGCGTAGGGCAGGGCCGGAGGCGCGATGCAGACCCCCCAGCGCCCCGTGGGGATGTGTCTGAGGAGGGGCAGGAGCAGGCTGAGCTCACCGACGCCCGCATGGGGCAGCAGCAGTTCGGTGAGGGCGCCCACGGGCCAGCCCTCGCCGGGCAGGACGGCATCGAGGGCCGCGTAGCCGGTGGACCGCCCCGGGCTGGCCGGTGCGGCGAGCCGGTCGCCCCGCCAGACGAGTTCCTCTAGGCGGAGGGGTGCGGAAGAAGCCTGGCCTGCCATGGCAGCGGACTCTGCAGGGGCCGGGGCTCAGAGGCTGTCGGAGCGGATCAGGCCGACGGCCAGGCCTTCGATCTCCAGGGACGCATGGCGGGTGTCCACCACGATGGGCTCGAAGTCGGGGTTGGCGGGCAGCAGCTCGATGATGGGCCCCTTGCGGGCAAGCCGCTTGACGGTGACTTCATCCTCGACCCGGGCGACCACGATCTGGCCGTTGCGGACCTCGCTGGTGCGGTGCACCGCCAGCAGGTCGCCGTCGAGGATGCCGGCGTCGCGCATGCTCATGCCGCGCACCTTGAGGAGGTAGTCGGCGCGGGGGGAGAACAGGCCGGGATCGACCTGGTAGCGCCCCTGCAGGTGTTCGGCCGCCAGGATGGGGCTGCCTGCGGCAACCCGGCCGACCAGCGGCAGGCCGAGGGCTTCCATCAGGCGGATGCCGCGCGCCCGGCCTTCCTCAAGGGTGATGGCGCCTTTGGCGGCCAGCGCCCGCAGGTGGGTTTCCGCCGCATTGGGGGAGCGGAAGCCGAAGGCGGTGCAGATCTCGGCACGGGTGGGCGGGCGGCCTTCCTGCTCCACGGTGTCACGGATGAGCTGGAGGATCTCCTGCTGGCGGGGGGTCAGGTTGTCGGACATGGGGGCTCCTTGATGTTGTGTGTAATTTTATACAGGTTTTCGCCGGCTGCAAGTTGTCGCATCCTTGCCGGGGAAAGTGGATTTCCGTGACAAACCTCAAAATTGGATGACAAAGGCCTTGAGCCCGTCGTGGTCATGGGCTATCCATTCAAAAGTACGCCGCAGGAAACAGACATGCCGGCCCGACGCAGGCGGCAGGAAAAAGAACAGAGAACAGCGCAAGTCGTATCGCCCATACAGCCAGGGTTCAACCCAGACCGAACCCGCAGCCCCCGAGGAGATCTTCATGCATTTCACCCCCCAACACGCTTCGGGTAGAGTTATCAAGGCGGCTCGGTTAGAATCCCCCGCCGTGCCGGACGAGCCCCAGGTGGGCGAGCTGGCGCCGCTCTTTGCCCTGCCCGATGCCGACATGGAAATGTTCGATCTGGCTTCGGTGCTGGGTTCTCATCATGTGGTCCTGTACTTCTATCCCCGTGACAACACCCCGGGCTGCATCCGGCAGGCCATCGATTTCAGCGATCACGATGCCGATTTCGAGCAGGAAAAATGCATCGTGGTGGGCGTGAGCCCCGACGACTGCCTGACCCATGCCGACTTCCGCGATCAGCACGGCCTGTCCGTGGAATTGCTGTCCGATGAGGAGGGCGAGGTGTGCAGGCTTTACGGGGTGTGGCAGTCGGCGATGGTGAACGGGGTCATGAAACGCAGCGTTCGCCGTTCGACCTTCATCATTTCGAGTGACGGGGTCCTGCAGCACGTCATGCACGATATCAATCCGCGCGGCCATGCCGCCGAAGTCTTTCAGCTGATAAAGCAACTCAACTCAAGGAATCCAAATGCAAATCGCCAAGAACACGGTCGTCACGCTTGACTACAAGGTCACCGACCCGGATGGCAACATGATCGACGACGGCCAGCACCCGCTGGTTTATCTGCACGGCGGTTATGACGGCATCTTTGCCGTGATCGAAGAAGCCCTCCACGGCAAGGCGGTTGGTGAAAACCTGAAGGTCAAGCTCCTCCCGGAAGACGCCTTCGGCGAATACGACGAAGAGCTGGTCCTGGTCGAGGAAGCCTCCCTGTTCCCGGACAACATCGAAGTCGGCATGTCTTTCGAGCGTGTCGGTGAAGACGGTGAAGAGGACGTGGTCTACCGCATCACCGACATTGCCGACGGCAAGGTCGTGGTGGACGGCAACCATCCCCTCGCCGGCACCGCCCTGATCTTCGACATCACCGTGAAGGAAGTGCGTACCGCCAGTGCCGAGGAAATCGGCCATGGCCATGTGCACGGTGAAGGCGGTCATCACCACTGATACCCCATGACCGGTGCCGCGCCCCTGCGGGAGCGTGGTGCCGGCCTGTCGGCCGCCCCGGCGGCCAACTGATTGAACGGGCCCCTGCGGTCCGTTTTCTTTGCGATGAACACACTGGACAAGGAAGGACAGGCCCTGTTGCGGGTGGACGGGCTGAGGGTCGAGCTGGGGCCACGCGGCAAGCCCGTGCGGCCGGTGGATGGCGTGAGCTTCGAGGTGGCGCCGGGGCAGACCCTGGCCCTGGTCGGCGAGTCCGGCTGCGGCAAGTCGATGACCGCCCTGGCCTGCATGCGGCTCCTGCCGGCTGGCGGCCGGATTGCCGGCGGCAGCGTCCGCCTGGGCGACGAGGCCCTGGAGACCCTGCCCGAGACCCGCATGCGCGACGTCCGGGGCAAACGTCTGGCCATGATCTTCCAGGAGCCGGCCACCAGCCTCAATCCCGTCATGACGGTGGGCGACCAGATCGGTGAGGTGCTGGTCCGCCATCGCGGCCTGCATGGCCAGCCGGCCTGGGCCGAGGCCGAAAAGCTGCTCGAGGCCGTGGGCATTCCCGACCCCCGCAGGCGCCTCTCCGAATACCCCTTCCAGCTCTCCGGCGGCATGAAGCAGCGGGTCATGATCGCCATGGCCCTGGCCGGCGATCCGGACGTCCTGATCGCCGATGAGCCGACCACCGCCCTCGACGTGACCATCCAGGCCCAGGTGCTGGATCTGCTGCGTGATCTGCAGACCCGCCGCGGCATGGGCATGCTCCTGATCACCCACGACCTGGGTGTCGTCGCCCGCATGGCCCACCGGATCGGCGTGATGTATGCCGGCGAGCTGGTGGAGACCGGCGACCGCGAGGATTTCTTCGGCAAGCCCCTGCACCCCTATTCACGCAAGCTCTTTGCTGCCCTGCCGACGCCCGATCTGCGCGGCCGGCCCCTGGAAACCATCGTCGGCCAGGTGCCGCGGCCGGGTGACCGCCTGCCCGGCTGCCGCTTCGCCGAGCGTTGCCCGCAGGTGCGGGAGGTGTGCCGCAGCACGCTGCCGGGCCTGCACCAGGTTGGGCGGCAGGCGGTACGCTGCCATCTTTATGACCCTGACCTCGGACTGAGCTGGATCGACACCCCGCCCCCCGTGGCCAGCGTGGCCGGCGAACAGACCGCATCCCGGGGCAAGGTCCTCGATGTGGCAGACCTGAAGGTCCATTTCCCGGTGCGCAAGGGAATCTTCCGCCGGGTTGCCGGGCATGTGAAGGCCGTGGACGGCGTGACCCTGCAGGTGCCTGCAGGCAAGACCCTGGCCTTGGTGGGCGAGTCCGGTTGCGGCAAGACCACCGCCGGCAAGGCCTTGCTGAAGCTGGTGCAGGCCACCGGCGGCGAGGTCCGCTATGGCGGCCAGGAAGTCCTGTCCCTGCCGGCCAGCCGCTGGCGCCCCCTGCGCCGCGATCTGCAGATGATCTTCCAGGACCCCTTCAGCTCCCTGGACCCACGCATGCGGGTCGGCGAGATCCTGGAGGAGGGCATGCAGGCCCTGGGGGTCGAGTCCGATGCCGGGGCCCGGGCCGAGCGCATCGACGCCCTGCTGAACCGGGTGGGGCTGGACCCGGCGATGCGCCACCGTTTTCCCCATGAGTTCTCGGGGGGGCAGCGCCAGCGCATCGCCATTGCCCGGGCGCTCGCCGTGTCGCCCAGCCTGATCGTCTGCGACGAACCCACCAGCGCCCTGGACGTATCGGTGCAGGCCCAGATCCTCAATCTGCTGCGGGAACTGCAGGCCGAATACGGCCTGTCCTATCTCTTCATCACCCATAACCTGGCAGTTGTGGACTACCTGGCGCACCAGGTGGCGGTGATGTATCTCGGCCGCATCGTGGAGCAGGGCAGTGCCGAAGAAGTGCTGCGCGACCCGCGCCACCCCTATACCCGCATGCTGCTGGCGGCCGTGCCGCGGGTGGACAGGGGCGGCGAAGACCTGCCGGCCTCGGTGGCACCCCACGGAGACATGCCGTCGGCCCTCAATCCGCCTTCCGGTTGCCACTTCCATCCCCGCTGCGAGCATGCCAGTGACACCTGCCGCAGCAGCTACCCGGCCGAAACCCGCCTCTCCGGCAGCCGCACGGTGCGCTGCTACCTGTACGAAGCTCCGCCGGGGCCTCCCGTCTGACGGTACGTCGCGTACGTGGCTGGAGCCGACTGCCCGATGGGAGCATGGGGCAGTCGGTCTGCAGAGGTTTCGGTTCAAGTCGTGACGTCTTTCGGTATACTTCCGGGCATCCGTTTTTGGGTTGCCTTCCTTCTGGCCGTCTTCATGCCGCTCCAGCTCAGCTGGTCTGCGGTGGGGGCTTATTGCCAGCATGAGACCGGCAAACAGGCGGGGCATTTCGGGCATCACAGCCACGAGCACAAGGCCTCGGAGGCCGAGACCTCCAGGCAAGCCGACTCCAGCGCCAGCCTGTCCATCGACGAAGACTGCGGGCTGTGTCACTACAACACCCTCAAGATCCTCGCCCAGGATGGTTTCGGCCTGGTTCAATCTGCAGTGCCGTCCGTACTGGAATCAAGCCCGCACGTCTTCCGTACCCACATCCCTCCGGGCCCCGACCGGCCCAACTGGTCTGCTGCGCTCTGATCCGGCGCGGCAGGCTGCTCTAGTCACCCCTTAGCTTCCGCTCAGGTTCCACCTGGAGCCGCGCTTCTGCGCGGCGCCCGCGCCGGGTCTCGTCTGTTTCGTCGTCCTGTCGGTCTTTGCCGATGACTGCCCAACAAGGAGATTCCAATGCGCACCCTCGTGCCATTCCGAGCCGCATTCCCGCTGGTTGCGATCCTCATCGCCGCCGCATCCGGTGCCCACGCCCAGGCCCTGGCACCACTTTACCCACAGACAAGCGTACTTGACCGCTTCCCCGCTGAAACCGGCGGTCCCTTGACGCTCGCCGCCGCACTCGACCTGGCCCTCAAGGCCAACCCTGACATCAGCGTGGCGCTGCGCGAGCGAGAGGCCAGCGAAGGGGCGGTGATCCAGGGGCGGGCCCGTCCCAACCCGTCCGTCGACTACCTTGTGGAGGACAGCCGCGCCGCCACTCGGACCACCACCTTGCAGCTCAACCAGCCCATTGAAGTGGCCGGCAAGCGCAGCGCGCGGATGGCCATTGCCGAACGCGGCAGGGACATTGCCGACATCGAGCTGGCCACCCGCCGTGCCGAGATCCGGGCTTCGGTCGTCAGTGCCTTTTTCGAGGTGCTGTCGGCACAAGAGCGGACCCGGCTCGCCAGAGAGGCCGTGAGCCTCGCCGAGCGGGCCACGGATGCCGTTTCCAAGCGCGTGATCGCCGGGAAGGTCTCTCCCGTCGAGGAGACCAGGGCCCGCGTGGCGGAGGCCGGAACCCGGGTCGAGCTGGCCCAGGCCCAGGGTGAATTGCGGGTTGCCCGCCAGCGCCTCACCGGGCTCTGGGGCAATCCGGTTCCGCGATTCGAACGTGCAGAGGGCGACGTCGGCGTCCTTCCCCCGGTGCCGTCCGTCGACCTTGTCGCTCAGCGTATCGCGGCTTCACCGGTCCTGACGCGGGCCACGATCGAGATCACCCGGCGCGCTTCCATCACGGCGCTCGAGCGTGCCCGGCGGCTGCCCGACCCTAGCATCACGCTGGGGCTGAAGCGCGCCGAGGAGCTTGGCCGCGACCAGGTGCTCGTGGGGGTGTCGATCCCGATTCCCCTCCTCGACAGCAACCGCGGCAACCTGCTCGAGGCCCTCAAGCGGGAGGACAAGGCCCGGGATGAACTGACCGCCCTGCAGGTCCGGCTCACCGGCGATGTCCTGCAGGCCCGCGAGCGGCTGAGCAACAGCCGCCTCGAGCTTGAGTCCCTGCAGCGGGATGTGTTGCCAGGGGCACAGCTGGCCTACGACAAGGCCAGCAAGGGCTTCGAGCTGGGCAAGTTCAGTTTCCTCGATGTTCTTGATGCCCAGCGGACGCTGTTCCAGGCACGCAATCAATACCTCCGCACCCTGACTGATACCCATCGGGCCGCGGCCGAGATCGATCGCCTTCTGGCTGATCGCAGCGCTGAATAACGGAAAGAGGATTCCAAGATGGATCTGAGAAACATGACGACCCGGCTCCGCCGGAAGCACCCGCTCGCCCTGGCCCTCATCATTGCGTTTGGCCTTGTGGCAGGGGGATTCATCCTGTACGGCGGGCAGGGCAGCAGGCCCGACAGCCCCCATGCCGACGCGCAGACCCATGACGATGCCGAGCATCATGCCAAAGCCCCGGCCGGGACTGTTGCCGAAGGGAAGGAGGGCGAGGTCGCGCTGAGTGACGCACAGATCAAGGAGGCGGGCCTGGAGATCGAACGATCGGGACCGGCCCGGATTCGATCGTTCCTGCCGCTCCCAGGAGAGATCCGCTTCAATGAAGATCGCACGGCACACGTTGTGCCCCGGGTTGCCGGGGTGGTTGAGAGCGTGACGGCCAATCTGGGGCAGGTCGTCAGGAAAGGGCAGGTGCTGGCCGTGCTGGCCAGCCCTGCGCTTTCTGAACAACGCAGCGAACTGCTGGCGGCCCGCAAGCGCCTGGGCCTTGCCAGGACGACCTTCGAACGCGAGAAGAAGCTGTGGGAGGAGAAGATCTCCGCCGAACAGGACTACCTGCAGGCGCAGCAGGTGCTGCGTGAGGCAGAGATCGCCGCCGCCAACGCCGAGCAGAAGCTGAGCGCCATCGGGGCCGGGGCGGACGCGGGAGGCAGCCTCAACCGCTACGTGCTGCGTGCGCCTTTCGATGGCATGGTCGTCGAAAAGCACATTGCCCTGGGCGAGGCGGTCAAGGAGGACGGCCAGGTGTTCACGGTCTCCGACCTGTCGACCGTCTGGGCGGAAATCAGTGTGCCGGCCAAGGATCTGGCCCGGGTCCGGGTTGGCAAGAAGGTCACCATCAAGGCCTCGTCCTTCGACTCCACGGCGACCGGCACCGTGGCCTATGTGGGGGCGCTCATCGGCGAGCAGACCCGTACGGCGAGAGCCCGGGTGCTCCTGTCGAATCCGCACGGGAGCTGGCGTCCCGGCCTCTTCGTCAACGTCGAGGTGATCTCGGACGAAACCGAAGTGCCGGTTGCCGTGCTCTCGGAGGCCATCCAGGACCTGGACGGACAGAAGGTGGTGTTCGTCAGGGCCGGCGACGGCTTCGTGGCCCGGCCCGTGCAGACCGGCCGCAGTGATGAAATCCGCACCGAGATCCTGTCCGGCCTCGAGGCCGGCACGCCCTACGCCGCTGCCGGCAGCTTCGTGCTGAAGGCGGAAATCGGCAAGGGTTCCGCCGAACATGCGCACTGAGGGAAGGGGACGATCATGTTTGAACGCATCATCCGCTTCTCCATCGAGCAGCGCTGGCTCATCCTGCTGGCCGTCTTCGGGATGGCTGCGCTGGGCATGTTCAGCTACCAGAAGCTGCCCATCGATGCCGTGCCCGACATCACCAATGTCCAGGTCCAGATCAACACCCATGCCCCCGGCTACTCTCCGCTGGAGACCGAGCAGCGGGTGACCTACCCCATCGAGACAGTGATGGCGGGTCTGCCCAACCTCGTCCAGACGCGCTCCCTGTCCCGCTACGGTCTGTCCCAGGTGACGGTGGTCTTCAAGGACGGAACCGACATCTACTTCGCCCGGCAGCTGGTGAACGAGCGGATCCAGGGCGCGCGGGACAAGCTGCCTGCCGGCATATCGCCCGCCCTGGGGCCGATCTCGACCGGGCTCGGCGAGATCTACCTGTGGACGGTGGAGGCCAGGGAAGGCGCCAGGAAGCCGGACGGCAGTCCCTACACGTCCACCGACCTCCGGGAGATACAGGACTGGATCATCAAACCGCAGTTGCGCAATGTGCCCGGGGTGACGGAGATCAACTCGATCGGCGGGTTTGCCAAGGAGTATCAGGTCGCCCCCCTGCCGGAGCGTCTGGCCGCCTACGGGATGACGCTGCAGGAGATCGTCACGGCGCTGGAGCGTAACAATGGCAACGTCGGGGCCGGCTACATCGAACGGCGGGGCGAGCAATACCTGGTCCGTGCGCCGGGACAGGTGAAGACCGAAGAGGACATCCGCAATGTCATCATCGGTACCGCCCAGGGCCAGCCGATCCGCATCCGCGATGTGGCGGAGGTGGGGATCGGCCGTGAGCTGCGCACCGGCGCTGCCACCGACAACGGCCGGGAGGTGGTGCTCGGTACGGTCTTCATGCTGATCGGCCAGAACAGCCGGACGGTCTCCCAGGCGGTGGACAAGAAGATGGAGGAGATCAACCGCAACCTGCCCGCGGGGGTGGAGGCGGTCACCGTCTACGACCGCACCAGACTGGTGGACAAGGCCATTGCCACGGTGAAGAAGAATCTCCTGGAGGGCGCCATTCTCGTCATCGCCATCCTGTTCCTGTTTCTCGGCAACATCCGGGCTGCGCTGATCACCGCCTGCATCATTCCGCTGGCGATGCTGTTCACCTTCTCGGGCATGGTGGCCAACAGGGTGAGCGCCAACCTGATGAGTCTCGGTGCCCTCGATTTCGGCATCATCATCGATGGCGCCGTGGTGATCGTCGAGAACTGCGTCCGGCGGCTTGCGCATACCCAGGCATCGCTCGGTCGCCCACTCCACCGCGCCGAGCGCTTCCACGAGGTCTTCAAGGCATCCCGGGAGTCACGGCGGGCCCTGCTTTTCGGGCAGTTGATCATCATGGTGGTGTACCTGCCGATCTTTGCCCTGACCGGTGTGGAGGGCAAGATGTTCCATCCGATGGCCTTCACCGTCGTCATTGCGCTCCTGGGGGCCATGATCCTCTCGGTGACCTTCATCCCGGCCGCGGTGGCCCTCTTCATCGGCGACAAGGTCTCCGAAAAGGAGAACCGCCTGATGCGCCTGGCCAAGGAGGCCTACGCACCTGCGCTCCAGTGGGCCATGGGCGCCCGGCCCGTGGTGCTGACTTTCACCCTCGTGACGGTGATCCTCAGTGGCCTGATCACCACGCGGATGGGCAGCGAGTTCATCCCGAACCTCAATGAAGGGGATTTCGCCATCCAGGCCCTGCGCATCCCTGGCACCAGCCTGACCCAGTCGGTGGCCATGCAGCGGCAACTGGAGAGCCGGCTGAAGGCGCGGTTTCCGGAGATCGAGCGCGTCTTTGCCCGGACGGGCACGGCGGAAATCGCTTCAGACCCGATGCCGCCCAACATCTCCGATGGCTACATCATGCTCAAGCCCGAGAAGGACTGGCCGGAGCCCAGGCGGAGCCGCGACGCCCTGCTTGAAGCCGTCCAGGCCGAGGTGGCCAGCCTGCCGGGCAACAGCTACGAGTTCTCCCAGCCCATCCAGCTGCGTTTCAACGAACTGATCTCCGGCGTCCGCAGCGACGTGGCGATCAAGATCTTTGGTGACGACATGGACGTGCTGAACGAAACCGCCGCAGCGATCGCCGCCATGCTCGAGGGAATCCAGGGGGCGTCCGAAGTGAAGGTGGAGCAGACCACGGGCTTGCCGGTGCTGACCATCCAGATCGACCGGGAGAAGAGTTCCCGCTACGGGCTGAATGTCGGGGATGTGCAGGATGCCGTGGCGACCGCCATTGGCGGGCGCGAGGCCGGGACCGTCTTCGAGGGTGATCGCCGTTTCGACATCCAGGTCCGGCTTCCCGACAGCTTGAGGAGTGATCTGGAGGTGATCAAGCGACTGCCTATTCCGCTGCCCCGTGGCGGGGCCGGCGGAGATACCCGGGCGAACTTCATCCCGCTGGCCGAAATCGCCACCCTGGACCTGGCCCCCGGCCCCAATCAGATAAGCCGGGAGAATGGCAAGCGCCGGATCGTGGTGAGTGCCAATGTACGAGGGCGGGACATCGGCTCCTTCGTCGCGGAGGCCGGGCTGGGCCTGGCCCGGGTCAAGCTGCCCTCCGGCTACTGGACGAGCTGGGGAGGGACCTTCGAGAACCTGCAGTCAGCCACGGCACGCCTGCAGATCGTCGTTCCCCTCGCGCTGCTCCTCGTCTTCGTGCTGCTCTTTGCGATGTTCGGCAACATCAGGGATGGACTGCTGGTGTTCTCGGGAATCCCCTTCGCGTTGACCGGGGGCATCATCGCCCTGTGGCTGCGTGACATCCCCCTTTCCATCTCGGCCGCAGTGGGCTTCATCGCCCTGTGCGGCGTGGCGGTGCTGAACGGCCTGGTGATGATTGCATGCATCCGCGGTCTGCGTGAGGAAGGCCGGGCACTCGACACGGCGATCTACGAGGGGGCAATGACCCGCCTGCGCCCCGTCCTGATGACGGCCTGGGTGGCATCCCTGGGTTTTGTGCCGATGGCGATCGCGACGGGGACAGGTGCCGAGGTTCAGCGCCCGCTGGCCACCGTCGTGATCGGGGGCATCCTCTCGTCGACCATTCTCACCTTGCTTGTGTTGCCGCTCCTTTATCGCCTGGCCCACGGCCGGGATGAGGATCCAGAGAAAAATGAGCCGGCGGAAGGGCCGGTGGGGCACACGTGAAAAGGCCGGGACGGGGGAGATCTTCCCCGTCCCGGCCTGGCCCTGCCCGGTGTGGCTGTCTTACATGCCCAGGTAGGCGGCGCGCACCTGTTCGTTCTCGATCAGCTCGCGACCGCTGCCGGTCAGGGTGATGTTGCCGGTCTCCATCACATAACCGCGATCGGCGATGGCCAGGGCCGAGAAGGCGTTCTGCTCGGCCAGCACGATGCTCATGCCCTGGGCCTTGAGGGTCTTCACCACGTTGAAGACTTCCTCCACCAGCAGCGGGGCGAGGCCCATCGAGGGCTCGTCCAGCAGCAGCAGCTTGGGCCGGCCCATCAGGGCCCGGCCGATGGCCAGCATCTGCTGCTGGCCGCCGGACAGGGTGCCGGCCGGCAGCTTCCGCTTCTCCTTGAGAATGGGGAACATCGCGTAGATCTTCTCCAGGTCGCCTTCCACCTGCTGCTTGGGCTGGGTGTAGGCACCCAGGCGCAGATTGTCCTCGATGGACAGCGGGCCGAACACCTGGCGGCCTTCCGGCGACTGGCAGATACCCCGGCGCATGCGCATGTCGGAGCGCAGCTTCGAGATGTCCTCGCCATCGAAGACGATATGCCCGGCACTCATCGGCTGCACGCCCGACAGGCTGCGCAGGAAGGTGGTCTTGCCGGCACCGTTGGCGCCCACCAGGGCCACCGTTTCACCCCGTCGCACTTCGAGGGAGATGCCCTTGAGGGCCTTGATGCGGCCGTAGCAGCTTTCCAGCGCGTCCACCTTCAACAACACCTCGGGCGAGGTGCTGGAAGACTGCAGTTCCCCGGCGCTGCTGCCGCCCAGGCCCACCGACACGGGCGCCAGGCTGGCCACCTTGTGGAACAGCTCGCGGAATTCCGCCCTCGCCGAGCTGCCGAACACCGGGTCGTCGTTGTCCAGGAAGGCCTTGTCGATCTCCTGCCAGTCTTCCGGGGTGAGCATCTCGGAAGCGAGCGGATAGATGTCCTGTTCTTCGCTGCGGATGTGCGCCTTCTGGTCCTCGACATACAGCCTGAGGGCTTCGACGAGGCTGCTCACGCTGCCCTGGCCGGCCACCGTGTCGGCCAGCTGCTGGCGCAGGGCGGCGAGGTTGTGAGGCGCGTTGCGATGCTCGGCCTGCAGCCTGTCGAGCAGGGGGCCGGCCGTGTCGCTGCGCTGGCGCAACACGCGGAACAGGTGTTCGTCCTCCTTGCGGTGGTGGCAGCCATCCATGAAATGTTCGAAGTAGTCGAACACCGAGCCCAGGAAGGCCGGGTCGGCCTTCTGCTCGCGTTCCATTTCTGCCGCCACCTGCTCCAGGGTGATGGCCAGGCGCCACAGGTTGCGGTGCTCGTCCTTGATGATGCGGAGTGCTTCCATCTTGGTCTCTTCCTCGTTCTCAGGCGTGGGCGCCCAGGTAGGCGGCGATCACGTCCGGGTTCTTGCGCACTTCCTCGCCCGTGCCTTCGGCCAGCTTCTTGCCGTAGTCGAGCACCAGGATGCGGTCGGACAGGTTCATGACCA
>WBTZ01000139.1 GCA_009026175.1 Zoogloea sp. | reverse complement strand
GTGGAAGGAGGTTCCCAGGAAGGGAAAAACCGATAGACTTATCCACAGCAGCCTGAATGACGGGCGGCTATCGTCCCTGGTCAAAATTCAACCGGTACACCTGGTCAGTTTTAAACCGGTACGGACAGACGTTGACGAACGCAAGAGCGCTCGGGCGTCAGCTGATCGTCCAGGCTTGCTGCCGCTGACGCCGCCACCGCATCACACACGGCTGAGCATCTATTCGTTGACACCAGGGACGGCTTTCTCCGGTGCAAAACGCCGCCATAGGGGGCGAGTCCAGGAACGCGCGTTCGCCACCGCGCTTCTCGAATATGAGGCTGGATCCAAGCTTCAGTGGTTGAGGGATGATCTGTCATGGAACGCCCGCAACTTTGACGCCCTGCTACAAGACTATGGCGTGCAGATCAGGAACCGGGTCCGGCACGTCGATGGAAGGTTCGCTCGGTTTGTCGACAGGTTTTGCACCTCAATGCGCGAATGCGTCAAAGCTCAGAGCCCGGTGAAGACCCACGTTGCGCTAAAGGCGATCATCAATTCGAAGAAGCCTGGAACTCGGCTTGATGTCACGGGCTGGTGCCGCAACAGCCTCGCCGCCGCGGCACTGGGTGAGCTGGAACCTGGTCTGATTATCTTTGACGAGTTCCAACGATTCCGCGACTTGATGACCAACGCCGATGTCGCCTTGGACCCGGCCGAGGCGCGCATCCGAGACATCCTGACAGCAAAGGAAAGTGGCAGACTGCTGTTGCTGTCGGCGACACCGTACGAGGCACTGCGGCCCATGGCCAAGGTCGGCAAAGTGCGCTCCCCCGCTGATTCGAAGCCGAAAGATTCAAGCGACGACAACGACTTCTTCCGCCTGCTGGAGTTCCTGCTGGGCAACCTGCCGCTAGCTCAACGCGGTCAGACAATGCGAGCAATCAGGGAGGCCTTCAGCACAAGAGAGGCCGAGGTACGCCGCGGAACTCCCGATTCCGACGACGCCAAGGCCGCGCTAGCGGATCTGGTTTCCAAGCTGAGCCTGATCATGTGCCGCACCGAGCGTCCAGTGGTCGTTGATGCAGACCTCCCGGGCGAGCTGCCGCTGATTCCGCTCACGGCCTCTGATGTCCGATCATTCCGCTCCTTCTCGAGTTGGGTGCCGCGCGACGGACACGCCCACTGGACAGTGCCTCTCTGGAGCTCGGTGCCACTGGCAGCCCAGACGCTCGGTAATCGCTACATGTGCTGGAAGGCCGCGCCGAAGAAGCTGCCAGTCGCCGAGCTGACTGCGAAGAGACTGCACAGTTGGCGGCAACAGGAGTGGACGAGTCCAAAAGTGCGGGGGCTGCTCCAAGCACTGCCGCCCGAACGACTCATGGCGCCATGGGTGCGACCGACCGTGCCATGGTGGCCGCTTGGTGGGGTATGGAATGGTAGCGGCGACGAGGCCCTGATCGATGGTAAAGCGCTGGTCTTCAGTCGGTTCGCTGCGGTTCCCGGTGCGGTGTCCGCTGTCGTCAGCTACAGCGCCGAGGCACACGTCTACAACCGCAAGAGCCCGCGAGCCAAACCCAAGTATAGCGCTGGCACCAAGCCGACGTTCAGGAGTGGCGGCGCCAGCCCAGGGATGTTCCGTCTCTTTTTTGCGTCCGAGTTTCTTGCGCGCCTTGATCCGCTGAAGAACGGGCTGCCGAAGACAGTGAAAGACGCGCGGCGGGTTCTCATCCCGCAGATCAAGGCGGCACTTCTTGAACGCGGCACTGTATACAACGCGTCTTCGAAACGCAAAGCGGTGCCGGTTGAGGCGTGGCTGGTGCATTTGGCCACCCCCCCCGCCGAATCGGCGCGCAAGGCGTGGATCGAGGCGATCGTTGCTGAAGAGGGAGACAAGTCAACCCAGAGCGTCGTCGGCGCAGCTTTTGACGGCTTCATCGCTGGCGTGCCCAAGGGTAGGATGAGTGAGATCACGCGAGCCGAGCTCAATGCATTAGTGGACCTGTCGCTTAGCTCGCCGGCGGTTGTCCTTGCTCGGGCGGTCATGCGGCACTGGCGGGATGCAGGCAGCTATCTCAATTGGGACTGCCCGATTAGCGCCGGAGAAGGCAAGCGGGCAGACAAGCTCAGTCAGACCACACCACGAAAGCTCCTACAGCGCCTTGCCATCGGTGGTTTGCGGCGCTATCTGGACCGCCCCTGGTTTGCCGCGACGCTTCAAAGGTCGAAGCGGTTTCACAAGGACTTCGCAGCGGCACTGCACGACGCCGTCGTCGAGGGCAACCTCGAGAGCGTTCTGGACGAACACTTTTGGTTCGTTTCGGCCACGAACTCCCAGTCATGGCCGAAGCGACTGCTGGAACTGCAGTCCGCTCTCGCTTTGTCTGGTGGGCGAACGGTGTTGCACGAGAAGACCAAGGCGGCCAAAAACAAGTCGCGTGTGCGCTGCAATGTCGCGCTGCCGCTGCACCAGGCTAAGGACGAAGACAAGGAAGAAGCCCCTCGTCCCGACGTCGTGCGGCATGCGTTCAACACGCCCTTCTGGCCGATGATCCTGACTACCACCTCTGTGGGGCAGGAAGGACTCGACTTCCACCCATGGTGCAAGACGGTGGCGCACTGGGACCCCGCGCCAGGCCCGGTTGAACTTGAGCAGCGCGAAGGTCGAGTGAATCGCTACGCGGGATTGGCGATTCGACGCGCGCTGTCCACGAGTGTCGATACCGATGCGCTGGGCAGAGCGGGTGACAGCCCTTGGGTAGCGCTGGCGACTCAAGCTGAGGAGCAGGCAGCGGTCGCTGACACGTCTGGCGGCATGGCGCCCTGGTGGTGCACGCCAGGCGCAAAGGCAATGCAGTTGTACCTGCACTGTGCGGGCAGCAGGGAATCGGTCGTCCGCGTGCGTCTTGAGCGGCGTCGCGCGGTTTACCGCATGGTGCTGGGAGCTTCCGAGCCGCACTGGCTCATCGATGAACTTGATGCCACGCAGCCGCCGTCGCCAAGCGATGTTCTGGAGAACTCTCTGGAGTTGGGTGCATGGAAGCTGAAGCAGAAAAGCCAAGCTAAGCGTTCATAGATAGTGTTGACCGTCGATGCGGCATACTGAGTTGCCTTTTTTGTAGGGGCAGCGCAGTCCGTTGAGTACGCAACTGCGGTCGTTCAAACGAGTGGGTCGGAACGACAGCTTTGGCCGAGTAAGAGCCGCTGATCCGACGGGCTCTTCCTCGGCCTGACCTGCCGGCGGCCTGATGGATGAAGACAGACCGCAATGTGTCGGTCACTTGCCGTTCGGTCGTCAGACAACGGCGAACGGCAGCTTCTCCATCTTACGAACTGAAACTGCGGACCCGAAACTGAAGTACAAGAGGTGGCCTCGCCAGACTTTCAGACAGCGGACGTTCAACGTTCATGCTAAGACGACCGCTGTGCGGGCGGAGTAGTCTACTGTAGCTCCTCGGCTCGAGCGCGGTCTCGGATGGCAGCGTACTCGCCATTCAAGCATAGTACTTGAAGTTGTGCTTCCACTTGTCTGGTGGTAGGCCCGGATTGGCAAGCAGGATTTCGCCCACTCGGTCAGAGTATTTGACCGTAATGGGCTGCCCCTCGCCCAGCTGGCATGAATTGTAGTTCAGCTTGGTGAGGCCCAGGATGTCCTTGGCGACCTGCACCAAGTCGCCGTCGCCGTGCTGAATGGTAATTGCCAACGGAACGGGAACCTCGAATCCGTCGTAGGTTGCAATCCTGGGTTTGAAACCGTTGGTGAACAACAGCCCGTGGCGTGCCGAGCGCTGCCAGAAGACGCCGCGCTGAACCGGATGCTGACCACGCTTCGCAGCGTTGGGGTGTTCATCGTATCTGTAGAGGCGCAGGCCGCCCCGGTCTTGACGAACACGGATGGCGACCAAATTGACACCCGGCGGGCATGCCCGCCGGAAGCCCTCGTACTCCTGAGGGTCAATCCCAGAGCGCGCGTGCAGGAAGATCTCTTTCAGTGGGCGCCCGTCTTCCTGCTTGTAGGTCTCGATGGCTCCACGTAACAACGCTTCGGCCTTGTCGGGCGGCAGATGAAACTCGCCACGCTCTCTCGAGTACCACGGACCGAACTCGCCGACGAAGACGACACCGTCACCGCTGTCCAAGAACATCTGCGCAGCGCAGCATGCATTCCGACCGTCCTCGGTAAGCTTGTAGGCGAGGCCGACGTAGCAGACCCCTTCCCGAGCCCAGGGCGTCTTCCATGGCTTGGCACCGCACTTGTAGAACACGGCTGTGCCAAAGTTCCAGAGGCGGTCGGATAGCGGGTTAGTGCCGGGCTCGCCGTTACGCACTGGCGGCGTGATGCGCAGCGTGGACTCCTTGATAATTTGAACCGGCAGTTCGTGGGCCATCATTCGGGCCTTTAGCTGTCGCCGGAAGTCCGGAGACAAGCCGCGTGCTTCCTCGAACTCGTCCATCTCTGCAAGCGCAGCGGTGACGGACAAGTCCTCGTCATCGAACATCCGCGACTGCCCGCTTTTGCGGTCGTCGATGGCCTGCTTGAGGAATTTCACCTCAGCCTTGGTTCGGGCAGCGTCGCTTCGCTTGGCGAAGGCCACCGACGACTTGGGACGACAATTCTCGTAGACCTCGTCGGGGACGACACATACGGCCAGCACTGGCCGAGCATCCAGCTTAGACAGACGGTCCAGTGGCTCCACGTAGAGGTTTGCAACCGCAAAGGCCCGATCAAACTTGTCAGCCTTCCGCGAGGCCTCCGAGAGCAGCCCAGCGTCTACCGAATAGCTTCGACTCGGGCTGGGCCACTTTGCTCCGAAAGCGACGTCGAAGCCTGGGAACGGTGGCCAAGCTCGATGGCGCCCTGGGTCTACGCAGGCTGCCGGCGCGTTCAGCGCCGCGCACCATTCCTTCCAAAGCTCAATGCCTTGGGCCGTTCCGATAACGATGCTGTCCGGTAGCTGCGAGCGCGGCTCAGCAGGACCAAAGAGCGCCAGGCCATCATGTGGGTCTTCAGCTGTTTGACCGTGTCCGAACTGAAGCAACGGCTCGCCGAGGAAGTGAAAAGTGTCGGTCATGAGCCAGACGCTCCCTCAACGGCGGAGGGTTCTTCGTCGTCCTCATCATCGCGGGCCCGATATTGCGCAATCTCCTGGCCGATGTCGGACATACCGGAAAGGGCCAGAACATCCAGCCCAACCGGACACTCCCAACTCAGTGGTTTGGTCTGCATCACTACCGCTCGGGCTTCTTCGCCGATTTCTATGCGACCTTCAGAGGTTTGGAGGGCTTGAACGACCCCAAGTAGGCGCGCAAGCCATTCTTTGTTCCACCAGCTCTTGCTGACAATCTTCCGACGCCGGCCAATCTCCTTGCCCTCGAACATTGCGCCTTCAGGGGTAGTGACTCGGATGTAGACGTTGACGACAATATTCCAGGTTCCATCGACGTCGCGTTGAGGGCGGAACCGAGGTGCGAGTTGGTAAAGGAACGGAGAGGCACGGTCGCCCCAGCCCTTAGTGCGCTCACCGGTAAGCTGCACCGTCGTCGAGCGTCCATCGACGTGCTTTATTGCTTGGTTCCACTCGCCGGACTCGCGTTCGGGGAAGTAGAAGACCTTCCTGTCGTTGCAGAACTTCAGCCCTTTCTGCGCGCATACGACTTCGAGGCTGCGCCAGGCAAGCTCCTTGGCGAGGTCGAAGGTCTTCTTGCCGTCCTTCTGCGGAATGTCTACCCAAAGGAACTCCGGGATGCGCTCGACCTTCACCGCAGGAATGGCCCATTGTGGCGGAGGCGTAAATGCGATGAGGCGATACGCGCTCAACTTGACAAACGCCCATCGCTCACGAAGCGCGAGCATCTCTATGTCCGTCAGCGACTGTCGAAGGTCGAAGACGAGCATCGTCTTTGGCAGTTGAAGCGGGAACACATTCGCGAACACTGGTTCAGGCTTCGCTGCGGTGACTCGCGTCGGCAGGTAGTCTCTGAGAGCAATCTGCCGCCCTCGGTCAGGATCGAGCGATGGTTTGATACCCAGTGCACCGAGCCGTGCTAGTACTTGGTCCAAGCCTACGTTCCACGAATCTCTGAAGTCCGCTGGCGTCAACTTAGCAAGCCTCGATGGCATACGTGCATCTGGGGCAACAACCGAGCCACAAGGGAGCACGAAGTCTTCCTTGGTCGCGGCGATGGTGCAGCGCTCGAGGAACACGCTATCCGACAGGCTGGAGGTAGAGACTACTGGCAAGTAGTGGCTTGCACGAACCTCGAGCAGCTTTCGCACGGTTTCATCGGTGTTCTCCCCTGCGAGCGGTGCGGTTCCATGACACCAAGTTCGAAAGCCCGTAAGCGACAGGCGGCGGGCCAACCACGTGGCTACTGCGTGATCAGACGCAACATGATCAATGAGAAGCGTATCTCGGCTCTCGGCGATTGACTGACCGCCGCGTTGTGGAAAGAACGGCGGCGTGAAGATGCTCGGATGCTGCGCAATCAGATGACGCTGTAGTCCAACGAGTTGTACCCTCAGTCTCTCAAGGTCAAACAAGTCGAGCGCCCAACCGTACTTCTCGGCGACGAATCTGTGCGCAAAGTCCTTCTCCGATGCTGACAGTGCTTCTGTGCAAACGAACACGAAGACATCAGGGTCGTGGCCCTTGTCGTGGACTCGCTTGCAGTCGCTTGCAAGCTTGACTCGCCAGTCTGACCGAACCGTATAGGCAAAGCCAATCTTTCGCCCCGCCTCGTCACTTCGAACGATAGCGTCACGGCCCTCGTCACCTGTTCCTCCCAGTGGATCGATGCGGGGGTAGCCGGCACTCGCCAGAAAGGCCGAACAGAGCCGTTCAAAGTCCCGATAGTCGGAGACCCGTTCGAGGCAGTAGATGATGGAGTCAGCAGACATCGTGCAATGATACGACACGCAATGTCGTGGCGGATCGGCTACGCGCGCGCTGGATGTCTTGCCAGGTTTACCGCCTCCGTAAGCGGACCTTCATCTAGTTCCGCTTCTGGCCGATAGTACCCTCTTGGCATCTTCCCCGATAGTTTCCGGTCGTCACGAGCTCAAAAATCAGGCTCCGATCAACAGTAAGGAGCCGGTCATGGAAACTCGTAAACATCCGCATCGGGAAGCCTGGAACAAGGGTAAGTTGGTTGGCCAGAAGGCACCGCTCAAACCCAAGGATATCTGGGCGATCCGCATCCATCTACAAAATGCGCACGCCGTGCGTGACCTCGCTATGTTTAACCTCGCGATCGACAGCAAGCTCCGAGGTTGCGACCTCGTCAGTCTGCGGGTGCGCGACGTGACGCACGGAAACCAGATACTCTCACGCGCGATGGTCGTGCAGCGGAAGACGCATCGGCCTGTGCAGTTCGAACTGACCGAGCCTACACGCACGGCCGTGGCAGCTTGGATCGCGAAAGTCGGCCTGAGGCCGGAAGACTTCCTCTTTCCAAGCCGGCTGCACAGCTACCCGCATGTCTCCACCAGGCAGTACGCGAGGATCGTAGAGCGCTGGGTGGTAGCGGCCGGCCTTGATCCGTCCGCCTACGGTACGCACTCCATGCGGCGCACGAAGGCAACGTTGATCTACAAGCGAACGAAGAACCTTCGAGCAGTCCAACTTCTGCTGGGCCACTCAAAGCTTGAGTCGACGGTGCGGTACCTGGGTATCGAGGTCGATGATGCCTTGGAGATCTCTGAACAGACCGAGATCTGACCTTGGCGAGGCCGCTCGCCCAGCACCTTCGATGTGACGGGCGGCCGCTTACGGCCGCGATGCGGAAAGGGTACTATCGGCCAGAAACGGCCGGTGGTCATCCGATCCAGATAGCGGACATTCGGGCGGAACGGTATGCTCTGCACCTATGTGCTGCATGATCAGATCAACCCACTATGCCGACGGCTGCTGCTTTTCCTGTCTTGTTATTTTGCCTTGTGCGTAGTTCCTGCATCTAAACAGTAACTTGCAAAACATGTTATCCGGCATTCCGATTTTATGCGGCAGAACTGTCGCTCTAAAACAAAGTTAGAACGCTATGAACACAGACACCGGCAATCAGAATCCTAGCGACGAGGCGGCGGTCCACTACGTACAGCGGCGGGAGAGCTTTAGCCGTGTCACCGAGTTGTACCTTTGGATGATTGTTTCCGTTGTCGTCGCTGGCCGCGCAATGTTCGAAATGGTCGCAAAGGTCGCGCCACCTCTGGAAGTATTTTCTGTCCGTTACCTCGAATTCTTGGCGGCATTTGTAGTCTTCATTTTTCCATTTGTGTTTCGCTTGATTTTCGGAGCACTGCCGTTAGAGTCAATTCGCCGTAAGCGAGCTCAACGCCAATTGGAGTCGCCTGAGTTTTCGGCTGGAAATTCGGTAAACGCCGAAATTCAAGTTGCGGAAATTCGTGTCCTTTCAGACTCTCTAAGTACCGAGGACTTGTCATCCTCCCCTGCGACTAAACTCTTCGCGTACTACGCTTCAAGCTCCCGCCGCCTTTCACAAAGCATATATAGCCGGGCTGGTGTGTATCTATTGGTTGGCGTCTTTGTCGCATTTTCAGGTCTAGTCTTTTTCTACTCCCAAACCGCCCAGCTTTCATCCCTTCCACAGGAAGGCATCTCTCTACTTGTCACATTGGCTCCCAAGTTTGGCATCCTGTTTTTCATCGAATTGGTTGCATTCTTTTTTCTTCGCCAGTATCGGGCTGCTATGGATGAGTTCCGTTACTACGAAGCAATCAAAAGGAACAGGGAAGAAACTCTCGCGTTGATCCGCATCGCAGCAGACAGCGGAAAGCCCTTCGATCCCATTGATTTAGTCAAGAGTGACTCGTTTTTCTCAAAAGCGGGCATCCTTGCGAAGGATCAGTCCACAGAGATTCTTGAGTCTCGAAAACTGGAGAAGAACGAATTGGATCTCCTCGAAAAGGTCATTGATGTTGTGTCTCGCAGCAAGAAATAGCGTTCTAACCAGTCGTTCCAGCGGACTGCCTTCGGCAGCCGCTGAACTCCAACATTAGACATCATGTTCACAGCCGTAAGTGGAACCGAGAGCACGATCAGTATCTTGATCTGGATTTGGGCATCGTGTGTGGCCTTCGGAGCCATAGTTTTTTTGCGCGCCATTCGTCGGTACGCTCGTCGCCAAAAATTATTCTTGATCGTTATTTCGGTCGGACTGGCACCAGCCGTCGTGTCATTCACTCTTTTTCCACTCATTTACTCAATAATGAGTGTCCCGCTCCAACAACTATTCGATATTTCGTTTTGGCAGCGGGAAATTTCCAATGGGGCGCTCGCTCTGCGTGTCACGAGCCTTCTTCTCACTTACCAATTAGCTCAATCAATCATTAGATTTGTCCCACGCAGGAGAGAACTTATCGCCGCCCGTGAATCGCGCGGTTTGAGTCACGATGATGTTGCGGATTTCACCACGTCAGTGACGACAGAAGAACGTCAGTTGTGGCGGCAGAACGACTTGCTGCTGTTGGCGTTTTTTCAGTTTTCCTTCTACTTAATTACTCTCACGGCATTGTGGGCCTGTTCCATCGTGGGAATTAACACAGTGGTGACCGCTTTGGCCTCTTGGGCGCTACTGTTCATAGTTGATGATTGGAGCGTAATCGCAGACTATTGCCACCAGTTCGATTCACTGCCCATGGCCGCACATGCAGCAAAGGTTTTATGTATAGACGTAATTCTGTTGCTAGCCGTCCCTGCTGCACTTTATCCAGCGCATCTTGGCATTGTTTGGGTTGCAATTTGTCTGACGTTATTTGTCTCAAGCCTACTCGTCGCTATGTTCTTTTGGCGTGCGAGACATTTCCAGGCGCAAGATGCCTAACATTACGGTCGAGGTGCGGCTTCGCCGCTGGGACGCTCCGCCGGCAGGCCGGCTCCGCACCCTTCACCTAGCACGTTGAACGACAGCTTTCCTCAAAGCTCAACTGCAACATTGGGTCGGTAGCTCCAGTTCACGGAATGGAGAAGCTGCCGTCCGCCGTCGTCTGACGGCCGAACGGCAGGTGACTGGCACATTACTGCCTGACATCACGCACGCGGCCACCGGCAGGTCAGGCCGAAGAAAAGCCCGTTGGATCAGCGGCTGGATGGACCCCAGCCATTGCCGACATTCACACTCAGCGGAAAGAGTAGCAACTATGAGGCAGTCACTTGTCGCCCCGGCTGCTTCAAGGTGATCCCCGGGCGATCTCACCTTCCCCCAGCCCCTGACTCGCTAAACATAGGTAAGCCCCCGGCAAACCCATCTTCCCCCGACCGCTTAGCTCGCTAGCCATAGTGTCCACTACGCACTAGAAGTGGACACTTTCATGACCGTCATCCAGCCGCGCCGAACCCGTCGCACCCACTCC
Source organism: Zoogloea sp. (assembly GCA_009026175.1). GTDB lineage: Bacteria > Pseudomonadota > Gammaproteobacteria > Burkholderiales > Rhodocyclaceae > Zoogloea. The sequence goes on along the minus strand of WBTZ01000139.1, from coordinate 3,576 downwards.
GAAGCATTCAAACAGTCCCTGATCGAAGCCTGCGGCGAGCCCGGTGCCTCGGTCGCCGGGGTGGCCCTGTCCAACGGGATCAACGCCAACCAGCTGCAGCGCTGGATGCGCGAACGAGGCATCGAGCCGCCCGAGTTGTCCTGTCTGCCCATACGGGTGGCGACCTCCGAGCCGATGGGCGGCTTTGTCCCGGTGCAGCTGTCCCCCAGCCTTGAGGCCCCTATCCGGCTGGAACTGCGCAAAGGTGCTGCAGTGGTCACGGTCGAGTGGCCCGCGTCTTCGGCCGCCGCCTGCGGTGCCTGGCTGCGCGAGTGGCTCGGGTGATCCGGGGCGACGCCTTGTGGCTGTCGGTGGCGCCGCTCGACATGCGGGCTGGCATTGACACGCTCCTTGCCCAGGTGGTGTAGGTCTTCGGCGAGGCGCGCCCGCATCATGCCAACCTCTTCATCAATCGGCACAGCACCCGGCTGAAGGTGCTGATCCATGACGGCCAGGGGATCTGCCTCGCCTGACGGCGACTCCATCAGGGGCGCTTCCGCTGGGCCGATGGAACGAGGGCGCTGGCGCTCTCCCAAGCCCAGCTCGACGCGCTGATGCTGGGGCTGCCCTGGCGACAGCTGCGGGATGACTGCGTGATTCGAATGACCTGACAGATGCACCATCTTCAAATCTGCCAGACAGTAAGTCACTACTTTTCAGACAAACTGAGCTCTAATTGACTATTTTTCAGACATTTCTTCTCACTTACGCGGGGTAATCGAGCAGAAATCAGACATTGATGAGCAGCCTGCCCTCGGCAAGGCATCCATAGTCGCCTTCTCCAAAACGTCCAGTTCCACTGCTGGGCGGGTACCTCTTCTGAAGAGGTGCCCGCCCGATCAAGAACCTCACGCGGCGCAGGAGCGCCTCCCAGCGTGACAACTACTGTACACAACGTGTCAATTCTCTATGAGTTGCTGCTGGTAATAGGCACAGCTTTTTTCTTCGGACCTCAACCAAAGTAGACAAATTGCGCATTTTGATTATACGAATATATCAATTCCAATATTAATGGCATATTGAACTTTAAAAAGAAGGCTAGTACCCTTTTGTCAATTACTATCTGAAGCAAAAAGGGTATGAGGAAAAGTCTCGACATGCGGGCGGGTATAACTGCGGACGCGTTTTGACCGCGAACACGGTTGCCTTGTCGATGAGCCCCTTTGCCTCCTACCTTCGCGAACTACGCTGTCGGCGAGGTCTAAAACAGAAGGACGCCGCTGAGCTGCTCGGCTATGAGCAGAGCTATATCTCCGCACTCGAACGCAGCGCCAAAGGTCCCCCAAAACAAGATTTTGTCACCCGCTTGATTCGGGCACTGAAGCTCAGCGCTGCCGAACGCGTAGAGCTCGAAGAAGTATTGCGCAAATCCAAGCGCCAAGTTTCGCTACCTTGCTCAGCCTCGGCGGAAGAATATGAGCTGCTGCGGGAGCTGGAGCCCCAGCTCGGGCGACTGCACCCTGTGCAAATCAAGATGATTCGCCAAGTCCTGGCGCTTCCCCAAGTTTCCTTCATGGCAGCGCCCGAGCTGGGCACTGTCACACATCCCTCTCGAGAAACGGGGGCGACGATGACGTAAACGAAAAAGCGAGCCGTTAAGGCCCGCCTTCCGATGAAGCAATTGATACTTAAGTCGACAACTGCAGTATCGGTTGCTCCCTCCGAAGCGTCAAGGCCGGCCCCCCTTTCCACACTGATTTTTCGCGAGCTTTGAACTCCGCGAGGGTTCACTTTTGCCCGAATTTTCAGCGTGGCTTCCCGAATTATGACTATGCGCAGACAGGCGCAGGCCCCCTCTTGCCTGCCGCCAGGAGAGAGCATTCATGTTATCCAGACGAGTAATCACGCGAAGTGGTCGGCACTTCAGAGGTAGGTACCCATCAAGAAAGCTGGGCAGGATGGTAGCGTTTGAATCGCTGATCGAACGCGACGTCATCCTGTTGCTGGAGTTCTCCCGAGGAGTTCAAAGCTACCAGGAGCAGCCCGCGCGAATTGTCTACAGTGATGGGCAAACTGTGCGGGAGTACTTCCCGGATTTCGAGGCTCGGCTGGTTTCAGGCCAACAGGTGCATATTGAGGTCAAGCCCAGCGCAAGACTTGTCTCTCCGAAGGTCGCCAGGAAACTTCAGCAGATCGCGGCGCATTACGCCCAGCACCGGGACGAGCACTTCCGCGTCGTTACCGAACTTGAAGCCCGCAAGGAGCCACTTCACACAAATCTGACAATGCTTAGCCCATTGCGAGCAAAACCAGCTGCCGCGCTTCAGCTCTTGTCCCAGCATCTTCATGGTATCCCCTGGCATACCTTGGAAGCCTCCATAGGGCGCGATGTCCTATTGAAGCAAGTCGCCTTGGGCAATCTGGTGTGCGACCTCGCCAGCCCACTTCAGGGTGACCTTATGGTTTTCACCGCAGAGGAGGCAGCGCATGATTCGCTTTACCTATAAACGCGGCCTGGTCTTCATTGAGGGCCAGATGCGCTGGACGCTGGAACGTTTGCTGGCCACCGGAAAATATCAGTTGGTCTCCGATGCCGGTGAAATTCGGAACTTCTTCCCTGACGAATTAAACGCCCAGTGGCTCAAAGGGGAATGGGTAATTGATGAGGCTTGCCTAGGCTCTTTAGCCAATGCAATCTACCTGACGACGCCACGAGACTTGTCTACGTACACTCCCCATCAGCAAAAAGTTGCGTTACGCAAGCTAGGTTACATACTGGCCATTGATCCTGAAACGAATCGCTACAACACGATTCGATGGGAAAAGCTCATTGACGCCCATGCAGCGGAAACCGGAGATGCAAAGCCACCTTGTCCGTCGTCGGTACAGAGTTGGTGGAGCAAGTATCGCACAACAAAATCGATTCATTCGCTAGTCCCTCATAAGAAGGGTCGTGCAAAACCGTACCATGGAGATCGCTACGCCCTTTTCGAAGAAGCGGTCGCCGATGTCTACCTCACCCTACAAAAGCAACCCAAGTCCGCGGTCTATGAACGGGTGCTACGTCACACCAACTCCTTGAATGCGTCCTTGCCTCCGGATTTGCATATAAAGTGTCCTGCTCGTTCAACCATCTATCGTTGGCTTGATGGTCTTCGCCAAGATATCGTAGATGGTGCTCGACTTGGCGCGGAGGTTGCACGAGCGAAATATCGTATTGCAGTGGGGGGGCTCAAAGTCGGCGGAATCCTTGAACGCATCGAAATCGACCACACCCCGATCGACCTGATCGTGATCGATGCCGTGACAGGATTGCAGATGGGCAGACCTTGGATGTCGATAGCGACAGACAAGGCGTCCAGGATGATCATGGGCTTCTACCTGAGCTTCAACACGCCCAGCGCCCACTCCGTACTCCAATGCTTGAGACGTGCAATTCTGCCCAAAACGGAGTGGCTTTCCCGTTTCCCTGAGCTGCCCCCCGAATTTCGTCTTCCAACGTAGTCGTCGTACGATCGACACCACGAGAGGAAGAACGACATGAAACGCATCCCGAAGCAGGAATACACGGCCGAGTTCAAGGAGCAGGCCGTCAAG
>WBTZ01000277.1 GCA_009026175.1 Zoogloea sp. | reverse complement strand
GTTGTAGGGCACGGCCGGCGGCGGGCTGCCCGGCGGTGGCAGCTGGGGCGGACGGGGCTCGCCGCGCATCAGCGCCTCGGCCCGGTCGTTGGCCTGCTGCTGGTCGATCACGTAGCTGTAGCGGTCGGCCGAGATGTCCTTGAGGCTGGCGGCGTCACGCAGGATCACCGGGCGCAGGAAGACGATCAGGTTGGTCTTGGCGCGCTTGCGGCTGTCGTAGCGGAAGAACTGGCCCACGTAGGGAATGTCGCCAAGCACCGGCACCTTTTCGACGCCGCCGCTGTAGCTGTCCTCCACCAGGCCGCCGAGGGCGATCATGGCACCGTCGTCCACCAGCACGGTGGATTCGATGGAGCGCTTGGTGGTGGTGGGACCGGTGACGCTGGTGGCGGTGGAGTCGATCAGCGAGGAGGCTTCCTGGTAGATCTGCAGGCGCACGGTGCCGCCTTCGGAGATCTGCGGCTTGACCTTGAGGGTCAGGCCCACGTCGCGCCGCTCGACGGTGGTGAAAGGGTTGGCGGTGGCGGTGGTGCCGGTGGTGGCATAGGTGCCGGTGACGAAGGGCACGTTGCGGCCAACCACGATCTTGGCTTCCTCGTTGTCGAGGGTGATCAGGTTGGGCGTGGACAGGATGTTGGCCTTGGTGTCCGACTCCAGGAAGCGCGCCAGCATGTTGAGGTTGGCGATCTCGCGGCCACCCACGGTGATGGTGCCACTGCCGAGCAGGAGGTTGAGGCCGTTGCCGGGCAGGGTGGTGGAGCTGGCGCTGGCCAGGCTGCCCGCCAGGTTGAGGATGTTGTTGCCGCTGCTGTTGAAGCTGGTGCCGCCGAACACGGAGGTGGAGCCGAGCTTGCCTGCCTGCCACTGGATGCCGATCTCGGCGGCCTTCTCGGTGCTGACCTCGGTGATCAGGGCCTCGACGTACACCTGGGCACGGCGCCGGTCGAGCTGGTCGATGACTTTGCGGATGTTGTTGTAGATGGCCTCCGGCGCAGTGATGATCAGCGCGTTGCTCATCGGGTCGGCCTGCACCATGCCGCCACCGGAGCCGCCGCCGGAGGTCCCGCTCTGGTTGTTGCTGAAGGAGGGGGTGTTGCCCAGGCCGCTGCCGGTGTTGCTGCTGCTGGTGCTGGACATCGCCGTGCTCGTCGGGGCGAAGCTGCTGCCGGACGAGGAGGTGCTGGTGCTGGAGGTCTGGCTGGTGGTGCCGGATTCCCCGGACAGCACCGCGCGGAGGGTCTGGGCCACCTTGGCCGCCTCGGCGTTCTTCAGGTACACCACGTGGATGTTGCCGGCCGCGCCGGGCTGGTCCAGGTTGGCCACCAGCTGGCGTACGGCGTTGAGCTTGGAGGGGTTCTCGGAGCGCACCAGCAGGCTGTTGGTGCGCGGGTCGCCGATCACCGAGACGCGCTGGCTGGGGTCGCCGGAGGCCACTCCGCCGGCCATCGCCGTGCCGGCGCCGCTGTCGGAGAGCAGGCGATTGACGGTCTGGGCCAGGTCGAGGGCGGAGGCGTGCTTGAGCGGCATGACCCGCATGTCGCCCTGGGGCACATCGATGGATTCGACGATCTGGGCGATGCGGCCGATGTTCTCGGCGTAGTCGGTGACGATGAGGGTGTTGTTGCCCGGGTAGGCGGTGACGGTGTTGTTGGGCGACACCAGGGGGCGGATCACCGGCACCAGCTGGGTAGCGGATTCGTGCTTGAGGGTGAACACCTGGGTGGTCAGGCGGTCGCCGCCGCCGGCGCCCTGGCCCTTGCCGACGGGCACCGCGTGCAGCTTGGCATCCGCTTCCGGGACGATCTTGGTGACGCCCTGGCCCTCGATGGCCGCGTAGCCCTGCAGGCGCAGGGCCGACAGCAGGATGGAGTAGCTCAGATGGCGGGCTACCGGCTTGGCGGTGACGATGTTGAGGGTGCCCTTGACCCGCGGGTCCACCACGAAGTTGCGTCCGGAGATCTTGGAGATCGCCTGGATCACCGCGCCGATGTCGGCGTTCACGAAGTTCAGGGACACCGGGTCACCCGTGTTGTCCGGTGCCCGGGCGTCCCGGTGGGCTTCCCGGATTGAGCCCTTGCCGGCGGCGGTGGCCGGCAGGGGGGCCAGCAGGGCGGGCGTGGCGAAGGCGATGGCGAGGCAGGCGGCAAGATGCCGGCGGGCGGACCCGGGGCTGCGGCGGGCTGATTTCATTGGTTGGGCGCGGTCTGGGTCGGAAAGCCGGGCGGCAGGGCACGCGGGCCGGAGTCCGGAATCGCGGTGGGGGTGTCGGGGCTGCCCGCCGCCTGGAGCGTGGGCAGGGTGTTGATGACATTGACGGCGGGGGGCTGGCCGGCGGG
>WBTZ01000138.1 GCA_009026175.1 Zoogloea sp. | reverse complement strand
TCTTTGATGCCGGTGGCCTCATGGCTGCGTGCGGCGCAGGTCGACTGAAGTCATATGACGTCGCTATAAGTTGTTTAAAATCGGTTAATTGGATTAAAGAAACCCATTATGGGCTCCGATATGGGCGCTGCAGTATGCAGCTTGGCCGCCTGTCCATCGCAGGCTCGCACCGATGCCACCTGACCGCGCAAGACGGAAGGATGGGGAGACCATAATGACAATTGCAAGAAGACTGACGATTCTCCTGGTTACGCTGATCCTGGCCATCGTCGCCGTCACCGCCGCGGGCCTGTTTCAGATGAAGACGCTGGCGGATCAGATGGCTTTCCTGAATGACAACGTCACGCCCAGCATCGTCTCGATAGACCGTGCCAACAGTGATTTCAATGCACTCCGGGCGCTCATCCTCCGCCATGTCCTATCTGACAGTGCCCAGGACAAAGCCGAGATCGACGGCGCCATCCAGGCGCTCCGCACCCGGATGGACAAGGGGCTTCAGTATTACCTGGACAACTACATCACCAACGATCAGGACCGGACCTTGCTGCTGGCGGAGCAGGAGAAACTGAAGCAGTTCTACGCGATGATCGAGGCGCCGCTCGAACTTTCCCGGGCCATGCAGCGGGACAAGGCGAAGGCCTTGATCGAAAACGCCCGTCCCAGCGTCGCCGGGGTCGGCAATGCGCTTCAGGCACACGTGGACTTCAATGTCGACCTTGCCAACGAGTACGCGAACGTGCGGGCCAAGGAAACCTATCGGACCGGGCTGTGGGTCATGTCCGGGATTGTCCTGGTGGCCCTGGCTGCAGGGCTTTTCCTCGGGCTGGCAGCTTACCGGCATACCGTGGGGCGCCTCGAGGGCATGAGGACGGCGGTCAGCGAGATCGCGGCGCAGCGGGATTTCACGAAGCAGATCGGGGCCGATGGGTTTGATGAAGTCTCGGACATGGGGCGTGCCCTGAATGGCCTGTTTGACGATCTCCGCGCCAGCTTCGGTCAGATCCGTACCCACGCGGAGGCGGTCAGCGATGCCGCCTCCCGCGTGGCGTCCGCAGCCCACCAGGTGGCGACCGGGTCCGGTGATCAAAGCGAGGCGTCCGCCTCCATGGCGGCGGCCATCGAAGAGCTGACCGTCAGTATCGGCCATGTCTCCGACCGCAGCGGTGAAGCCCAGGCCCTGGTTTCCCATGCCGGTGGGGTCGCCCGCAACGGCAGCCGGGTGATCGGCCAGACCCTCGGCGACATCCGCAGCATCGAGGTGGCGGTCAAGGAGGCCGCCGAGATCGTGACCCGTCTCGATGAGGGCAGCTCCAGGATCAACGCGGTTGTCGCGGTCATCCGCGAGGTGGCTGACCAGACGAACCTTCTCGCGCTCAATGCGGCGATCGAAGCCGCCCGGGCGGGTGAGCAGGGGCGCGGCTTTGCCGTTGTCGCGGACGAGGTGCGGAAGCTGGCTGAGCGAACCGCCCAGTCCACCGGCGAGATCACCTCGACGATGGCGACCATGCAGAACGACGCGAGCAACGCGGTCAAGGGCATGCTGAGTGCAGTCGAGCAGGTCGACCGGGGCGTCGAGCACACCCGGGAGGCGGAGCAGGCCGTACGCGAGATCGAGACCGGCTCCTTGCAGGCAATCGGTATCGTTGGCGAGATCAGCGATGCAATCCGGGAGCAGAGCAGCGCCAGTTCCATCATTGCCCAGAAGGTCGAGCAGATAGCCCGGATGTCCGAAGAGAACACGGCGGCCGCGGGCACCACCTCTGCCACCGCAACCGACCTCAACAGCCTGGCCGTGGCCATGCGGGCAGAGGTCCGGAAGTACCGGGTCTGATCGGTAGCGGGATGAGCGCGGGCGCAGGCCAGGTCTTGCGTGCATTTCTGGCGGCAGCCGGGCGTGTGGCCGCCCGCAGGCTGGGGGCGGGAGTGTTTCAGTACCGGATCAGTCCGCTGGTGCCCGCCTGTGTCCTGGTCATCTTCGTGATGCTTGCCGCTGCGGCGGAGGCCTACGTTTCGTACATCGACCTGCGGGCCGAGACAGAGCAGGAATTGATCACCTTCTCCAGGATGGTGAGCCACAACCTGCAGCGCAGCGTCCAGGAGTCGGATGTGATGCTCCGGCACGCCGGGGCGGCCTTTGAGGATGAACTGTGGCTGGGCTATGGAGGCGGCATGCCGCCGGGCTTCTTCCGGGTGCTCAGCGCAAGTTCGCCCGAGATCGCGGATGTCTTCCTTGCCGGTGCCGACGGCACGATCATCCAGGCAGGGCGCCAGGATGGCCGCAAGCTGGGCCACGATGTAGCGGCGGAATCCGATTTCTTCCGGACCCACCGGGATGATCCCGATGCGGGGCTGTTCATTTCGGACCCGTTTGTGGACGAGGCATCCGGGGAGCGCAGCTTCGTGGTGTCGCGCCGCCTCAATTACTCCGACGGGAGATTCGCGGGCATCGCTGCCGCGCGCTTCAGTGTCTCCCGGCTCGAGGGCCTGATTGCCAGCCTGCTCGCGGGCAAGTCCTTCGCCGTACTGGTGTGCAAGGCGAATGGCCGCGTGCTGACGCGCCACCCGTACAGCGAACAGGTCGTCGGCATGGATGTCAGCACGAGCCCGGAGGTCTTCAAGGCGTTGTCCCGGCTGAGCTCCGGCCCTCCGCGGGACGCGCGTGACGCCGGGCGATCCGTCGTCGAGGCGGTGAGTCCGGTGGATCACGCGGTGCGCCTGGTGAGCTTTGCGCAGGTGGGGGGGCTGCCCCTCCTCGTCGGGCTGTCCACGCGCACGGATGAGCTCACTGCGCGCTGGCTCTACCGGCTCGAATGGATTGCGATTTCCAGCCTCCTGATCATCGCGATCGTGTTGCTGCTGCTGCGCACGATCCAGCTTCAGATCCGCAAGATCCAGAGCGAAAAGCTGCGCCTCGAGACCATCACGGATGCCGTGCGCAACCCCTGGCTGATCCTCGATGAAGACGGGGCCATCGTCCGGGCCAATCCTGCCGCCCGGCGCGAACTCCGGCTGCCCGAGTCAGACCGGCCATGGCGCAATGCGCTGGCATCCGGTCAGCCCATCCTGGACCGCCTGCCCGTGATCGATGGTGCCCCGGAGCGGCTGCAGTGCCGCCGCTACGATGGCACCGAGTTCCCCGTCGAGAGCAGCGCCGCATGCCTGCAGTGGCAGGGGCGGGCGATGATCATGCTGCAGCTGCGCAGCCTGGAGGAGCGTGAACGTAACCAGGCTGCGCTGATGCGCCGGGCCTATCATGACGAAGTCACCGGCCTGCCCAATCGCAATCTGCTGGTCGAGCGGATGTCCCGGGGGCTGGAGGCGGCCGGGCGCCTGGGTTACTCCTGCGGCGTGCTGTTCATCGACCTGGATCATTTCAAGCGGGTCAATGATCTCCTCGGGCATGCCGGTGGCGACGCCCTGCTGCGCAAGATCGGTGAGCGCCTCCAGGGCATCGCCCGTCACTCCGACACGGCGGCCCGTTTCGGTGGCGATGAGTTCGTCATTTTCCTCGACCGCATCGATGGTCGTTCAGAAATGGTGAAGTGCGCCCAGCGGGTCCTGGAGGCTTTTGAGCCGCCCGTGCTGCTGGGCGATCGCCACCTGATGGTATCGGCGACCGTCGGGGCGGCCCTCTACCCGGCCGATGGGCAAGCTGCGGAGCAGCTCCTCAAGAATGCCGATGCGGCCATGTACGAGGCCAAGGCCGGCGGTCGCAAGCGGATCGGCTTCTACGGCAGGGAGACCAGCGAGCGCCTGGAGCGCCACCTCGATCTCGACATGTCCCTGCGCGGGGCCCTCGCGCGTGGCGAGATCTGGGTGGCCTATCAACCCATTGTCGATGCGCAGAGTGGTGAGGTGATGAAGGCCGAGGCCTTGTTGCGCTGGACACATCCGGTGCTGGGGCCGGTGCGGCCCGACGAGTTCATCGCCATCGCCGAAGAGAACGGCAGCATCCTGGAACTCGGCAGCTGGGTGCTCGACGAGGCCTGTGCGCTGTCGCGGGAGTTCAAGGCCCGCAGCGGGCGCCCGCTGCAGGTGTCGGTCAATGTCTCCGCAGTACAGTTCAAGGATTCCGATCTACCGCGCATCGTCGACCGTGCCCTCCGCCGTGCCGCCGTCCCGCCCGGGGAGCTGGAGCTGGAGATGACCGAGAGCGTGCTGGTCTCCAGCGTCGAGGCCGTGAACATGCGCATTGCCGCCGTGAAGGAGCTCGGCGTCAGCCTGGCGCTGGACGACTTCGGCACGGGCTACTCCTCCCTCTCCTACCTGACCCGTTTTCCCTTCGACACCCTCAAGATCGACCGGGCTTTCGTCTCCCGCCTGCCCGGCAACCCGCAGAGCTTCGAGCTCACCAGGGCCATTGTGGCAATGGCCAGGAGCCTCGATCTCAAGGTCGTGGCGGAGGGGGTGGAGAACGACCTGCAGGCACGCACCCTGCGTGGGATGGGCTGCGAGTGTCTCCAGGGATACCTGTTTGGACGGCCTGTCGGCGGCGGGGATTTTCTCCAGGCGTATTGCGGGACGACCTCGTGAAGCAGGCGGGGGCTGCGTCGCGGCCCGAACGGCCGGACGCGTCATGCCCTCTGGCACGGGTTTACAAACGGGGCAGAGTCGCCTAAATTACTGACCAGTCAGTCATTAACGTGAGCCGCATGACCGAGTCCGATTTCCCCCGCCGCCAGCGCCGCAAGGAGGCACGTCCTGCCGAGCTGGCCGCCGCCGCGCTGTCCCTGTTCATCGAGAAGGGCTTTGCCGCCACCCGCCTCGATGAGGTGGCCGCCCGCGCGGGCGTCTCCAAGGGCACCCTTTACCTCTATTTCGACAGCAAGGAGGCCTTGTTCCGGGCCGTGATCGAGGAGGGGCTGGTGCCCTTGTTCGAGGAGATGGAAGCCAAGCTGGAGTCCCTGAAGGACGATCCCGAGCGCCTCCTCAAGGAGATCCTGCTGGACTGGTGGACCCACGTCGGGGCCACCGAGCTGGGTGGCATCTCCAAGCTGATCATCTCCGAGGCCCGCAACTTCCCCGAGGTCGCGGCCTATCACAACGAAGCCGTGATCCAGCGCTGGATGAGCCTGCTTGGCAAGGTCATCGAGACCGGCGTCGAGCAGGGCGTCTTCCGCGCCCTCGACGTGGAGACGCTGCGCCAGCTGGTGTTCTTCCCCTTGCTGATGCTGTCGGTCTGGAAGCATTCCATCGCAGGTTGTGCAGCGGCCTGTGCGGCTGCGGCGAATCCGATTTCGCCGACCTATTTCGACACCTATTTCGACATGATCTTCCGCGGCCTGCTGGTCGCGCCTCCGGAGCTTCCCGCATGATCCACAAGCTTGTTCCCGGCGTGCTCGCCATGGCCCTGCTCGGCGCCTGTTCCCATCCCGAACCGGTGGCCGAAGCGCCGCGCCCGGTGCTCGTGCAGGTCCTGGCGGGGGCGCCCGTGGCCGGTGGCGCGGTGTATTCCGGCGAGGTGCGGGCCCGCTATGAATCGGATCTGTCCTTCCGCATCGCCGGCAAGATCATTGAACGCAAGGTGGATGTGGGGAGTTCCGTGAAGCCCGGCCAGCTGCTGGCGCGGCTTGACCCCACCGACGCCGGGCTGTCGGCCGAGGCGGCACGGGCCCAGCTGGCGGCGGCCCGCAACGAATATGTGTTCGCCAAGGCCGAGATGGAGCGCTACCGGGACCTGGTGGGCCGCAACTTCGTCAGCCGCAGCGTGCTGGAGGCCAAGGAGGCCACCTACAAGTCTGCCGCGGCACGGGTCGAACAGGCCCAGGCCCAGGCCACCGTGGCCGGCAACCAGGCCGGCTACACGAGCCTGGTGGCCGACCAGGCGGGCGTCATCACGGCGGTCAGCGGTGAGGTCGGGCAGGTGGTCAAGGATGGTACGCCGGTGCTGCGCCTGGCCCGCGAAGGTGAGCGGGAGGTGTTGATCGGGGTGCCGGAGAGCCGCATCGCCGACCTGCGCAAGTCCGGGCAGGTGCTGGTGCGCCTGTGGGCACGGCCCGAGGCCAGCCTCAAGGGGCGGGTGCGCGAGATCGCACCGGCGGCAGACGCGGCGACGCGCACCTATGCCGTGCGGATCTCCATCCTGGAACCGACGCCGGATGTCCAGCTGGGCATGACCGCCAACGTCATCCTGCCGTCCGACTCAGGGCGTGACGGCGCGCTGCTTGTACCGGCCAGCGCGGTGTTCGAGCACCAGGGGAGCAGCGCCGTGTGGGTGATGCAGGCCGATGGCGAGCTGGTCAAGCCGGTATTGCGCAACGTGAGCGTCGCGCAATACCGGGAGGATGGCGTGCTGCTGAGCGCTGGCGTCAAGGCGGGTGAGATCATTGCGGTGGCCGGTGTGCACAAGATCGTGGCCGGTCAGGCCTTGAAGCCGGTGACCGGGGGCAAGCCCGCGGCTGCGGCGCTGCCCGTGGCCGTCAAGGCGGGGGGCTGAGCGTGAAGTGCTTCAACCTTTCCGAGTGGGCCCTGCATCACCAGCCCCTGGTCCGCTACCTGATCGTCGCGCTGGCCCTGATCGGCGTGATCTCCTACCAGAACCTCGGCCAGTCGGAGGATCCGCCTTTCACCTTCAAGGTGATGGTGGTGCGCTCCGAATGGCCCGGCGCCTCGGCGCGGGAGGTGGAGGAGCAGGTCACCGACCGCATCGAGAAGAAGCTGCAGGAAGTCCCCTACGTGGACACCATCCGCAGCTACTCCCGCCCCGGTGAGTCGGTGGTGCTGTTCGTGGCCAAGGACTCGACGCCCGCCAAGGAGGTGCCCGACGTCTTCTACCAGGTCCGCAAGAAGATCGGTGACATCCGCGGCACCCTGCCCACGGGCATCCGCGGCCCCTATTTCAATGATGAATTCGGCGATGTCTTCGGCAACATCTATGCGCTGACCGGCGATGGCTTCGACTATGCCCGCCTGAAGGCCGAGGCCGACCGGATCCGTGGCGAGCTGCTGCGGGTCCCCGGCGTGGCCAAGGTGGACCTGATCGGCGAGCAGGAGCAGCGCATCTACGTGGAGCTGTCCAACACCAAGCTGGCCACCCTGGGGCTCGATGTGCAGACCGTGACCGACGCCCTGGCGCGCCAGAACGCCGTGGCGCCGGGCGGGTATTTCGAAACGAAGGACGAGCGCATCTACCTGCGCCCCAGCGGCGCCTACGACACGGTCGAGGCGATCCGCGAGACGCGCATCCAGGCCGGCGGGCGAGAGCTCCGCATCGGTGACATCGCCACCGTGGCGCGGGGCTTCGTCGAGCCGCCGGCGCCGGGCTTCCGCTATCAGGGGCAGAACGCCCTGGGCCTGGGAGTGTCGATGGCCAAGGGCGGCGACATCATCGCCCTGGGGCGCAACCTCAAGAGCGCCACCGCGAGCATCCAGGGCGCCTTGCCGGTCGGCCTGGACCTGGCCGAGGTGGCCAGCCAGCCCGAGGCGGTGACCCGTTCCATCGACGAGTTCGTCAAGTCGCTGGCCGAGGCGGTGATCATCGTGCTGGTGGTGTGTTTCTTCTCGCTGGGCCTGCGTACCGGCCTGGTGGTGGCCCTATCGATTCCGCTGGTGCTGGCGGTGACCTTCTTCGGCATGCGCCTGTTCGACGTGGGCCTGCACAAGATCTCGCTGGGCGCATTGATCCTGGCCCTCGGCCTGCTGGTGGATGATGCGATCATCGCCGTCGAGATGATGCTGGTGAAGATGGAGCAGGGCTGGGAGCGCTCCCGCGCGGCGGCCTTTGCCTACACCAGCACCGCCGGGCCGATGCTGTCGGGCACCCTGGTGACGGTGGCCGGCTTCCTGCCGATCGCCACCGCCCAGTCGTCCACCGGCGAGTACACCCGCTCGATCTTCCAGGTGAACGCCATCGCCCTGCTGGCCTCCTGGCTGGCGGCGGTGATCGTGGTGCCCTACCTGGGCTACAAGCTGCTGCCCGACCCGCGGGCGCCGCGCAAGGCGTCGTGGCTGGCCCGCCGCTTTCCCCGCCTGGAGGCCTTCAAAACGCGCATCGGCCTGGGCGAGCCCCATTTCGAGGGCGAGGAGGACGAGGTTTTCCGGACCCCCTTCTACAACCGCTTCCGCGCCGTGGTGAATTGGTGCGTGGGCCACCGCTGGACGGTGATCGGCGCCACCCTGGGCATCTTTGTCGTTGCGATGGTCGGATTCGGTGCGGTACAGCAGCAGTTCTTCCCCAGCTCGACCCGCCTGGAGCTGCTGATCGACCTGCGCCTGCCCGAAGGCGCCAGCCTGCGCGCCACCCAGGCGGAGGCCGAGAAGCTCGAGAAGGTGCTGGCCAGGGAGGAGGGCCTCCGCAACTACGTGACCTACGTGGGTACCGGCAGCCCCCGCTTCTACCTGCCCCTCGACCAGCAGCTGCCGGCGGCCAATTTTGCCCAGTTCGTGATCCTCACCGACAGCATCCCGGCCCGGGAGGCCCTCCGCGATCGCATGATCGAGCTGTTCAAGCACGACTTCACCAACCTGCGCGCCAACATCACCCGCCTCGAGAACGGCCCCCCGGTGGGCTTCCCGGTGCAGTTCCGGATCAGCGGGCCGGATATCCCCACCGTGCGCCGCTACGCGGCGGAGATGGCCGATGTGATGCGGGCCAACCCCAGCTTGTCGGACGTGCAGCTCGACTGGGACGAGCAGTCCAAGGTGCTGCGGGTCGACGTGGACCAGTACAAGGCGCGCCTGGTGGGGCTGACCACCCAGGACGTGGCCAACTTCCTCAACACCTCCCTGCGCGGCCTGGCTGCCACCAGCTACCGGGAGGGCATCGAGTCCATCGACGTGATCCTGCGGGCCGACGCGCTCGAACGGGACAAGCTGTCGCTGGTGGGGGAGCTGTCCATCCCGACCCGCACCGGCAAGCCGGTGCCCCTCGGGCAGGTGGCAAGCGTCAGCTATGCCTACGAACAAGGCTTGATCTGGCGTCGCAACCGGGAGCCGAGCATCACCGTGCGCGGCCAGATCTACGACAGCCGGATCCAGGCCCCGACCGTGACCGCCCAGGTGGAGCCGCTGCTGGAGCCGATCCGGGCGCGTCTGCCGGCGGGCTACCGCATCGAGACCGGCGGCGCGGTGGAGGAGAGCGGCAAGGGGCAGAGTTCGGTCAACGCCGGCTTCCCCCTGTTCTTCGCGGTGGTCTTTACGGTGCTGATGGTCCAGCTGGGCAGCTTCTCGCGGACCACCATGGTGGTGCTCACGGCGCCCCTGGGCCTGATCGGGGTGGTGCTGTTCCTGCTGCTCTTCAACAAGCCCTTCGGCTTTGTCGCCATGCTCGGCACCATCGCCCTGTTCGGCATGATCATGCGCAACTCGGTGATCCTGGTGGACCAGATCGAGCAGGACGTGGAAAAGGGCCTGGGCCTGTGGGAAGCCATCGTCGAGTCCGCCGTGCGCCGGCTGCGCCCCATCGCACTCACCGCGGCGGCGGCCGTGCTGGCGATGATCCCGCTGACCCGCAGCGCCTTCTTCGGGCCGATGGCGGTGGCGATCATGGGAGGGCTGATCGTGGCCACCCTGCTGACCTTGCTGTTCGTACCCGCGCTTTATGCCGCCTGGTACCGGGTGCGCCGGGAACCGGGCGTGAAGAGTGCTGCCGATGATCTAAGTCCCGCTCAAGTAAGCTAAAATTCGAAGGTTTTTGCAAAGTTTCAGGCATGCAGATCATCGATATTAGCTTGTGCTAATATTTACCCGGGAGTCACATAATGAATTTCGAGCAAGCACGGTACAACATGGTCGAGCAACAGATCCGCCCCTGGGAGGTGCTGGACTTTGGCGTGCTCGACCTGCTGATGAGCGTTCGCCGCGAAGAGTTCGTGCCGGAGGCCTGCAAGGCCCTGGCCCTGTCCGAGGCACAGATTCCCCTGGGCCACGGCGGCAGCATGCTGGTGCCGGTCATCGAGGGCAAGATCCTCCAGGCCATTCAGGTCAAGCGTTCCGACAAGGTCCTCGAGGTGGGCGCGGGCTCCGGCTACTTCGCTGCGCTGCTGGCTGCCAAGGCCGACTGGGTGCGCACTGTCGATATCGAGCCGGCCCTGGTCACCATGGCCCACGAGAACCTCAAGCGCTACGGCGTCGAGAACGTCATCGTCGAGGAAGGCGATGCGATCTGCGGCTGGCCCAGCAACGCGCCCTACGACCTGATCGTGGTGTCCGGCGGCGTGCCCCAGATCCCCGAGTCCCTGCTGCAGCAGGTCAAGGTGGGTGGCCGCCTGTTCGCCTTCGTCGGCGACGAGCGCCTGGCCACGGCCCAGCTGGTGACCTGCGTCGCCGAAGGCCAGTACCGCACCGAATCCCTCTTCGAGAACGCGGTGCCGATGATGCGCAACGCTCCGCGCAAGAGCCAGTTCAAGTTCTGAGCGGTCGAGGTCATGAGGCAGATCACCCCGAACGAGCTTGCCGCATGGCTGCAGGATCCGGCCCGCCCGGCCCCGGTCCTGCTCGATGTGCGCGAGCCCAATGAATTCCAGTACTGCGCCATCCCGGGCTCGATGCACATGCCCATGGCCACGGTGCCGTCCCGCTCCGAGGAGCTGGACCCGGATGCCGAGATCGTCGCCATCTGCCATCACGGCGGACGCAGCATGCAGGTGGTGATGTTCCTGGAGAGCCGGGGGTTTTCCCGCA
The DNA here is from genome assembly GCA_009026175.1 of Zoogloea sp. Taxonomy (GTDB): domain Bacteria; phylum Pseudomonadota; class Gammaproteobacteria; order Burkholderiales; family Rhodocyclaceae; genus Zoogloea. The sequence goes on along the minus strand of WBTZ01000138.1, from coordinate 3,542 downwards.
TGATCAACCTCGCCGGCGGGGTTGATCAGTGGGCGCTCCAGGTGGATCCGGCCATGCCCCGTTACTGAGTCTTTGACAACAACACGATGGCGGAAAACATGATTAGACGGCTTGGTGGTGTGACCATCGCGATGGTGGTGGGGCTGGCCAGCGGCGCTGCCGTGGCGGCCGACCTTGAACAGGTCTATCGCGAAGCGCTCGCCAACGATGCCACGCTGGCAGGGGCGCTGGCGTCCCGGGATGCAGGCCTCGAGAAGCTGCCCCAGGCGCGGGCCGGTCTGCTGCCGTCGCTCAGCCTGAGCGGCAACAGCAACTGGAACAATGCCGATCTCAACCATGTCCCGGTCACGCGCAAGTACAACACCAACGGCTGGCAGGTACAACTTGCCCAGCCGCTGTTCCGCTGGCAGAACTGGGTGCAGTACAAGCAGGGCGAGCTCCAGGGCACCCTGGCCGAAGCCCAGTACCAGCTGGCCCGGCAGGATCTGGCCCTGCGCGCCGCCCAGGCCTATTTCGATGTGCTCACCGCCCAGGACGTGCTGGCCGCGGCCAAGGCGCTCAACGAAGCCAACGGACAGCAGCTTGCCCTGGCCCGCAAGAGCTTCGAGGTAGGCACCGTCACCATCACCGATGTGCACGAGGCCCAGTCCCGCTCCGATCTGTCTTCGGCCCAGGTGCTTGCCGCCGAGAGCGATCTCGAGGTCAAGCGGAATGCCCTCCAGGTGCTCACCGCCAAGGCGCCGGAAGCACTCAAGGGACTGCGCAAGGGGGTGGCCCTGAGCCGGCCGGAGCCGGCCGACATCCAGTCGTGGGTGAGCGCGGCCGAAGGTGGAAACCTGTACGTCCAGGCGGCCCAGGTGGTCGGTGAGATCTCCAGCCGTGAGGTTGAGCGCAACCGTGCCGCGCATCTGCCGACCCTCGACCTGGTGGCCAGCTACGGCAATTCGGTGGGCTCCACGGCAGCCTTCAGCGGTATCGCCACACCGACCCGTACCGATACCGACACCGCCGTGGTCGGCGTGCAGCTGTCCATGCCGCTGTTCCAGGGCGGTGCCGTGAATTCCCGGGTACGCGAAGCGGCGTCGCTGCGTGACAAGGCGGCGGCCGATCTCGATCTGGCACGTCGCACCGCCGCCCAGAATGCCCGTCAGGCCTATCTGGGCGTCACGAGCGGACTTGCCCAGGTCAAGGCCTACGAGGCGGCGCAGGTGTCGTCCACCTCGGCCCTGGAGGCCAACAAGCTGGGCTACGACGTGGGGGTGCGCATCAATATCGACGTGCTCAACGCCCAGAGCCAGCTGTATGACACCAACCAGAAGCTGGCCAAGGCCCGCTACGACACCCTGATGGCTCAGCTCAAGCTCAAGGCTGCGGCAGGCACGCTTGGCGACGAGGATATCCGCGCCATCAACGCCTTGCTCGACTGACGCCTTCCTTGCCAGTCAGTCCCTTGACGGCCGCCTGCGTGCGGCCGTTTCCGCAGGCCCTCCCAAGAAATGACGCCCCCTCCGCCGGAGGAGGCGGTCCGCGCTTCGATGAGCGCGGGGCCTGTTTCCGTTCATCTCTTCCCAGTTGGCCCTTTCGCCATGCGCTATTCCGACCTTCGTGACTTCATCTTCCAGCTGGAGCGCCTCGGCGAACTCAAGCGGATCAGCGTTCCCGTGGATACCCACCTGGAGATGACCGAGATCTGCGACCGCGTGCTGCGGTCCGGCGGTCCGGCGATCCTCTTCGAGAAGCCGCGCGGCCACAGCGTGCCGGTGCTGGCCAACCTGTTCGGCACCCCCCAACGGGTCGCCCTCGGCATGGGGGAAAGCGGTGAGGATTGGCAGAGCGCCCTGCGGGAGGTCGGCAAGCTGCTCGCCTTCCTCAAGGAGCCGGAGCCGCCCCGGGGGCTCAAGGATGCCTGGGACAAGCTGCCGGTGTTCCGCCAGGTCCTCAACATGTCGCCGAAGGTCGTGTCTTCGGCTCCCTGCCAGGAAGTGGTGAAGGAGGGCAAGGACGTGGATTTGGCGAGCCTGCCCATCCAGCACTGCTGGCCCGGCGACGCCGCGCCCCTGATCACCTGGGGCCTGGTGGTCACCCGCGGCCCCAGCAAGACCCGCCAGAACCTGGGCATCTATCGCCAGCAGGTGCTGGGTTCCAACAAGGTCATCATGCGCTGGCTGGCCCACCGGGGCGGTGCCCTGGACTTCCGTGACCATCAGCTGGCCAATCCCGGGAAGCCCTTTCCGGTGGCGGTCGTGCTCGGCTGCGATCCGGCGACCATCCTGGGCGCAGTCACCCCGGTGCCCGACAGCCTGTCGGAATACCAGTTTGCCGGCCTCCTGCGCGGCGCCAAGACCGAGCTGGTGAAGTGCCTGGGCTCGGATCTGCAGGTGCCGGCCTCTGCCGAGATCGTGCTCGAGGGGGTGATCCATCCCGGTGAAACGGCCATGGAGGGTCCGTACGGGGACCACACCGGCTACTACAACGAGCAGGCCGAGTTTCCGGTGTTCACCATCGAACGCATCACCAGCCGCCGCGACCCGATCTACCACAGCACCTATACCGGCAAGCCGCCCGATGAGCCGGCCATGCTGGGCCTGGCGCTCAACGAAGTCTTCGTGCCCCTGCTGCAGAAGCAGTTCACCGAGATCGTGGACTTCTACCTGCCGCCGGAGGGGTGTTCGTACCGGCTGGCAGTGGTGAGCATCCGCAAGCAGTACCCGGGCCATGCCAAGCGGGTGATGTTCGGCATCTGGAGCTTCCTGCGCCAATTCATGTACACCAAGTTCATCATCGTGGTGGACGAGGACGTGAACATCCGTGACTGGAAGGAAGTGATCTGGGCCCTGACCACCCGCATGGATGCCACCCGCGACACCACCCTGGTGGACAACACACCCATCGATTACCTGGATTTCGCCAGCCCGGTGGCCGGGCTGGGGTCCAAGATGGGGCTGGATGCCACCAACAAGTGGCCTGGTGAGACCAACCGTGAGTGGGGCACGCCGATCACCATGGATCCGGCGGTGAAGAAGCGGGTGGACGAGATGTGGGGCGAGCTGGGGCTGTAGTCCTGCTGTCCGGCCTCAGGGGGCCGGGCTGGCGTCGGCCGTGGTGTTGGCCGGCACGGCCTGGACAGTTTCCGCGACGATCTTCCAGCGCCCGTCCTGGCGTATCCAGTCGAGTTGCTTGCGCACCACATCCTGGTAATGCCCGGCGCTGTAGCGCTGTATGAAGCGCAGGCTGACCCGCCCGGCACGTGCGGAGCGAGCCTGCATGTCCTCGATGAGGATCTGCGGTGCGCGGGCCTGGGCCAGGCGCTGGCGCCGTTCTTCTTCCCAGTCTGACAGGCTGCGCCCCCGGCCCGGCCTGAAGTCCACCGCATAGAAGCTGCGGTAGGCTGCATAGTCGCCCGCTGACCAGGCGGCCGCCCAGGCCGCGGTCAGCATGGCGGGGGTGGCGTCCGCGGCTGCGGCTGCGGGTGCAGGCGCTTCTTCCAGATCCAGGCGCGGCGCCGGCGGTGCCTCCACGACCGGCAGCGGCGCGGCTGGATC
>WBTZ01000137.1 GCA_009026175.1 Zoogloea sp. | reverse complement strand
CCTGTCAAGCATTTGTTTCCAGCAAACTCGCTCAAAAACAAACCCGCTCAACGCAGGACCCGGATCAACTCCAGAACCCTCTTCACCGCCCCAGCGCCACGTTTCCGTTTGCGCTGCAGCGAAGAGGGCGAATTATATATAACTATCGAAGCCCGTCAACATCTTTACCAAAAATAATCTTCACAACACCCGAACAGCCGCTCAGTAGCTGGGCGCCCCCACATAGTTTTCAAAGCGGGTGAATTCGCCAAGGAAGGTCATCCGGATCGTGCCTGTCGAGCCATTACGATGCTTGGAGATGATCAATTCAGCCATCCCCTTGTCGGGAGAGTCCGGGTTATAGATCTCGTCGCGGTAGATGAACATGATGATGTCCGCATCCTGCTCGATAGCGCCGGACTCCCGCAGGTCCGAGGCCACCGGCCGCTTGTTCGGGCGCTGCTCCAGACTTCGGTTGAGCTGCGACAAGGCGATGATCGGGACGTGCAACTCCTTGGCCAGGGACTTCACCGAGCGGGAGATCTCCGACAGCTCCGCCGAACGGTTGTCACTCTCCTTCATGGAAGTCATCAGCTGCAGGTAGTCGATGACAATCAGCCCCAGACGCCCGCACTGCCGATGCAAGCGCCGGCAGCGTGCCCGCAAGTCCGTCGGATTCAGGCCGGGCGTCTCGTCGATGAAGATCGGCGCCTCATGGAGCTTCCCCAGCGCATAGGTGAGACGCTGCCACTCCTCGTCCGTCAGCTTGCCGGTACGGATCTTGTGCTGATCGATGCGCCCCACGGAAGACAGGAAACGGGTGGCCAACTGGGTGCCCGGCATTTCCATTGAAAACACAGCAACCGGCAAACCCGCCTCCACCGCCACCGACTCGGCAATATTGAGCGCCAGCGAGGTCTTGCCCATACCCGGGCGCGCAGCCAGCACGATCATGTCCGACGGTTGCAGGCCCGAGGTCTTCTCGTCGAGGTCGGCGATCCCCGTCGGCACGCCAGTGATACCCGCCGGCGAATCGCGGTCATAGAGCTCCTGGATGCGATCCACCACCTGGCCGAGGATGGGCTGAATGGGCACGAACCCACTCACAGTCCGCGCACCCGCCTCCGCAATCTCGAAGACCTTGGCCTCAGCCTCGTCGAGCAGGGTCTTGGCGTCCTTGCCGGAGGGCGTGAGGGCGCTCGCCGCGATCTGATCACCCACCGACACGAGCTTGCGCAGGATCGCCCGCTCCCGGATGATTTCGCCATAGCGCCGCACGTTGGCTGCCGACGGCGTGCTGTTGGCGATCTCACCCAGGTAGGACAGCCCCCCCACGTGTTCCGCCTCGCCGTTCTTTTCGAGCGCCTCGAAAACGGTGACCACGTCGGCCGGCTTGCCCATCTCGATCAGCCGTGCAATCTGACGGAAGATCCGGCGATGATCGTCACGATAGAAATCGGCCTCATTGACGACATCCCCGACCCGCTCCCATACCGTGTTGTCAATGAGCAGCCCGCCGAGCAGGGACTGCTCCGCCTCGATGGAATGAGGAGGCAGCCGCAGGGCTGACATCACGGGATCATCGGATTGGCTTTGAGATTTACGCATGGGACACCACGGAGGCAATTAAGCAGGAACAAGAGGCCGGAAAACAAAAAAGGCTGCACAAGGCAGCCTTTCTTGAAAGCACGCTAAGCGCGCCTGATCAGTGCTCGCCGGCCACAACCACGTTGATGTTAGCAGTCACATCGGTGTGCAGGGAGACAACCAGCTGGCTCTCGCCAACGGTCTTGAGCGGACCGTCCGGCATGCGCACGGCAGCCTTCTCGACGGCAAAGCCGAGAGCCTTGAGGGCTTCAGCGATGTCGGCATTGGTCACGGAGCCGAACAGGCGGCCATCCACGCCCGACTTGCGGGTGATGGTGACGGTGGTGCCTTCCAGCTTCTCGCCCTGAGCCTGGGCCGCAGCCAGCTGCTCGGCGGCAATGCGCTCAAGCTCGGCACGACGGGCTTCGAACTCAGCCAGGTTGGCGGTGTTGGCGCGCTTGGCCTTGCCTTGCGGGATCAGGTAGTTACGGGCGTAGCCGTCCTTGACCTTGACCACATCACCCAGACCACCCAGGTTGACAACCTTGTCCAAAAGAATGATTTGCATGCTGTCTCTCCGGGATTACTGGTGCAGGTCGGTGTAGGGCAGCAGGGCGAGGAAGCGCGCACGCTTGATCGCGGTGGACAGCTGACGCTGGTAGCCCGACTTGGTGCCGGTGATGCGAGCCGGCATGATCTTGGCGTTTTCGGTGACGAAATCCTTCAGGATGTCCACATCCTTGTAGTCGATTTCTTCGATTTTCTCTGCGCTGAAGCGGCAGAACTTGCGACGCTTGAAGAGGCTGCGACCACCACGGTCGTCCTTACGCTTCACTGCTGGCTTGAATGCCATGATTCGTTCCTTCCAAAAATTCGATCGTATCGATGTGCAACACAGGCGCCCTGCTCTTGAGGCTTCTCGCCGCCAGGAAGCCTGCGAGCCGTACACTGGAGCCGAGGCGCACTGCGGCGAGCAATTTCGCCTTGTCACCCACGGCCACCACCGACAGCTCCAGCCCCACTTCTCGCGGGACTCCTGCTTCCACCTGCCGCGAACGGTGCTCGATACGCCCTGACATCACCGGCACACCGCCGGGAGAGTAGCGCAGAGCCCCGAGCTCGCTCAGGACACCATCAATCTGAAAACTGTTGCGACCCTGCTCCTGCAACTCAGGCGGCGGGCTGCTCGGCGGCCGGCTTGGCCTCTTCACCGGAGCCGGAAGTCAGGGAGCGAGCCTTCTCTTCCTTCATCATCGGCGACGGGGTGGTGACGGCGGCCTTCATGCGGATGGACAGATGACGCAGCACGGCATCGTTGAACTTGAAGCCATGCTCCAGCTCGGCGATGGTGGGCTGATCACATTCGATGTTCATCAGCACGTAGTGGGCCTTGTGGATCTTCTGGATCGGGTAGGCCAGCTGACGACGGCCCCAGTCTTCCAGGCGATGCACTTGGCCGCCCTGGGAGGTCACGAGGGAACGGTAACGCTCGATCATGGCGGGCACTTGCTCGCTCTGATCGGGGTGAACGATGAATACGACTTCGTAATGCCGCATGAGATCTCCTTCTGGATCAAAACCCCCCGTCATGCGAACGGTAGGGCAAGGTAAAAAACGGACCGCCCGACTGGACTCAGACGGGCGAGCCGGTGATATTGGCACAAACCTTCTGGGAAAACAAGGCCATGCCTTTCAGCGGGCGCACGCCCCCTTGGCCAGACTGACCCGGGAGCCACAGGCACGGCCAATCTGCGTACAGATCCAGCCGGAGGTTTCGACTAGCGCATCCAGGCTGATGCCCGTCTCGATGCCCAGCCCGTCGAGCATGTACACCACATCCTCGGTCGCCACATTGCCCGAAGCCCCCACCGCATAGGGGCAGCCGCCCAGACCGGCAATGGAGGCATCGAAGGTGGCGACACCGGCCTCCAGGGATGCATAGATGTTCACCAGGGCCTGGCCGTAGGTGTCGTGATAGTGGCCGGCGAGCTTGTCGATCGGCACCCGGCGGGCGACCGCGTCGAGCATGCGGCGGGTCTTGCCCGGGGTACCCACACCGATGGTGTCACCCAGGCTGACCTCGTAGCACCCCATGTCGAACAGGGTCGCTGCCACATCGGCCACCGCCTCCGGCGCGATGTCACCCTCGTAGGGGCAACCCAGCACGCAGGACACGTAGCCACGTACCCGGACGCCCGCAGCCTTCGCCGCCGCCATGACCGGCTCGAAGCGGGCCAGGGATTCGGCGATGCTGCAGTTGATGTTCTTGCGGCTGAAGGACTCGGAAGCGGCAGCGAAGACAGCCACCTCCTGCGCCCCGGCCGCCAGGGCCGACTGGAAACCCTGAAGGTTGGGCGTGAGGACAGGGTAGTCCACGCCGGGCAGGCGCTGGATCCGGGCCATCACGTCTGCGTTGTCGCCCATCTGCGGCACCCACTTGGGCGACACGAAGGAGGTGGCCTCGATGGCCGGCAGACCGGCGGCACCGAGGCGGGCGATCAGCTCGACCTTGATGTCGGTGCTGACCAGTTGCTTCTCGTTCTGCAGCCCATCGCGGGGGCCGACTTCGACGATGCGGACGCGTCGCGGCAGATCCATGGCTTAGTGCTTCCTTCCTTTAGGCGGTGGCTGAATCCTGGAGGCCGAGAGTCTGCTTCATTTTCTCGCGGATCTGGAACTTCTGGATCTTGCCGGTCACGGTCATCGGAAAGCTGTCCACGAAGCTGATGTAGCGCGGGATCTTGTAGTGGGCGATCTGCCCCTGGCAGAAGGCGCGGACCTCGTCCTCCGAGAGCTTCTCGCCCTCGCGCACGATGATCCAGGCGCACAGTTCTTCCCCGTATTTCTTGTCCGGCACACCTACCACCTGCACATCGAGGATCTTTGGATGGCGATACAGGAACTCCTCGATCTCCCGCGGGTAGATGTTCTCACCGCCGCGGATGACCATGTCCTTGATGCGGCCGACGATGTTGCAGAAGCCTTCATCGTCGATCACGGCGATGTCGCCGGTATGCATCCAGCCCGCCCGGTCGATGGCCTCGGCGGTCTTGGCCTCGTCGCCCCAATATCCGAGCATCACCGAATAGCCCCGGGTACACAACTCGCCTGGAGTCCCCCTCGGGACGATGCGCCCGTCGGTATCGACGATCTTCACCTCGCAATGGGGCTGGACCCGGCCCACCGTAGACACCCGGCGCTCGATGGAGTCATCGGTGCCGCTCTGGAAGCTCACCGGGGAGGTCTCGGTCATGCCATAGGCGATGGTCACTTCGCCCATGTTCATCTTGTCGATGACGCGCTTCATCACCTCGATCGGACAGGGGCTGCCTGCCATGATGCCGGTGCGCAGGCTGGACAGGTCAAAGCGGCTGAACTCCGGGTGATCCAGCTGGGCGATGAACATGGTGGGCACGCCATAGCTGGCAGTGCACTTTTCGTCGGCCACCGTCTGCAGCACCGCCAACGGCTCGAAGGCCTCGGCCGGATAGACCATGGTTGCGCCGTGGGTCAGGCACCCCAGGTTGCCCATCACCATGCCGAAGCAGTGGTACAGCGGCACCGGGATGCACACCCGGTCGCCCGGCACCAGGCGGATCGCCTCGCCGACGAAGAAGCCGTTGTTGAGGATGTTGTGGTGGGACAGCGTGGCACCCTTGGGGTTGCCGGTGGTACCGGAGGTGAACTGGATGTTGATGGGGTCATCGAACTGCAGCTTCTCGCCCAGCAACTCCAGCTCACCCAGCTCGTCCCGGGACGGAGAGGCGAGCAGGTCGTCGAAATTGAGCATGCCCGGCGAACGGTCGCCGCCCATCCGGATCACGATCTCGAGGGTGGGCAGCGCATGGGCCCGCAGCAGGCCCGGCTCGCAATGCCCCAGCTCCGGCGCCAGATCGCCCAGCATGGTCAGGTAATCGCTGCTCTTGAAGGCCGGCGACAGGATCAGCGCCCGGCACCCGACCTTGTTCAGCGCGTACTCCAACTCACTGCGCCGGTAGGCCGGATTGATGTTCACCAGCACCAGCCCCGCCTTCGCCGTGGCGAACTGGGTCAGCGCCCATTCCAGGTTGTTCTGGGACCAGATGCCAATGCGCTCGCCCGGTGCCAGCCCCAGGCGGATCAGGCTGCAGGCCAGCGCATCCACCTTCAGGCGCAGTTCGGCGTAGGTCAGGCGCGCGTTCTGATGGCGCACCACCAGGGCCTCCCGCGCCCCGTGACGGGCGCAGGCCTCATCGAAGAACCGGCCGACAGTCTGGCCGATCAGGCGCTTGTCGGATGCGCCGTGGACGTAACTCAGTTCACTCATGCTGTCTCCTCTCACTCGCTCTCGAGATGAAAAGTGGCCGGTGCCCATCTGCGCGGGCTGCCTGACCGTGTTTCCGTATGGATGCAGTCTTTCCCTGTGTCCGCCGTGCCCTGCCGTCAGGCCGGGGTCGGCTCGAAATCCACCAGCTCGGCGCCATCACCCACCTGGTCGCCGATGCCGAAGCGGAAGCCCTTCACCGTGCCGGCAGCCGGCGCGGTGATGGTGTGCTCCATCTTCATGGCTTCCAGGATCAGCAGCGGGGCGCCCTTTTCCACCACGGCGCCCTCGGCGGCGATCAGCGCGATGACCTTGCCCGGCATGGGCGCCAGCAGGCCGCCCTCGGCGCCGCCGCCCTCGCCGCTGTGGTGCAGCGGATCGACGGCGGCAAACTGCCAGGCCCGGCCATGGCCGAAGACATGCCGGCGCTCGCCGGCCACCACCACGGTGGCGGTGGTGCGCAGGCCGTCGAACTCGGCGCGCAGCAGGCCGCGGGGATTGAGCTGGCCGCTGGCGATGCTGGTCGCCCCATCAAGGGTGATCGCAAAGTTGCCGCCGCGGTTGTCGATGACCAGGGATTTCTGCTCCTCGCCGAGGCGGAAGATCAGGGTCCGCCGGGCCGCCGCATTGAGGCGCCAGCCGTCCCGCTGGTGCCAGGGCGAGGCCGGTTCCGGGTGGCGCTCGGCCATCTGGCCGGCCCGCGCCTTTTCGCGCAGCAGTTCGGCCAGGGCCACGCCGAGCCAGGCCTCACGGCTGGCGCCGGCATCCTCGGGGAAGAGGTAGTCCTTCTCGCGCTCGATCAGGCCGGTGTCCAGGTCCGCATTGGCGAAGGCCGGGCAGGCGGTGAGGCGGGACAGGAACTCGATGTTGTTGGCGACGCCGACCACCCGGTACTCGGCCAGGGCCTGCAGCATGCGCGCGAGGGCCCGGTCGCGGTTCACGTCCCAGACGATCAGCTTGGCGATCATCGGGTCGTAGAAGGGCGAGATCTCGTCGCCCTCCTCCACGCCGGTGTCGACCCGCACATGCACGCCTTCTTCCGGCGGCGCAAGGTGCACCAGGCGGCCGGTGGAAGGCAGGAAGCCCTTGGACGGATCCTCGGCGTAGATGCGCGCCTCGAGGGCGTGGCCGTTGATCGCCAGCTGCTCCTGGGCCAGCGGCAGGGGTTCGCCGGAGGCCACGCGGAGCTGCCACTCCACCAGGTCGAGGCCGGTGATCATCTCGGTCACCGGGTGCTCCACCTGCAGGCGGGTGTTCATCTCCATGAAGTAGAAGCTGCCGTCCTGGTTGGCGATGAACTCCACCGTCCCGGCGCCCACATAGCCCACCGCGCGGGCCGCATCCACCGCAGCCTTGCCCATCGCGGCGCGGCGCGCCAGGGTCATGCCCGGCGCGGGCGCCTCTTCCAGCACCTTCTGGTGGCGGCGCTGGACGGAACAGTCGCGCTCGAACAGGTAGACGTAGTTGCCGTGGGTGTCGCCGAACACCTGGATCTCGATGTGGCGCGGGCGGGTCAGGTATTTCTCGACCAGCACGTGGTCGCTGCCGAAACTGGAGGCGGCCTCGCGCTTGCAGGAGGCCAGGGCCTCGAGGAAGTCGGCGCTCTTCTCCACCAGGCGCATGCCCTTGCCGCCACCGCCGGCGGCGGCCTTGATCAGCACCGGATAGCCGATGGCGTCGGCCTGGACGTTGAGGAAGCCGGGCTCCTGGTTGTCGCCGTGATAGCCGGGGGTAAGGGGCACCCGGGCCTTCTCCATCAGCTTCTTGGCCTCGGACTTGGAGCCCATGGCGTGGATGGCCGACACCGGCGGGCCGATGAAGACGATGCCGGCCTTGTCGCAGGCCTCGCAGAAATCCTCGTTCTCGGACAGGAACCCGTAGCCCGGGTGGATGGCCTGGGCACCGGTCTGCTGCGCCGCGGCAATGATCTTGTCGATGACGAGATAGCTCTCGCGCACGGCGGCCGGGCCGATGAACACCGCCTCGTCGGCCAGGCGCACGTGGCGGGCACCCGCGTCGGCCTCGGAATACACGGCCACCGTCTTGATGCCCAGGCGGCGAGCGGTCTTGATCACCCGGCAGGCGATCTCCCCCCGGTTGGCGATCAGTATCTTATTGAACATGCTTGTCTCCCGCTTTCTTGTAGGGGCGGCTTCAGCCGCCCGCGGACGTCGATTCAGGTTGGGCGGCCGAAGCCGCCCCTACAGGTTCAGCCGCTCACCCAGGCCGCCGGACGCTTGTCGAGGAAGGCGGCGAGGCCCTCCTTCGCTTCGGGCGTGGCGCGCAGGGTGGCGATGCGGCGGGCGGTATCCTCGACGACCTCGTCACTCACCGGACGATCGGCCACCGCGCGAATCAGATCCTTGGCCGCCGCCTGGGACCTGGGGCCGCCCTGCAGCAGGGCCGTCACCACAGCCTGCACCGTGGCGTCCAGCTGGTCGGCGGGCACGGCCTCGTGGGCCAGCCCCAGGTCGGCGGCCCGCGCAGCAGAAATCCGCTCGGCGGTCTGGAAATAGCGGTGGGCCTGGCGCGAACCGATGGCGCGGATCACGTAGGGGCTGATCGCCGAGGGGATGATCCCGAACTTGACCTCGGAGGTGGCGAACACGGCGCCTTCCCCGGCGATGCAGATGTCGCAGGCCGAAGCCAGCCCCATGCCGCCCCCCAGGGCCGCGCCATGGACGCGGGCGATGGTCGGCTTCTGCATCTCGGCCAGGGTGCGCAGCATACCGGCGAGCTTGCGAGCATCATGGAGGTTTTCCTCCACCGAGGCATCGGCGGCGCGGCGCATCCAGTTGAGGTCGGCGCCGGCGGAGAAGCTCTTGCCACGACCAGCCAGCACCATCAAGCGCACGCTGTCATCGGCATCCAGCTCCCGGCAGGCCACGGTCAGTTCGGCGATGAGTTGCTCGTTGAAGGCGTTATGCACGTCCGGGCGATTCATCCACAGCGTGGCGACGCCGCCTTCGCGGGTGATTTCGAGGGTTTCGTACATGGCGCCCCCTTACATCCGGAACAGGCCGAAGCGGGTCGGCTGGATCGGCGCATTAAGGCTGGCCGACAGGGACAGGCCGAGCACCCGGCGGGTCTGCGCCGGGTCCACCACGCCGTCGTCCCACAGGCGGGCGGTGGCGTAATACGGGTGGCCCTGGTCTTCGTACTGCTGACGGATCGGCGACTTGAAGGCCTCCTCGTCATCCTTGCTCCAGCTGCCGCCCTTGGCCTCGATGCCGTCCCGACGCACGGTGGCGAGCACGCTGGCGGCCTGCTCGCCACCCATCACGGAGATGCGGCTGTTGGGCCACATCCACAGGAAACGGGGGCTGTAGGCACGGCCGCACATGCCGTAGTTGCCGGCGCCGAAGCTGCCGCCGATCAGCACGGTGAGCTTGGGCACCTGGGCGGTGGCCACCGCCGTGACCATCTTGGCGCCGTCCTTGGCGATGCCGCCGTTCTCGTACTTGCGGCCGACCATGAAGCCGGTGATGTTCTGCAGGAAGACCAGCGGCACGCCGCGCTGGGCGCACAGCTCGATGAAGTGGGCGCCCTTCTGGGCCGATTCGCCGAACAGGATTCCGTTGTTGGCGACGATGCCGATGGGCATGCCGTAGAGGTGGGCAAAGCCGGTGACCAGGGTGGTGCCGTAGCGCGCCTTGAACTCGTCGAAGCGCGAGCCGTCGACGATGCGGGCGATGACTTCGCGGACGTCGTAGGGCTTGCGGGTGTCGGTGGGGATCACCCCGTACAGTTCGGCCGGATCGTAGAGCGGCTCTTCTGCGTCGAGCAGCTTGAGGCCCACCGGCTTGTTGCGGTTGAGGGTGCCGACGATGCGCCGGGCAATGTGCAGGGCGTGGGTGTCGTTCTCGGCGAGGTGGTCCGCCACCCCGGAGACGCGGGTATGCACATCGCCGCCGCCCAGGTCCTCGGCGCTGACCTCCTCGCCGGTGGCCGCCTTCACCAGCGGGGGGCCGCCGAGGAAGATGGTGCCCTGGTTCTTGACGATGATGGTCTCGTCGCTCATCGCCGGCACGTAGGCCCCGCCGGCGGTGCACGAGCCCATCACCACGGCGATCTGCGGAATGCCCTCGGCGGACATGTTGGCCTGGTTGAAGAAGATCCGGCCGAAGTGGTCGCGGTCGGGAAAGACCTCGTCCTGCCTGGGCAGGAAGGCCCCGCCGGAGTCCACCAGGTAGATGCAGGGCAGCTTGTTCTGCTGGGCGATCTCCTGGGCGCGGAGGTGCTTCTTGACCGTCATCGGGTAGTAGGTGCCGCCCTTCACGGTGGCATCGTTGGCGACGATCATGCACTCGACCCCGCTGACCCGCCCTATCCCGGTGATCACACCGGCCGACGGCGCCTCGTTGTCGTACATGCCGTAGGCCGCCAGCTGGCCGACCTCGAGAAAGCCGGTGCCCGGATCGAGCAGGTGATCCACCCGGTCGCGGGGCAGCAGCTTGCCGCGCCCGGTGTGCTTGGCGCGGGCCGCTTCGCCGCCGCCGAGGGAGACCTGGGCGGCTTTTTCGCGCAGGTCGCCGACGATCCGGCTCATCGCCTCGGCATTGCTCTGGAATTCGGCGGAACGCGGGTTGATGCTGGACTTGATGACGCTCATGGGAAGCTCCTCTGCGTGCCGGCTCAGCAGGTTTCGGCGAACAGTTCGCGGCCGATCAACATGCGGCGGATCTCGCTGGTGCCGGCGCCGATCTCGTAGAGCTTGGCATCGCGCCACAGGCGGCCGGTCGAGTATTCATTGGTATAGCCGACGCCGCCGAGGGTCTGGATCGCTTCGCCGGCCATCCAGGTGGCCTTCTCGGCGGAGTACAGGATGGCACCGGCCGCATCCTTGCGCAGGGTGCGCGCGTGGTCGGTCCTGTCACAGGCCTGGCCGAGGGCATACACATAGGCGCGGGTGGCCATCCAGGTGGAGTACATGTCGGCAACCTTGCCCTGCATCAGCTGGAACTCGCCGATGCTCTGGCCGAACTGCTTGCGGTCGTGGAGGTAGGGGACGACCACGTCCATGCAGGCGGCCATGATGCCCAGGGGGCCGCCGCACAGCACGGCGCGCTCGTAGTCGAGACCGGACATCAGCACCTTGGTGCCGTTGCCCACGCCGCCCAGCACGTTCTCTTCGGGGACTTCCACGTCGTCGAAGAACAGCGGGTAAGTGTTGGAGCCGCGCATGCCCAGCTTGTCCAGGTGGCTGCCGTGGGTGAAGCCCTTCATGCCCTTCTCGATGATGAAGGCGGTCATGCCGCGGGCGCCGGCCTCGATGTCGGTCTTGGCATAGACCACCAGGGTGTCGGCATCGCCGCCATTGGTGATCCACATCTTGGAGCCGTTGAGGACGTAGCGGTCGCCCTTCCTGTCGGCACGCAGCTTCATGGAAACCACGTCGGAGCCGGCATTGGGCTCGGACATGGCGAGGGCACCCACGTGGTCGCCGGAGATCAGCTTGGGCAGGTATTTCTGCTTCTGGGCCTCGTTGCCGTTGCGGCGGATCTGGTTGATGCACAGGTTGGAGTGGGCCCCGTAGGACAGCCCCACCGAGGCGGAGGCCCGGGAGACCTCTTCCAGCGCGATGATGTGGGCCAGATAGCCCATGTTGGTGCCGCCGTATTCCTCGGGCGCGGTCATGCCGTGGAGGCCCAGGTCGCCGAGCTTCTTCCAGAGGTCGGCCGGAAACAGGTTGTCCCGATCCACGTCCGCAGCCCGCGGGGTGATCTCCTTGGCCGCGAAGGCCTGCACCGTGTCACGCAGGGCCTCGATGGTTTCGCCGAGGTGGAAGTTGAGGCTGGGAATGTTCATTTTTCTGTCTCCTCCGGAAATTGAGTGGGGCAGGACCGGGCCAGGCCGGCCGCAGAGCACGACGCAGGGTACTGGCACGACGGGCGCGACGGGCGCCATCGTGGTTGCAAATCGTGCCAGCAATCTCTAGATTCGGAAACCATGACAAACGCGCCCCTGCCGTCACGTCCAATGGGCCGGGCGGCCACGCCCATCGCCTTCATCCGGGCCATCGTGCTGGCCTATCGCCGCTACGCGGCCGATCCCTCGCGGGCGCTGGCCCAGGCCGGCATCGACCCGGCCCTGCTGGAGCAGGACAGCGCGCGGGTGACGGCCCTGCAGATGGAGGTCATGTCCGGCGCCGCCATGCAGGAACTGGACGACGAGGCCCTCGGCTGGTTCTCCCGGCGCCTGCCGTGGGGCAGCTACGGCATGCTGTGCCGGGCATCGATCACCTCGCCGGACCTGGGTGTGGCCCTCAAACGCTGGTGCCGCCATCATCGCCTGCTCACCGAGGACATCGGCATCACGGTCGAGCTCGACGGCAGCACCGCACGACTCAGCATCGTGCCCCACCAGGAACTGGGTGAATTGCGCGAATTCTGCCTGGTCACCCTGCTGCGCTACGTGCTGGGCTACGCCTGCTGGGCCATCGACTCCCGCATTCCCCTGCTGGAAAGCCGCTTCCCCTTCCCTGCCCCACCGCACGCGGATGCCTACCCGCTGCTCTTCCCCGGACCGCTGGTCTTCAACGCCGGACGCGCCGAGGTGTGCTTTGACGCCCGTTACCTGGCTTTGCCGATCCGCCGCGACGAAGCCGCCCTGCGCAGCATGCTGCAGCGGGCCCTGCCCCTGACTGTGCTGCAGTACCGGCGCGACCGCCTGCTGGTCGAAGGCGTCCGCCAGTTCCTGCACAACCCCGCCAATCTCGGCGCAACGGCCGAGCGGGTGGCAGCACACCTGCACGTTTCAGTACGCACCCTTCACCGGCAGTTGAAAGAGGAGGACTCCTCCCTGCAGCAGATCAAGGACGAGACCCGCCGCGACCACGCCATGGAGCTCCTCGACCGCAGCCGCAAGTCGGTCAAGCAGATCTCGGCCCTCGTCGGCTTCGGCAACGAGAAGAGCTTCACCCGCGCCTTCCGCACCTGGACCGGGCTGTCGCCCCGGGCCTGGCGCGAGCGCAATCTGGCAACATCGGCATCCTCCACCTAGCGTGGAGCACGCCCCCAATCCCTTGCACGGAGACATCCCATGACCCGGGACGAATTCGAGGCCGAACTGCGCGCAGCCGGCTTCAGCACCTTTGCGGAAGTGACCAGGGAGGCAGACGGCCACCTCGACACACACAGCCATCCCTTCGAGGCGCGGGCCCTGATCCTGGCCGGTGAGATCAGCATCGAGACCGCAGGCACGACACGCCGCTACGGGCCGGGTGACATCTTCCACCTGGCTGCCGCTGAACCCCACAGCGAGCGCTACGGCCCGGCCGGAGTCCACTACCTGGCCGCCCGTCGCTGACGGACACGCCCCGCGCCGTCATCGTCCTGCAATCGATGCGGTGCAAGCTCTTCTCCAGGGTATCGGGACGAGGGCTTCATGGAAGACCGCATCTATTGCTATCACTGCATGACCTATCACCCCGCCGGACAGATGCGCCGGGTGGACACGCCCAGGGGCGAGCGCTGGCGCTGCATCCGCTCCATCGCCGGGGCCGCCAACAGCACGGCCGAACGCGATGCCTTCGGCGGGCGCCAGACCGAACTGAACCGGCTGCGGGCCCGCCAGTTGCAGGAAAGCGCCAATCCGCGCCTGCGCAGCTTCAGCTACTGAGCGCCAGGGCCTTGCCGGGTGCGGAGGCCTGCCACCAGGTGACAAAGGTCTCCGCCAGCACCGGGCGCGAGAACAGGTAGCCCTGCCCCTGCTGGCAGTTGAGCCGCTGCAGCACCGCGGCTTCCGCCTCCCGCTCGATGCCTTCGGCGACGATCTCCAGCGACAGGCTCTCTGCCAGGGCCACGATGGCCCGGGCGATCGACTCATTGACCGGCGTGGTATCGATATCCCGCACGAAGGACTGATCGATCTTCAGGCGATCAATCGGAAAGCGCCGCAGATAGCCCAGGCTGGAGAAGCCCGTGCCGAAGTCGTCGATGGCCAGCCGCACACCCAGCGCCTTGATGTCCGTCAGCGTCCGCAGCACCTCCTCCAGGTTCTTCATCAGCACACTCTCGGTGAGCTCCAGCTCGATGCACTCGGCCGGCAGGCGGTGAAGCGCCAGCTGCCCTCCCAGGAAGACTGCGAAGCCGGGCTGACGGAACTGCAGGGCCGATATATTCACCGACATCCGCAGCGGCGGCAGGCCCGCATCCAGCCAGGCACGCAGCTGGGCAAAGGCGTTGCGGACCACCCACTCCCCCAGGCCGATGATCAGCCCGCTCTCTTCTGCCGCGGGAATGAACTGCATCGGCGGCACCAGCCCCCGTTCCGGGTGGCGCCGCCGATGCAGTTCATTCCCGCGGCAGAAGAGAGCGGGCTGATCATCGGCTTGGGGG
>WBTZ01000136.1 GCA_009026175.1 Zoogloea sp. | reverse complement strand
GCTCGACGCCCTCCCCCAGACCATCGCCCAGGCCCTCGACAAGCCCACCGCCCACCCGGGCGCCAACAACAGCATCCACCACCTGCAAAGCATGTAGGGACGAAGGGTCTGTAGGGGCGGCTTCAGCCGCCCACGGACTTTGATCAAGCACCTGCGGGCGACTGAAGTCGCCCCTACGGAGGCGCCATCACCCGACAACAAACCTGCCAAGGGCGTTGACGGGGATAACAGCATCAACAGAAGACGTCCCCCCCGTCTTCCATAGCCAAATGTGATACATATTGTCACTCTCTATTGGCAAACATTTTCCAAGCACGGCATTTCAATGAGCGGAAACCTGAGCACTGGCTCCCCGAAGATCTTCGTGGCGGGCCATCGTGGCATGGTGGGGAGCGCGATTCTGCGGCACCTTCAGCACGCGGGGCAGCACAACATCGTCACCCGTACCCATGCCGAACTCGACCTGACAAACCAGGCAGCGGTAACGGAATTCTTCCGCACGGAGCAGCCGGACCAGGTCTACCTGGCGGCGGCCAAAGTCGGCGGCATCCACGCCAACAACACCTACCCGGCCGACTTCATCTACCAGAACCTGATGATCCAGGCCAACGTCATCCAGGCTGCGCACCTGCACGGCGTGCACAAGCTGCTGTTCCTGGGGTCCAGCTGTATCTACCCCAAGGCCGTCGCCCAGCCCATGCGGGAAGACGCGCTCCTCACCGGCGTGCTCGAACCCAGCAACGAGCCTTACGCCGTTGCCAAGATTGCCGGCATCAAGCTCTGCGAAAGCTACAACCGCCAATACGGGCGGGACTACCGCAGCGTGATGCCGACCAACCTCTACGGCCCGGGTGACAACTACCACCTGGAAAACAGTCACGTCCTGCCGGCCATGATCCGCAAGTTTCACCTGGCAAAGCTGGCCCAGGCCGGCGACCTGGAAAGCATCAATCAGGACGAGCGCCTCTACGGCCCCATCCCCGCCGACGTGCGCGCCATGATCGGGCTGGACGCCCAAGGCACCCGCCTGTCGGGCGAGGTCAAGATCCGACTGTGGGGTAGCGGCACACCCTACCGGGAGTTCCTGCATGTGGACGACATGGCCGCCGCCAGCGTGTTCGTGATGAACCTCGACACCGGCACCTACGCAGCCACCACCCAGCCCATGCTCAGCCACATCAACGTAGGCTTTGGCAGCGACATCACCATCCGTGAAGCAGCCCAGGCCGTGGCCCGGCAGGTGGGCTACCGCGGCAGCATCGAATTTGACGCCACCAAGCCGGATGGCACCTTCCGCAAGCTGATGGACAGCACCCGGCTGCAGCAACTCGGCTGGCAGGCCCGCATAGCCTTCGACACCGGCCTCGCAACCACATACACAGACTATTTGAGCGGCAATGCCCGCAGCACGAAACAAGGACAGCACGCATGACCGCCCCCGCAAAGAAAGTCGCCCTGATCACCGGCGTAACCGGCCAGGACGGCGCCTACCTCGCCGAACTGCTTCTCGAAAAAGGCTACGAAGTGCACGGCATCAAGCGCCGTAGCAGCCTCTTCAACACCGACCGCATCGACCACCTCTACCAGGACCCGCACGTCAAGGACCGCCGCTTCATCCTCCACCACGGCGACCTGACCGACTCCACCAGCCTGATCCGCATCATCCAGCAGGTGCAGCCCGACGAGATCTACAACCTCGCCGCCCAGTCCCACGTGGCCGTGAGCTTTGAAGAACCCGAATACACCGCCAACGCCGACGGTGTGGGCGCCCTGCGCATCCTCGAAGCCATCCGCATCCTCAAGCTCGAGAAGAAAACCCGCTTCTACCAGGCCTCAACGTCCGAGCTCTACGGCCTGGTGCAGGAAACCCCGCAGAAGGAAACCACCCCCTTCTACCCGCGCAGCCCCTACGCCGTAGCCAAGCTCTACGCCTACTGGATCACCGTCAATTACCGCGAGGCATATGGCATCTACGCCTGCAACGGCATCCTGTTCAACCACGAAAGCCCCCTGCGCGGCGAAACCTTCGTGACCCGCAAGATCACCCGGGCCATTGCACGCATCGCCCTGGGCCTGCAGGACTGCCTCTACCTCGGCAACCTCAGCGCCCTGCGCGACTGGGGCCACGCCCGCGACTACGTCGAAATGCAGTGGCTGATGCTCCAGCAGGACACCCCGGAAGACTTCGTCATCGCCACCGGCAAGCAACACAGCGTGCGCGAGTTCGTGCAGTTTGCCGCCGCAGAGCTGGGCATCACCCTCCGCTTTGAAGGCAGCGGCGAACAGGAAATCGGCGTCGTCGAAGCCACCCACGGCAGCGACCTCAAGTGCAAGCCGGGCGACATCATCCTGCGCGTGGACCCGAGATACTTCCGGCCCACCGAAGTCGAAACCCTGCTGGGCGACCCCACCAAAGCCAAGACCAAGCTCGGCTGGGAACCCAGGACCAGCGTCCGCGAGCTTGTTGCAGAGATGGTGCAGGCCGACTACGCCTCGGCCAAATGCGATGCCCTGATCAAGAGCGCCGGCTACAAGGCCTTCGATCGCCACGAATGATGTAAGGGTCTGCAGGGGCATGCGGGGGCGGCCTCAGTCGCCTCTGCACGCCTCAGCACCACCCATAATGAATACGCATTTGCCATAACAAACCATATTGAGCATCATCCAGGCAACGCACACCGTTGCCCGGACAATGCTCACTCATCCGCAGTCCTCTCTCCCCGGCATCTTCACGCCTCGCAGCGCGGGCATCGCCTCGCCCGGTGGTGGCGGCATCCCTCGCAGCACCTGCTCCGCCTCCCGCAGCAACCGCCAGGCATCTCGCAGGCGCAAAAACAACTCTCGCAACAACTGCGCGACGTCTCGCAGCAGCCCAGAGACGTCTGGCTGTTTCCAAATGACGTCTCGCCGCTTTCGAGAGATATGTGGCCATAAGCGCGAGCCATCCTTCTGCCGCCGGAAGACATCTCCCCAATGCTGCGAGGCTCCATGCAGCACCCCCGAGGCATCTCGCCAAACCCGCAACACAACATTCCGTCATCGCGAACCGCCCTTCTGCCGCGGCCCGCCGCCATCCGGCCGATCGCCCTTGCCCGACGCACATCATCCACAAGGAGACATACCATGCCCAAGAGCTACTACCTCCCCACCGACGACAGCGGCAAAGCCTCGCTCCTCGAGAGCCTCGCCACCCAGCTGCCCGTCTATGCCGAGCTGCTCGACATCCCCCCCGCCGACCTCACCGAACTCCGCGCCGACGCCGCCGCCTTCCGCTTCAACCTCACTGTCCTCAGCCTCATCCAGAACAGCAGCAAGCAATGGACAGCCCACAAGAACCTGCTGCGCGACAGCGACACCGGCGGCCCCGTCCCCCCGTATCCGCCCCTGGTCGAACTCCCCGGCACACCGCCGGCAGAAGTCCCCAAGGGCATCATCCCCCGCCTCACCCGCCTGGTCGCACGCATCAAGTCGTCCCGCAACTACACCGACGCCGTCGGTCAGGCACTCGGCCTCGTAGGCTCCATCAAATCCATTGATCCGAGCAGCTGGAAGCCCGAACTCACCGCCACCCTCGAAGCCAACCACCCCCACATCGGCTGGACCAAGGGCGACGCCGACTCCCTGGAGATCATCGTCGACCGCAGCGACGACAAGGGCTTCGTCCCCCTCACCATCACCACCTCCACCCGCTACGCCGACACCAGCCCCATACCCACCCACGCCGCCCTCTGGCACTACAAGGGCATCTACCGCCTGAAGGACGAACAAGTGGGGCAATGGAGCAACGTGCAGAGTATTGCGGTGGGTGGGTGATGAGATAAGAAAAAGGGGAGGCATGAGCCTCCCCTCTTTGCTGGGTCAGCACCAACATGCTGACCACAGCCAAGCCTGCCAAGGCCCATCTGGGCGAACTCTAGAAGTCGCCCTTCTCACGGCACCATTCAATAAGTGCGCGGGTCGACTGATCCAACCCGTCTGAAGATGCTTCGCCAGTAAGCGCAGGCAACAAGCGGCCAGCAAGTTGCTTCCCTAGCTCCACCCCCCACTGATCGAAAGAGTTGATCCCCCAAACAACGCCTTGCACAAAAACTTTGTGCTCGTAAAGCGCCAGTAGCATGCCTAGATGGAACGGATCGAGGCGCGGCAAAATGATCGAGGTGGAAGGCTGATTGCCCGCAAACACCTTGTGCGGCAGTAACGCCTGTACACGCTCAGGCGACAGACCCGCCGCATCCAGTTCAGCCCGAGCCTCGTCTTCCGTCTTGCCAAACGCGAGGGCAGCACTCTGAGCCAGGAAATTGGCAAGCAGAGGGGCCTGATGCCCAGGCAACGGAAAATCGCTTTGTGCGCTGGCAATGAAATCGCAGGGCACCAACCAGCCGCCCTGATGCAACAACTGGAAGAAAGCGTGCTGGCCGTTAGAACCGATCTCTCCCCAAACAATAGGATTTGCCTGACAACTCAAGGGCAACCCATCTCGACCAACCGTTTTACCGTTGGACTCCATCTCCAGCTGTTGTAAAAAGGACGGCAGAAAACGCAGCGACTCATGATAGGGCAGCACGGCGCTGGTACTCGCCCCGAGGAAATTGGTATTCCATACCCCGATAAGCGCCATCAGGACCGGCAGATTCTTCTCGAAAGGCGCCTCGATAAAATGGGCATCCATAGCCTGCGCCCCAGCCAA
Organism: Zoogloea sp.; assembly: GCA_009026175.1. Taxonomy (GTDB): domain Bacteria; phylum Pseudomonadota; class Gammaproteobacteria; order Burkholderiales; family Rhodocyclaceae; genus Zoogloea. The sequence continues at coordinate 9,633 of WBTZ01000136.1, read as the reverse complement.
CAGGCGCTCGAATCCATTCATACCAATAGCCAGAGCGATGGGCAATCCAACTGCCGACCATAGGGAATACCGCCCTCCTACCCAATCCCACATCCGAAACACATTAGCCTGTGGCAGTCCAAAAGCCGCCGCACGCTCGGCATCTGACGTAACAGCTACAAAATGTAATGGCAATGCCCTTGCCCAGCACTCCCCAGCCGCGGCGCACAACCACGCTCTCGCCGTGTGCGCATTCAGCATGGTTTCCTGAGTGCTGAAAGTCTTGCTCGCCACTACAAACAGCGTCGAGCGCGGGTCCAGCGAATCAAGCAGCTTGGCTAGGTGGGCGCTATCTACGTTAGATACGAAGTGCAGACGGATTCCCGCTCGCTGATAGGCCTCCAAGGAGCGCACCACCGTCTTTGGCCCAAGATCAGACCCTCCAATCCCGATGTTCACCACATCACGGATTGCCTCACCCGAAAACCCCCGCCACAACCCCCCCGCACCCGCTCGGAAAACTCTCGCATCTGGGCCCGTACTGCACGCACTTCAGGCATGACATCACAGTCAACGGATGGAAATGCCCCCAGTTTGAGATAGCGAAGTGCTGGGTGCATCACAGCCCGCTTCTCGCTGAAATTGATCTTCTCTCCCGAAAAGAGGCGCTCCCGCCACTCCGCCAACTTCGCCGTCTCCGCAAGGTTGATCAGCAAACGCAATGTAGCGGAATCAATGCGCTGCTTGGAAAAGTCAACCAACATTCCTTCAAGCACGACCGAAAAGCGTTCAAAGCGCTGAGAATCAGCGGCAAACAGATCGCGCAAATGTTCGCGTGAGAACAGCTTGCTGTGATCTGTCAGCGCCTTCCAAGCGGGGGCGGTGGTATTTGGCATAAACCCTAAGACTCCATAACAACTCAACTTCGAACTGAATAATGCGGCCTCCGATTCAGGCACGTGCGACCCTCAAGATCAGGCGCCAAAATCAGCGAAGCCCTAATGCTCCAACAACGATACAGAACCCTGGCAGTCCTTTACCGGGCAGCGCCTCAGACCAAAAGGCGAAATTTCTACACTTACGCCGCTGCCCACCTTGAAAGCAGCCTCTCATACTGCTCCAACACGATATCCCAAGTGAAATCCTTGCAGAATCTCTCCCAACTCGCCTTCTTCATCGCATCAACAACGTCATCATTGGAGAGCAGAGACTCGAGTTGAACTTCACAGGACTCAACATCACTGAAGTACCGCGCACCATCGCCGACAACCCATCGATTGAAGCGATTATCGTGGGCAAGAACGGCCGACTTTGACCCAAGTGCTTCAATTAATGACGGATTGGTCCCGCCGACCCTGTGCCCGTGCACATATACCCTGCTAAACACCCGAATAGCATCCACAGTAGCTTTTTCGTATATTGCCCCGGGAAAAACAACCTCGTCACTTGCAGCGTGCAGAACAGTCCGGTGAAAGTCATTCTTCTCCGGCGAGTAGTTACCGAGCATGACCAACTTAAACCCTCGCCTCTTTCTGGAAAAAGCCTGAACAATCTCCAGAACCGAATTCTCCGGTTCAGGGCGGGCAATAACGCTGATAAAGCGGCCTGGCTCCAAACCATAGGACTTCAGCAAACCGGCGTCCGCCGCTTCGGCAGGCCTGGCGCCATAAGGAATCATCGTAATCTTCCGCGCGGACACACGCGTTTCAAGATGGACCTGAATCTGAGGGTGGTCAGCAACCAGGTGATTCCCCACCAGACAGCCTATGCGTTCATTCAGCCAAAGCCATGCACGCTCATGTGGCTTCCACTTGTCACGCATCCACTCAATGCCATCCATGTTAATGACATTCTGTATGCCAAAAAAACGGTACGGCAAGCAGAATGCCGCCGTATTGTAGCCAAGGGTTAGAACCAGACGATGCCTGGAACGAATAGTATGAAGGACTGACTTCCAGTCAAACTCAATGGTCCCGCTGGCGCCCGACCTCGAAACTGGAATAAAGACCCGTCTTACTCCACACCAGACATCCTCCTTGACCACACCTCCCGCGCAGTCCTCCTGACAATATACGGTAACATCCCAACCTTTAGAAACAAGAAAAAGCGACAGATACTCCGCAAAGGTCTCAAAGCCGCCATGCTGAGCCGGAACGCCTCTAGTTCCAAGAATCGCCAGAGTTCTACTCATTTGCCCTTACCAAATACATCCTTGATCGCATCAAGGTATTGAAAGCCATATTTCTTCGAAGGCTCAATATAAGAACCCTCCCCAAATTCATTCCAACAACATATAACACCCATCCCCATCGTCTTCCCAGGATACTTGCTCATCATATCCTTGGCAGCCTTAAGATGCGCAATGAAATTTGCAGGATCGCCGGCCGAATTATCATGAAGTCTATCTGCACTCCCCCCCCACGGCCTCTTGTCCCATCCCGAGGTTATAGGCAGGATATAAGGCAAAGACGAGTTATCCAGGATCCACTTCCAACTCTCCACATAGCCATCGGTAAGCTCCGTATAGCTTCTGGACATTGACCGTCCGTCATCCTTCCCCGAGAGCCCGGAGTGATAGTTGTATGCAGAAAGTGCATCATAGGAGTCGGAGGGCAAGCCCTGCACGACCGGCTCCTTCACAGCCTGTGTTGACGCAACAAAGTAAATTCCGGCCAAACCCGCATTCCGTGCCTTTTGACGAGCTCGATTGAGAAGGTCAGCCACGGGAGTGCCGAACCCCTTCGCGTCACGGGCAAGAAAGCCGGGGTTGAATACAAAGACAACGGGCTTTCCATCAATCTTCAAGAACCTGGGATCCTTGAAGTACTTATCTATCCAATAATCAACGATATCGTCAAACTGCTTTAGCGACGATGGAACATTGGAGTGATTTGCCCATAGAATTGAATATTGAACAGCGTCCCGGGGGGCGACCCGGCGATACGCATCTATGGCTTGGTTAAGACTAACCCCATGACCATTCAACCAATACCAGTCATACACCACAAACCCCAAACCTGCGCTTTTCATCCAGGTCAATTGCTGGGCCGCAACTTTGTCATCCCCTTCCGGATACCATCCCAGAACGGGCTCACGATCGGGATAGGGCCTAATCTTGTCCCACGGATCCGTTTTGATGATCTCCGGTGCAATTTTCCAACCAGGAAAATAGTAGACCCCAATTTGGCTCCCGGCTCCTGCCCAGGCCGTGCCACACAAGAAAAGAAGAGAAACGAGAACTCTTAACATGTGAAGCACTCCTTTTTTTGAAAAAATCAACGGGCCACAAGATTTGAAAGCAGCAAGGCTACATTTCTATCGAAAGCATGCATGGTGATACCCGAGGCAAAGCATCGGACCAGACCAGGAACACGCCATGACTTGGTAATCTCGGCCACCTTCATAAGGCAGTTTCGGTCGTGGCTTGAAAGACGCGCCCCGTAATAGAGCAAGAAACTCTCAGCCTGGCGCGAGACCTTACCGAGATAGATCTGCGCCTTCTTCCAAGGCTTCGCGTTTCGCAACAGCCAGATATATCTTCGGAAATTGGATCCCGGGGCCCCCAGGGTATTCTTTCCATGCTGCCGATACAAAATGGTCGGCCGGTCGATATAAGTAACATGCCCGAGAGTCTTCGCTACCAGACCAAGCCACCAATCGTGCATGACAACCCCCGCGGGAGGGCTATCGGCCAGCAAACCGCAGGCTTCGAGCAACTTGCGGTTCCCGCCGACCGTGCAGCCAACGATGATGTTCTGCATGAGCATTCGCTCGAAACGCTCAGCCTCAGTGGTGGAAAACCGCTGGTGCTCCATGAATGATTCGCAGATCGGCTCCAGCCGCTCATTCACTACTTTCAAATCGGTATGAACAAGGTGCGGAACATCATCAGCGTGCGTCAAAGCCTTGACGGTAACTTCAACCTTGTCATTCAGCCATACGTCATCCTGATCACAGAACATAAAATAGGGGGCTTCTACGTGCTTCAACAACTCGATGAACGAACCCGCAGGCCCCATATTCCGACCATCCGATGACAAGACATGGATTCGCCCATCCCGATCGGCATAGTCTTTCAGTACTTCTCTTGTTGCATCAGAGGAGCCGTCATCTCTGACGATCAAACGCCAGTCTGAGAAAGACTGATTAATGATTGAGCCAATCTGCTCATCGAGGTATGCACAACCATTATACGTCGAGAGCAATACATCAACCTGAGCCAAATCAGTTCCCCTTTACTTTATAACCACAACATTCATCCAACCGCCTCCACCTTCCTTAGTAGAGACGGCGAAGGAGCCATATTTTTTCGCACCAATCTATTCATTTCCCGAACCCTCAACACCAGAGCCAAGAAAATAAAGAAGATCGGAAATATCTCATAACTACTCAATATAAAGTTGAATGACGCCAACCCCACAACAGAATATGAGAGCATCCCAGCCAAGACACCTAAGCGCCCCTTGACCACCTTACTCAAGCGACGCCCTTCTGCGAAATGCCTGTACAACAATATAAACAGAGCAATGAGAGCAGGAACTCCACTATCAACAACGACCGTCAAATAGTAGTTATCTACAGACTGCTCTTTGGTTTTCTCATTTTCGGTTGAAGCATAATTCACCGCCATCCCGACCCCCCATCCAACCAATGGGCTTTCCTCGATGGCAACGAGGCCATCTTCTATTTGAGAGAGCCTTGCCAACGTACTCATCGATTCAGACTCATTAGCGCCGAGCAGTACATTCTGGAATTCATCTACCGCAAACGGCGCAGAAGCAATAACAGCAACCAGAATAACGACAACCCGCAAAAAAGACATGGGCCGTTTAAGACTATTCAAATCCCGGCAAAATCTATAATACATGTAAACCAAAAGCTGAACACCGAGACATACAACACCCGATCGAGAACCTGTCCGGTATAAAACATACACCCCAAACACCAGCCCCGAAAATGCAAAAAGATAGCTTAGCCGACCATAAATTCGGCCCGCCGTCACAAAAAACACTAACGGCAAGAAAATTGTCAAATACTCAGCCAAAACAAGCGGATGAAGAAAGGAAGCTTGAACTCTATAAGAATCTCTAATTTTCTCCGTAACAGCAGAAACAATATAGTCCTGCTGCATAGCACTTTCCGGAACAAAACTCAGGTACAGATTGGACTCGACAAGTGACTCAACCACTCCGACCCCAACCACAAATAGGAACCCATAAAACATCAGCCTAACTACTTTTACAACCGATCTCTCATCAACGATCGCCAAATAGACAGAAAAAAACAAGACGCATTGAGAGACGATATCAAGACCAACAAGAAAGGTCGAATAAGCCACGTCCTTCGAAAAAAAAGCACTAATCAACCGCCAAAAAAAGAAGAACAACAACGGCATTAACAGATATGAGTGATATCTACAGGCATCCACGACCACCTTCGCATCTCGCCTTGAGCCAAGAACTCGATAGATAAAAATTCCAGCAATCAACACGAGAACAATGCGCTGCGGATTAACAAGCGGAAGCCCACCAAGCTTCACCCCACCGTACGAAGGCCAAAAAACAGCACCAAAAGAAAAAAGAAAAATAAGTCTGTTTAACATATCACCCTTCTTCCTCTCTATGTCTCTTGCCTCTTTCTCCATGCACGACGCAAAGTACCAACAAAGGCTCGCATTGCCGCGAAAGGAGTAAGCCGAAATGGCATTGCAATGACAGCGGACAAGTTATATTGCGGGAACGCACGCCCCAGAACGACAAGAGCCAAACGACGAATTACGTAAGTCTTCTTTCTATAAGCTTGGTGAAATTGAACCCCCTCAATATCCACAGACGTCACATCACCTAACGAAATAGCTCCATTACTACTCACAAGGGACTCGAAGACACCCTTGCCTGCAGCCGTTCTAAGAAGTACGAAGCTCCGCCCCTCACGCTCTGAGAAATCCGGGCTTCCATCTGCATTCACGTGCCAAGCATCAGCTCCAGTGATATCAGCCAGTTCTCCGGTCCCGTCAGGACAAAGCTTGCAGCGCCACTGAACATAGGGACTGAGAATGTTCTTCCAAGAATCCTCGTAGGTCATCGAACGGGTGCTTCCATCTTTCAAGGTTGCCTTTGCATAGCCCGGCCACCCGTCTCCCCGATAACGAAAACTGGAGACATCATCGACCCTTGCCCCCAGCTTCTCGATAATCCGATGGGTCCCCTTGATGCTCGGCACCCCAGCACACATGAAAGAGAGCATGACAGGCACTTTCTGGTTGACCCGAGGATCATGCTCGGCGAGTCTTCTTAACGCCGCCACATCGCACGGTTTGCCCACAAATGCAAATCGCCCATCACCATCGAGTAGCTCGCCAATCCGACTGAGCGGTGCCGAAGGGGCATATCTGGATCCCGCGCTCCGCAACACCTCCTCACGCGTCCGGCACAGCGAGATATCGTTCCTGAACGGATCATCGTCGGAAACCGAGACGTTCACGACGTAATCCACAGCTCCGGTTTCTAGCAGATGGATCTGTAGAGCACTTAACACTCCCCCCGAGGACCCCTGATGCCTGATCTCCGGATCTGCGGCAGCTGCAATTTTTGCAGAGAGCATCGGTCCCCATATTGGATCATGCCCCTTTGTCCCATGAGGGTGGCTCACATTCAAGCCGGGGCATACTGATTCGAACAGCGTGGACTCACCCGGACTAAGTTGCGTCCCCAGGACAGGACGAAGATAACCGGCTGAATCGATCTTCAGGCTTACCCGACTCGCCCCCAGGAGTCCCTCGCAGAGTCCGCACCCGGAACACAAATCCGCTTCAATGGCCCGCGCAAGGGAGTTCAGTACCTCAGCCATGACTCAACTCCCCGATAGCTTTCCGCAGGAATCCGCTATATCCACCGAGCCTCCGGGTCGCCTCCTGATTTCCCTTGCTGACCTGCGCTCTCAGCTCATCGCGCCCGGCAAAAGCCCTCTCCAGCGTAGAAACAGCTGAATCGGTGGAGTCCGCCTTGCCATCAATCAGACATTCATACCCCAAGCTGCCAAACAACCCGGCGAACTTCCGACTGTATGCCACTGGAACGACGGGGACCCCACTGGAAAACGCTGCAATGGTGGCGTGCATCCGGGCCCCAGAGAAAAAGTCCAGCGAAGAAATATAGCTCTTCGCCTCGACAGGGGAACGAAATTTAGGCGAGATGACACAGTTCTTGTACTCAGCACACAGCTTTTCCGAGAGTCGATAGTCGTCCTCAATTTCATAGCGATCGGAAATGACATGCGGCACAAGATGCACCTGCACGTCCGGCCTGGAGGAAAACTTCTCTAAAACCTGTTCAACAAATTTCTTGTAGTCGATCGTCAGCCCAAACTGATTGCCACCACCGTAGCCGCCGCTATACAGGAGGCCGGAGACGTTGAAACCAAAATGAACTGCATCCGGCCGGAACGTATGGAGGCCTTTCGTATAGGGGAGTGCGAACGCCAGATCCGTTACAAGCTCTACGGGAGCCACTGGGGCAAGAGTCCTGACATAGTTGAATGATTGCTCATCCCGCGCAAAGACACACTTGCTTCTGCTCATGATTCGCCCGCCCAAGAACTTACCCACACGCGTTTCAAATGGGCCAATAGTCTGCGGACTCAGCACAAGCGGCGCCCCTGCGCTAAGCGCTAGAAACTTGCTCAATGTCTGTGCGACAAGGCGCTTTGCGCCATATATATCCGTAAAACTGTCCCCCTCGCTCAAGTCAAGCACAAGGTCGCACTTGGAGAAGCGGGCACGTATCTCCATTGCGAGCATCGGATTTGTGGCCATCGCACGCAGCGAAAACTGGCGGTAGTCAACTACCCGAGCTGTCACGCTCGAAAACTCGTTGTCCTGCACTGGCATCATCCCAGCAATGAAGTAACTACCTTCAACCCCCAACTCATCCAGAACCTTGTCAAGCAATGCAATGTTGCTATAACTGAGAGCACCTACACCTAGGTTCTCTGATGGATAGTTGTGCCAAAGAAGGCCGATCTGGATATTTCTCGCCATCATTAATCCAATGCCACCGCAATAAAAAATCAGAAAGCCAGATGACCGCGCAAGCCAGCTGTCAAGAGTAGAAAGAGAGCCCCGATCAATACTCGGTTTCGGCCGCCCATTCGAACCAAAAACCCGTTTAACGAAAGCGCCCGGGCATAATAGATCATCAAGAAGGCTGTCGAGGCGATGAGCGCCGCAAGTAACCCGTAGAGTTGAAACCTACCAACCAGTACGTGGCCAAACAGAACAAAGATCACCAAGGCACCAACAATACCGAACACTCTCCGAGACTGCAGACCCAAGCCTGCCAATCCCACGCCATATGCCGCAGCAACATATCGCACAAAAAGCAAGAACCCAAAGAAGGGCAAAAGCCCCTTAAGATCCTGATATCTTTCCCCATAGAACAGAGCGACAACAGGATCCTGAAAAAAGGAAAAAACGAGGGAAACAGCCCCGCCCACAATCACCATAAAGAACAGCAGCCCTTGCATATGGGAGAGCAGCGCAGGACCATCGCCCTGCGAACGAGCTATTTTCGGAATATAGACATTACTCAATACCTGAGCAAAGGTATTCCCCCCTTGCATCAGTCTGACTCCAGCCTGATAGATCCCAACAGCACCCGAACCTAGATAGTGCTGAACGAGGATCGTATCGATGGACGAATAAAAATTCGTCAAGAACGCATCCAAGCCAAACGAAAAATGCTTCTTCACATACAGAAGCGCCCTGGAAAAGGACGCAGAGTAAGGAGCATCGCAAGCGGCCACTCTAAAGACGGACATCGATATAAGACAATGGGCCACTCTACTAGCCAGCATCCCCATAGCCACTGCAACTTCCGTCTTGAAGTAATACAAGCAGAGCGCGGCCAATAAGAAATACACAAGATTCGAAAACAGAACAATCTTGGTTTCTGATTGAAAAAGGCCAAGCCCTCGATACGTTGCGTTCATCGCCTCCGCAAAAGAGGCAACAACACCAGTCATGACCAGCAAGAAGAACAAGGATGCCTGCAAGAATGTCAGGGATGCCGCAATACAGAAACCCAAGCACCCCAGCAGCACGACAGTAGTCAAGAGAAGCTTCCCCTCTAGAGCCGCACGCAATGCCCCCCCTGCCTTATCCGGAGATCTGCCCACGTCTCTCAAGAGACTCTGAGATAGGCCAAAATCGACTATCAGGACCACAACAGAAGAAACGGTGAACCAGTACATGAACTCTCCGAACTCGGAGACAGACCACGCTCTGGCAAGGAGGATAAAGAGAAACACGCTGGTCAAAAGACGAACCAGCGTAGTCACTCCCATAAAAAAGACGTTAGATATCAATTTCTTCTTCAGTCTGACAACATAGTCAAAATCTACCTCAGCTTGAAGCCTCAGGCCCTACTCCAGCCCACAAACGTCGGCTGGAGTAGGGCCGTCAATTAAAAGTCTCGCACTCGGCCAGCGGCTTCCCCGCCACGTCCTTGGCCGACAGCAGCGGCTCACCCTCCAGCGGCCACTCCACGCCCACCGCCGGGTCGTTCCACAGCAGGCTGCGCTCATGCGCCGGGGCGTAGTAGTCGGTGGTCTTGTAGACGAAGTCGGCGCTGTCGCTGGTCACCAGGAAACCGTGCG
>WBTZ01000135.1 GCA_009026175.1 Zoogloea sp. | reverse complement strand
CTTCCCCCAGGGGCAGGGGTTCCGGCGTCACTGAAGGATTGGCAAAGCTGCCCTCCAGCCGCAGGGGGCCGCGCAGGGCCAGGAGGCTGCCCCCCTTCCCCGCTGCGTGCAGGCGCAAGGCCAGGGTTTCGTCCTTCAAACTGATATGCCCTTCGCCCACCAGCCGCATCTTCACCGTATCCGCCAGCAGGCTCCGGGCTTGAAGCACGCCCTCCCGGGCCTGGAAATCCACCACCACGCAGCGGATATCCTCCTTCTGCCCCCCCGCCAGCCAGGTGACCAGCGCGTTGGCCACATCCAGGTTGGCGAGGCGGACCAACAGGCGGCTGGTGCTGCCGCCGCTCATCGCGAGGGCAAGGTCCCCGTCGGCGCTGCCCAGCAACCCGGCCACCGAGTTGCCGCGCATCACCAGCTTGGCCCGGCCGCCCAGCGTTCCAGAGGTGAGCTTCTTCGCATCCTCCACAGGCATCAAGTCATGCAGATGCAGACGCGTCGCCAGCAGATCGAGACGCGCAACGGGCAGCTGACCACGTGTCTCGAGCTCCAGCCGGCCTTCCACGCGCCCCCGGGCAAGCCCGAGCTTCAGGGGCGCCAGGGTCACCAGGCGATCTTCGATGCGCAGCCGGCCGGAAGCGGCCTCGAGCGGCAGGCCGCTGTTGCTGATATCGGCGGCGGAGAAATCCAGGTCCACATCGGCTGCCGCGATCTTATCCAGCCCCAGAGGCCGGGACGGCAGCACCTTCCCCGGCCGTGGCGCGACCGCCTCGCCGGACACCTTGCGCGCACCAAGAAAGCCTGACAGGTCGGAGATGTCTATCCGGCGGGAGCGCAGCGCGCCGCGGATCTGCTGGAGCGGCCGGCTGCGATCAACAGTCAGCGTGCCGCCCACATCGCTGCGCCCGATCCTCCCATCGATACCGCTGAACACCCACTCCTCCGACTTGCGGACCAGGCTGGCGGACAGCTGGTAGGGCGGTGTGGCGGGCAGGGGCACGCCGGTGAGGGGGTAGAGTTCGGCCAGGCTGCGGCCGGACAGGCTGAAGCGTACATCCATGCCGGCCATGGCCAGCAGGTTGCTGACCTGCCCGCTCAGGGCCAGGCGGGTGGCCCCCACATTCCCCTTGATCGAAACCGGATAGGGGCGCTCGGGCGGGTCCAGGTCGAGCAGGCTGCCCGCCTGGCCGTCGAACTGCATGGCCTGGCCGCGCCAGCGTCCGGTGCTGGCGAAGCGCAGATGACCGGTCGCCGCATCGGTACTGAAGGAGGCACGCAGATCGGCCTGGCGGGACGGCAGCACGGCCTCAAGCTCGCCGCCGACGATGGTCAGCGTCGCGATGCGCAGATGCGGCCCCGCGGCCGCCTTGTCCGTGCCCCCGAACAGCCAGTTGCCTCGTCCCTTCGCATCCTCCTCGAGGCTGATCCGGGGCGTGTCAATCTCCAGGACCGGCAGCACCAGTTCGCCCCGCAGCAGACGGGTCAGGTCCACGCTGGCCCGGACGCGCTTCACGCTGAGCATCCGCGGCGCCTTGCCCCACGCCGCGTTGTCCAGTTGCACGTCCATGGCCGACAGGGAGGGCTGCATGCTCCAGGGGCTGATCTCCAGATCTCCGGCAATCCGGAACCCCCGCTCCAGCCGGGCCGAGACCAGGCTGTTGATCGGCCCCCGCAGCAGGTTCCACTGGAACAGGGCCACGCCCACCACGACCAGGCTCGACACGGCAAACCAGCGCCCCGGGTGACGGGAGGGCCTGCCGTCTGGATGTACATCGTTCATTTCCGCTATCTCCTGGCTCGGCGCCGACAGGCGCCCCGGACATGATCGGAACTGTCATACGCGGTTGGTGTCGGACGCGGACGAAAGAAGCGTCGGACTGGTCTGTCACTCACCCAAGCATCCTTCCTTCGGGCACCCGCCTCAAGATGCCAGCAGATATCGCTTCCCGCGGGAATTCCCGCTTTGCCCGGCTCCGTATCCGGCCCCACTGGCGCTACTGGCACTATGCGCTGGTCGCTGTCGGTTGCGTGCTGGTCCTCGTGCTGCTGGCCGCCAGCCGCACCCACTCGAGATTCGGCGTGGAGGCGGTCCATGCCGTCCAGGATAGCAAGGCACGGGTCGCCCGCCTGGACCAGGTGCTGCTGACCATGGCCGACGCGGAGACCAGTGTCCGGGGCTACCTGCTGACCAAGAGCGATATCTACCTCGAAACCTACCGGGAGAGCGAGGCGCGGATCGGTCCCCTGCTGGCAGAAATGGAGAAGGACTTCGCCCCCGGCGCCCTCGACCGGGACGAGTTCGAGGTCCTGAAGGGCCTCATCGCCCTCAAACGCGAACACATGGCCCGGGGAGTCGCCTCGGGGCGCCTGACCGATCCGGTCACACCGGGCCAGGCGGGGCCGGGCAAGGCCTTCATGGACCAGATCCGCCTTTCCATCACCGTCCTGCGCGAGCATCGGGCCGCCATCGACGACCGGCTGATCCACGAATACCTGGTCCGCTTTGATGACATGCAGAACGCAGTCACCGTGCTGGCCCTCGGCGCCCTCGGGCTGATCATCGCACTGTTTGGCGTACAGCAGCGGCAAACCGTACTCCGGGCCCGCATCGCCGAACTGCTGGAACACAAGAACACGGAACTGGAGTCCATCGTCGAACAGCGCACCCGCGACCTGAGCAACCTGGCAAGCTATCTCACCAATGCCCGCGAGGAAGAGCGGGGCCGGCTGGCCCGGGAGATGCACGACGAGCTGGGCGCCCTGCTGACCGCCGCCAAGATGGACGCCGGCTGGCTGCTGCGCAGCCTCGGACCTACCACCACCCAGGACATCCGCGACCGCTTCAAACGGCTGATCGAAACCATCGGCTCGGGCATCACGGTCAAACGCCGCATCATCGACGACCTGCGTCCGCCCCTGCTGCAGGGCCTGGGCCTGGTGGAGGCCCTCCGTGCCCTGGCCGACGACTTCAGCCACGAAGTGAAGGTGGAAGCCCTCCTGCCCGACCCGGACCCGGCCCCCGCCGAAGACCAGGCGCTGGCTTTGTTCCGCATCGCCCAGGAAGCCTTCACCAACATCCGCAAGTACGCCCGGGCGTCGAACGTGGAACTGGGCCTGCAACTGGAGAACGGAGAACTCCAGCTGTGGATCCGCGATGACGGCACCGGCTTTGATACCGAATCGCCCATGCTCAACCGCCATGGGCTGGCAGGGATGAAGCACCGCGTCCAGATGTTCGGAGGCAGCCTGGATGTGATCTCCCATCCCGGCAAGGGTTGCTACATCGAGGCCCGGATGCCCCTGCGCCCCCAGGCCTCCTGACGGACCGCCGCGGCGCTCAGGACACCAGCAGGCCATGCTGGAGGGCGTAGGTGGCAAGCTCGGCATTGCTGGCCACATTCAGCTTCTCGAGCAGGCGTGAACGGTAGGTGCTGACCGTCTTCACGCTCAGGTTGAGGACATCGGCAATACCCGACACCGACTCCCCCTTCGCCAGGCGCAGGAACACCTGCAGCTCCCGCTCCGACAGGCTCTCGTGCGGCAGGGCCGCCGACACCCCGGCCAGATCGTCGGCGAGCAACTCGGCCGTCCTGCGCGAAACGTATCGCCGCCCCTGGGCCACAGTCTGGATCGCCCTCAGCAGCTCATCGCGCTCGCAGTCCTTGCACAGGTAGCCGTCGGCCCCGTGGCGGATCATCGGCAGTGCATAGCGCTCCTCCGGGTAACCGCTGAGGACCAGCACCTTGAGATCCCGATGGCGCTGGCGAACGATCCGCAGCACGTCCACACCGCTCTGGCCGGGAAGCGACAAGTCCAGCAGCAGCACATCACAGGGCAACTCCCGGAGCTTCTGCAAGGCCTCCTCGCCGGAGGCCGCCTCGAACTCGATGCAGATCCCCAGTTCGTCGACGAGCATTTCCCGGAAGCCGGCGCGCACGATGCCGTGATCATCGACGATAGCAAGTCGCAGCATGGGAGTCTCTCCTCTTCCTGACCGATGAAGCCCATTGTAGCCCCACCGAAACGGCCGGGCAGCCCGGGACCTCCGGCGCGCACGACAGAGGATTCCTACATGCAGTGTCGCCCTTGTCGGACAGCACAGGAGCAGGTGTCTGCATAAAGTGGGACCACGGAAGCGCGAACGGCAGATGCCGGTCGGCTTCCCCGCCAAGCAGTCCCATTCAATCCCAAGGAGAACCGCCATGAAACCGCATTTCACCCGCATCCTCGTTGCCAGCGTTCTGGCCTTGTCGGCTGTCGGCCCCACCCATGCCGCTGCAGACGCCACCGAAAAATCAGCGATTTCCCAGTACGTGGACGATGCATCGATCACCGCCAACATCAAGGCCAAGCATGCCGAAGACAAAATCGTGCATACCACGGCCGTCAGCGTCGAGACCCACGACGGCGTGGTCCAGCTGTCCGGCTTCGTTCCCAGCCCGGACGAAAAAGCCCGTGCCGAAGCCCTCGCCAAGACGGTCAAGGGCGTGAAGAGCGTGGTGAACAACATCATCGTCCGTCAGTAAGCAGCGGATCCGGGCCGGGTGACCGGTCCGGGATCGACACGACGTCTCCTGCCGATCTTTTACCAAGTGCTTACCGCACTTAACGCCGGCCAGCCCCAGACTTGGATGCCTGCGCTCACCGCCGGCCGCGCAACGCTCCACCGCGCCAGGCACCCAGCCTGCGTGGCGGAACACCGGTTCAGCCTCCCTTCAATCCATTTCCGGGAGAAGAAAATGCCGCACATCCAATACTCGAGCCCCGAGCATCACGACTGGGCCCAGCCCGGCGAATGGGACTGGACCGTCAAGGCCTGCCTCATCGGCAGCCTGCTCCTGGGCGGCAGCATGCTGCTCCCGGAGCTGCACCTCGGGCGCAACTCGGCAGAGGTCGTCAAGAGCCCGGCCCAGGCACCCACCTGTGTCCCCGACGTCGGCGAGATCTATCGCATGATCGGCCATTCGGCCTGGGACGTCCTGCAAGCCTGCGAGGCAGGAGATCACCGCGAAAGCCCTCAGCCAAGCCCTTGAACTACAATCACGCGCATCCCCCAGCGTGATTTGACGTCCGCCAGAAACCCTGCATCGAAGAAACGATCATGCCAGCTGCAGCACGCTCCCCCCTCAGAATCGTGCTAGTCGAGGACTCCGCGCTTCTGCGCGACCGGCTCACAGGCATGCTCGACAGCATTGCAGGCATCGAGATCGCCGGCTTTGCGGACAGCGAGAAGAGCGCCATCGAAACCCTCCTCCAGATCCAGCCGGACCTGGCCATCATCGATCTGGAACTGCGCAGCGGCACCGGCCTGAACGTTCTCTCCGCCGCCCACGGGGCGCCGCAGCGCTTTGGTCAGCTTCGTACCGTGGTCTTTTCCAATCACGCCCACTCCATCGTCCAGGGGCGCTGCCGTGCCCTCGGGGCGCTGGCCTTCTTCGACAAGTCCTTTCAGATGGACGAACTCCTCGAATACATCCAGGCCGCGGCCGAGCGCAAACTCGACAACACGGCCTGAACCGCCGGCAGGCGCACCGTGAACAGCAAATGGGCGACCAACGGGGTCGCCCATTTGCTGATCGGCAGCCGGAGGGCGGCTCCACCGCCCCCGGCCATGCGCTCAGGGCTTCAGAACGATGTCATTGGTCACCGATTTCACGCCTGCGGTCGCCCGCGCAATCCCTTCGGCATGGTTCTTTTCGGTCATGGACTTGGCAAACCCGGACAGCTGCACCACGCCCTTCAGGGTTTCCACACTGATCGCCATCGCACTCACCTTCGGGTCCTCGGCGAACTTCGCCTTCACCCGCGCGGTGATCGTAGCGTCATCCACATACTCGCCCACGGTGGATTGATCCCGCGTAACGGCACAACCCACGGCGGTAAAGGCCAGCAGACCGGAGAGTGCGAGCGTCATGGCAGTGTTCTTCATTTTCGGCTCCTTGGTTTGATCCCTGTTGTCTCGCCGAGACCATGCTGCGGATCGGCGATGCCTGTCGATGCTGCTGACTCCACTATAGGGATCCCCCCGGCCTCACACTGTCCGACACGGCCGATTACGCTGTAGGAAGAGTCCTGCCGGCCCTGCCCTGCTCCACCCGCTACTCCGTCTCCTCCTCCTTCTGCGCCACCAGGTAGCCGACGCTGATCTGCACGCTCTCGATGAGCTCCATGGTGGCCGTCGCCTGGCTGGCCAGCAGGGCATTGAAGCGGGCGTAGAGGTCGCTTTCCTGGTCCATCAGCTTCGACAGGGTGTTCACCCTCCTGACCCTGGCGGCTTCGCTGGCAATGGCCTGGAGGCCTTCCAGCCACTGGGCCTGCTGGGTGGCCAGGCGCTTCATCACGGCGGCCTGGATGGCCAGGCCTTCGGTCAGCAGGCTGGCGTCCTGCTGTGGCTGCATGGCCAGGCGCACCAGGGCCTGACAGCTCTGCATCTGGCGGGTGACGGACTGGGTGATGAGTTCCTGCCAGGTGTTGAGACGCCCCAGGGGCAGGGCCGGGAGCGTGACGGGCACGGGGGAACCCGCATCCGCAGTGCTCGTCAGTCTGGCCAGCATGAGGGCATGAGCCTGGTGGAGTTCATGCATCTGGCGGAGGGAGTCCTCCGCGATGGTCGTAAGGGCGGTGTACATGGCTGGGGCTTTCTCCGAAGGTCGCGGGTTCATTGGCCGCCGAGGCGTTGCAGCATGCGGTGGATGGCCTGGATCTGGATGGCCTGCTTCGAATAGTAGTCGGGGCTTTCCGGATCTTCCGCGGTATAGCCCCACCAGTCCCAGCACCCCTCGGGATTCTGGCTGACGGCGCTGTCGGTGCCCTCGGCCTGGGGGTAGAGGATGATCAGGTCGTTGGCGTCGGCCATCTCGTTATAGCCGGTGGTCGTGTAGTAGCGGTTGCCGTAGGGCGGGCAGTTCTCCAGGTCGGGCTGGCCGTTCACGAAATTGACGTAGTTGTAGCCCTGCTTGCAACCATGCAGCGCGATATGCACGCGGCAGGGCGCCCCCTCCTCCACCGCCCTCGGCACATAGGCGTAGGCGAACCGGCTCATGCTGGCGCGCGGATCGCCGCCAAAGAACTCGGTCTGGTCGAAGCGGATGATGCGGCCGCTGAGGTGTTCCGCAGGCGGCTTGAGGGGGCCGTAGATGTGCTCGAGGATGACCCGCGACTGCATGAAGCCGCCCTGGTTGATGTACGGCGGGCGATTGACGCCGAGGGGGTTGTCTTCGGGGTTGTCGGTGATGATGGAGTGCCCGGC
Source organism: Zoogloea sp. (assembly GCA_009026175.1). GTDB lineage: Bacteria > Pseudomonadota > Gammaproteobacteria > Burkholderiales > Rhodocyclaceae > Zoogloea. The sequence goes on along the minus strand of WBTZ01000135.1, from coordinate 7,111 downwards.
CGGCACCTTGTCCTCGTAGCGGATGGCGTCTGGCGCCACGCCGAGCTTCTCGTAGAACTTGCGGGTGGTGTCCACCACGCTGGAGCTGACGACGCTGTCCTCGGTGCCGGTGAAGATATACACCCGGTGGCTGGCCAGGTTCTCCACCGGATCGATGAGGCCCTGGGCGGCCGTCTCCCGCGCCACACCGGCGAGCTTGCCGGGGTTGGGCGCGGCCTGGGGAATCAGCGGGTTCATGCACACGTAGAGCGCATTGATGGTCAGCGCATCTTCGGCAATGGCGGCGGCGGCGCGATAGGACTCCGCGCAGCGGAAGGGCCCCCCGGCGATGATGCCGGCCCCGACGAAGGTGGATGAATGGGCGAGGTGCAGTTGCACCGTCATGAAGGCACCGGAAGACAGCCCGGACACGGAGCTCTCGGCGAGCCTGGCCTTGAAACTGGGAAGCGGAACGGCACCAGAGGGCGCTGCAACAGAGGAATCTTCGTTCGACATGACAACTCCCGGACGTAAGGGTTGATCGATGGAAGCGCAAGGCGGGACACGGCGGACGCCACATCCGGAAAGGGACGGACTACCCTCTCAAGTTACATCACGAAGATGACATTGGAAAGAATTTTTGCTGCAGCGCAAGAAGGTCTCGTCCCCCTTCCTGCGCCCCATTCTTGTGTCCAATCTCCTAACGCATCTGGCGCTCGATGCTGGCAAACAGCCGGTCGTAGATCTCGACCAGCGCCTCCCTGTCCCGCGAGCCCTTCACCCACTTGCGGGTCTGGGCAAGCTGCAGGGCCTGCTTCTCGATGTCGGAGAGGCTGTCGATGGCGATCGGCTTGCCATGCAGGATGGTGGTGGCATCCGCCCGGGCCCTTTGCGCCGTGGCCACCAGGCGCATCGACGCATCCATGGACTCCGCCCCCTGGCCGATGCTCGTGGCCAGCGCCTGGACCTGTGCCGCCGACTCGGCGGAAGTCGCCAGGCCGCTGCTGAACTCGTCCGCCGTCCCCCGGGCGCCGACGACCGCGGAGCGCAGGGCGGCGATCTCGGCGGTGGCGGTCGCCATGGACTCACCGATGGCGTTGGTGGCGAGGGCGATCTCCTCGGCGGAGCGCTGGGCCTGGTCCGCCAGCTTGCTGACCTCGTCCGCCACCACCGCGAAGCCCCTGCCCGCCTCGCCCGCCCGCGCGGCCTCGATCGAGGCGTTGAGGGCCAGCAGGGTGGTCTTCTTGGCCACCGCATCGATGTGGCCGGTGAGCCGATGAATCGCCTGAGCCTTGGCATTGAGGTCGTCCAGCACCGCCACCCCCGCATCGGCGGCCTTCTCCGCGCCCGACAGCGCGCCGGCCATGCGGTGCGCCGCCTCCGACATGGCGCTGGCCGAATCGCCGAAGGCCAGCGCCAGTTCCCGCGAACGCAGGGAGTCGCTGCCCACCGCACTCAAGGATCCGTCGGCGTGGGTGATGGCCATCGACAGGCCCTTCTCCGAGCGCAGGAAGATGCGCGACAGCAGCGCCTCCCGGGCCACGGTTTCCTGGGCGCCCTCCACCTCGTCCAGCAGGGTCTGGATTCTGCCCAGCACGGAACGGAAGCTGCCGTGCAGGCCCGCCAGCTGCAGGCGCCGCCCGCTGCGCCCGTCGGACATGGCCTGCATGCTCCCCAGCAACTCGCGGAAGGAGGTCTCGGTCTGGTCGAGGGCCGAGTTGAGATTGACACGGATCGACTCGAGGGTCGGATCAGCCAGCCGGTGGGGCAGGCGCCCGCCCAGCTCGCCCTTGCCCACCTGCCTGAGCAGGGCATCGAAACGGTCGAGCTCGCCCGTCGCCCCACGGTTGGGCATCAGGGACAAGACCAGCGCCGGCAGCAACGCCGGCAAGGCCGCCCAGGGCGACACGAAGGCCAGCCCCGCCGCCGCCGCGATCAGTGCGGCCAGCGCCCATTCGCGCTTAAAGCGAAAAGACGAATTCTTCATAATCCATCCCCAGCTGTCCAAGCGCATCGACGAGCACCTTGGTGCCCGCCGCGATTGCATCCCGTGCCCCGGCGGCCCGCTCGGCATCGAGCATGGCCCGGTACACCCCCGTTATCTTGCCGATCGCCTCGCGGCTCGGGCAGCGGCGCACGGAGGTATAGCCGACGATGCGCCCCCCTCCGTCGAAGTCGGGCGTGATATGCGCATAAACCCAGTAAAAGGAGCCATCCTTGGACATGTTCTTGACGTAGGCAAAGAACTCACGCCCCGCCTGGATGGTATCCCACGCCAGCTTGAAGGCCGCCCGCGGCATGTCCGGGTGCCGGATGATGTTGTGCTGCGACCCCAGCAACTCTTCCTCACCGTAACCGGAGAACTCGATGAAGATCGGATTGCAATAGGTGATGATGCCCTTGGGGCTGGTCTTGGACACGATGAAATCATCGGTCCGCATCACCCTCTCGGTGCTGGTTGGCTGGATGCCACGCTTCACGAATCAAGCTCCTGCTGTTGGTTACACGCCCCCGGGCGCGCAGTGGAACAGCCGCCTGGACTTGCACTATCGGCAATACCTGCCAAAGCCTGAACCGCTCCCGCCCAGAAGATGGCGGGCCGGCCCGTGCGCAGCAGTCAGAATGACTTAGCCGGGCGCCACCCGATGCCTGCGCAGCAGGGTCGCGAAGAGCGCCCCCAAGGGCGCCATCAGCATGGCGGCCAAGCCGAAGAGCAAGGCCGCCCCCCGCGTCTGGTACAGCAGGCCGCCCGCCGACACCCCCAGCGCCTGCCCCAGAAAGAAGAAGGACGCGAACATCGACACCGCCGTGCCACGCACCTGGGGCGCCATCTGGGTGGCGTGGGTCTGCAGCGTATTGTGGAACATGTAATAGCCCAGCCCAAGCAGGGCACAGGCCGGCAGTGCCCAGCCCCACGCCGGCCCGAAGGCCACCAGCAGCCACGCCAGGGCGATCAGGCCCGCCCCGACGGACGCCAGCCCCAGCTCACCGAGGCGCCGCACCAGCCGCCTTGCAAAAAAGATGTACGACAAGCCTCCCAGGCCGAACATGCCCATCAGGGCCCCCGCGCCCGACATGCTCAGGGCGAAGCGATCGTGCAGGTACAAGGGCACAAAGGCCATGCCGCCGAAGACGATCATCCCCTCGACAAAGACCACCGCCAGGATCACCCGCGCCCAAGGCACCGCGAACAGGCTGCCCACCTGGGCCACCAGCCCGCGCCGCTCGCCCCCTGCCGCAGGCTCATGCCGGGTCAGCGGATTGTTCCGGGACTCCCGCAGCACCCACAGGCCGATCACCAGGTACAACAGGCAGACAAAACCGAAGGCCCAGCGCCAGCCCACCGTGTCGGTGAACAGCCCGCCGATGAACTGCCCGGCGATCACCCCCGCGATCTGCCCGGCGATGAAGCGGGCCAGGGTGTGCTGGCGTTCCTCGTAGGGCACCTTGTCACCGATCCAGGCCATCGACAGGGGAATGATCCCCGCCGCCGCCACGCCGGTGAGCACCCGCGCCGCAATCAACAGATCAAGCGACCCGGCCAGCGCCGCCCCCAGCGACCCGAGAGTGCACAGCAAAGTGGTCAGCGCAATCAGGCGGTACTTGCCCAGCCGGTCGCCCAGCGGCCCGAAAAAAGCCTGCACCAGGCCATAGGCCACCGCAAAACCCGACACCACATGGGCCACCTCGGCCGGCGAGGCCGCAAACACCCGCGACAGATCGGGCAACATGGGATCGCACAGGCGCGCCGACACCGCGCTGGCAAAGGCCGCCGCGGAGAGAAGGAAGATGGGCCGCCCAAGCTGGGGGTCCGGAGGGGGAGTCATCGAGGGATTCCAGTATTGAGGGCGAAGGCAGAAGTCGACGGGGATGGGGACCGCTTGGTTCCGCCAACCCGCATGCGCTGAAGCAATATAAACACTAAACCCGCGCGCGATGGGCCTGAAGGATCGACTCAAGCCCCCCCCCGGAAACAAAGTGACCCACTTCACTGTCCTTCCCGGGCCGGAATGCGATGCTCCCGCCAGGCATTCACGCATCCATGACAATCCCTGCTCCGCAAACCTGGCTGACGGACCGCCCCACCATGACCACCATTCAATCCACACTCACCCCCTACACACAGACGCCTGTCATCAGGGACAAAAACCAGGTCGCAGCCCTCCAGAGCAGTGCGCAGACCGACCCAAACCCCCAGGCAAGCCCGGACAGCCCCCGCATCCAGATCTCCCAGGAAGGCCGGGAGCTCTCCGCCTCCCCCAAGAGCAAGGCAGACAAGGCCAAATCCAATGACGACATCGACGACAGCGGCCTGCCTGACACCATCAAGGGCACCCTCAAGCAATTGCGCGAGCTGAACGAACAACTGGCGGAGCAAAAGGACCAGCTCCAGGCCATCATGGCCAACCGGAGCCTGCCCCCCGAAGAACGGCAGGCCCGCATGGCCCAGGTACAGGGCATGATCAGCACCCTCACCTCATCCCTGTCGTCGGTCATGAACTCGCTGAACAAACAGATGAGCGAACAAGACCTGTCCAGCGAACAACGGGCCAAGATCGCCTCGCTGATCGCCAAGTACGCCTCCTGAGACCCGCGCGGCACGCACCTGGGAGGCCGGATCCGGGATCCGCATGCCCGGATGTCTGTTACGCGACGCCAGAATTCAAATCCGTCACCCCGGAATTGAGTTCTGCCACCCCGGATTTCAAATCCGCAGCCCTGGATCTCAAATCTGCGACACCGGATCTCAAATCCGCGACGCCGGATGTCAAATCCGCGAGCCCGGATGTCAATTCTTCGACCGCTTGATTGAGATCCGCGATGCCGGATTTGAGTTACGCACCGGAAGAACTCAAATCCGGCGTCGCAGATTTGGGAGTGTCAGTAATTTTGTGTTCGAGGCGGTTTTTCGAGTGGCTCTGCCCATGGGCGTGATCACTCGGTGGCCTTCATCTGGTCACCGCGGGGATGAAGCGCTCGCCGTACAGGATGGCGAATTGGTTCATTGCGGCTTTCCAGTATGTGATCGCGCTCTTCCATTCGGCTGTGATGTTGCGTAGTGCCAGCCAGATCAGCTTGGTGGCCGCTTCGTCCGTCGGGAAGTGGCCCCGTGTCTTGATGATCTTGCGCACACGGGCATTGAGACTTTCGATGGCATTGGTGGTGTAGATCACCCGGCGGACTTCCGGTGGAAACGCAAAAAATGGGATGACCTCCTCCCACGCTCGGCGCCAGGCGGCCGCCACGGTTGGGAAACGTTGGCCCCATTCTCCCTCTGCAAAACCCTCCAGCGCGGCTTCGGCCGCCTCCACACTCACTGCCTGGTAGATCGGCTTGAGCGCGTCAGCCAGCGCCTTGCGCTCACGGTAACCCGCGTAGCTCAAGCTGTTGCGCAGCAAGTGCACGATGCATGTCTGCAGTGTGCTCCGGGGATACGCCACCGCCAGCGCCTCGCCCATCCCTTTCAAGCCATCGGTTACGGCAATCAGGATGTCGTTGCAGCCGCGCACCTTCAGATCATTGAAGACCTTTAGCCAGAACTTGGCCCCTTCCGTCTGCTCGATCCACAGACCCAGAACGTCTCGGCTCCCGTCAGCCCGGATGCCCAAAGCCAGATACACGGCCTTGTTGCGCACGACCGCATCTTCACGGATCTTGACCCGCAACGCATCGAAGAACACCACGGGATACACGGCCTCGAGCGGTCGGCTCTGCCACTGCAGCACTTCGTCCATGACCGCATCGGTGACCTGACTGATGAAGTCTGCCGATACATCCGTGTGGTACATCTGCAGCAAGAAGGCCTGGATCTCACGTACGCTCATCCCACGCGCGTACATCGCGATGATCCTGTCGTCAAAGCCCGTGAAGCGCCGTTCGTGTTTGCCGATCAACTGCGGTTCGAACTGCCCGGACCGATCTCGCGGGACATCGATGCGCAGCGGGCCGTCGTCGGTCAGCACGGTCTTGCCACTCGTACCATTGCGCTGATTAGCACTGGCTTCAGGCTTCGCCTCACCCTCGGCATAGCCCAGGTGATGACTCAGCTCCGCCTGCAGTGCTCGCTCGATCAAGGCCTTCTTGATCCCGCGCATCACCTCTTCTACCCCACCGGCCGTCATCGGCCCCGTCACCACTTGATCCAGCCACTGCTGCGCACCTGCCGGCAGCTCGGCGACAGGAGGCAGCGGGAGCTTTGGTTTCTTCCTTGGCATAACTATTCCTTTCGGGGATTACGTTATGCCTCAAACACAAAAATTCTGACAGGCTCGCAGATTTGAGTTCCGGGCTGGCGGAAGCGACATCCACCGGGCCTCATCAGCGTGGAGTGGCCAAAGCAGAGTGAACCACTTCACTGCCCCTCCCCCGCGGGAGTGCGATGCTCCATCCATGAGCACCAGCCCCCACCACAACGACGCCCGCGTCGCTGTTCTTGTCGACTGCGAGAACAGCCAGCCCGAGATCCTCGACTACGCCCTCAAGATAGCCGCCCAGTTCGGCCGCGTCGTACTGCGCCGGGGCTACGGCAACCACACCGCGCTGATCGGCAGGAACTGGCAGGACGCCCTCATCCACCAGGCCTTCACCCCCTGCCTGCAATATCAATACGTCAGCGGCAAAAACACCGCCGACATCGCCCTCGCCCTCGACGCCCTCGAAGCCATGTTCGACCACCGCGCCGACAAGTTCTGCCTCGTCAGCAGCGACTCCGACTTCGCCTACCTGTGCCGCAAACTCAAGGAACGCGGCGCCATGGTCTACGTCGTCGGCGAACAGAAAACCCCCAAAGCCCTGCGCAACGCCAGCGACCAGTTCTTCGAATGGACGCCGGTGCCGGAGGTGAAGGAGGAATGTACGGCGGAGAAGCCGGTGAAGGATGCTCCCGAGCCCGTCAAACCCGCTGCCGTCATCAAACGCCGCCCCAGATTTGTCATCGATGCGGTGGCGCTGCTGGCAAACAGTACGGCGGATGGACAGGTGACGCTGAGCTCGCTCGGGAGCTATCTGAAACGGATGGACCCGGGTTTCTCACCGAATCAGTACGGACATTCGGGATTGCTGCATATGTTGCAGACTTATGATTTATTGAAGCTGAAGAAGGCGGAGGGTGGGCATTACTCGGTGGGGGTGG
>WBTZ01000134.1 GCA_009026175.1 Zoogloea sp. | reverse complement strand
CCCTCGCCCGCCAGATCGACCACCCCCTCGACTGGACCGCCTGCCAGGACGCCATCGCCGAACGCCAACCCGACGCCATCCTCGAAATCGGCCCCGGCAACGCACTCGCCCGCATGTGGGCCGAGCGGCACCCGCATATCCCCGTCCGCGCCAGCGACGAATTCCGTAGCGTCGAGGGCATCGTGGAATGGGTGGAGAAGGTGGGCAGGCAGGGCAGGGGGTAAGTCCCCCGCCCACTCTCGCTACCCCGCCGGGCCTTAAAGAGCCTTTTTTCATATCAGAAAACCCTTGCTTCACATGAAGCAAGCGCTGCGTCACGCCCGGCCAAGCCTGCTTCATGTGAAGGATGTTCCGAAGGATGGCTGGCCGCTTTGGCCAGACGTCCCAGAATCCTCGATAGACGTGTCGCAGCGGCTGAAGGACGACCGTCAGCGATCGCCGGATGTCTGGCAGCGGTTTTGTGATGTGCGGCAGCGCTCGCCGCATATCACTAAAGGGTTTTCTCATATGGGGCAGGGCTTGCGCGAGGACTCTGCAAAGGACTGGCAGATGCCGCGAAGCCCGCGGGAGCAAGGGCGGGAACGGCGAGGCCTCCCTCGGCCCCCGCAAGATGCCTGCCCAGCCCGCCGTCTTATAAGGCAGATGGCTCAGGGCATTCCGCAGCCCATGTAGGGGCGGCTTCAGCCGCCCGGAGATGCGGGAGTGGGCGGGAAGGGAAGTGAACTGGGTCACTGCGGGGAGAGGGGAGAAGGTGAGACTCTGCGGGTTGGATATTGGTGAGACGGGGCATGGGTTGGGACTATGGAGAGTGGCGGGTTGTCGGCTGTAGCGGACTTTGGGGTAACGGCCCAAATTAGTCGGCAGACTCTTGATTACCTGCCACCCAGCAAAGGAAGCTCTGAATTAGTTTGCCAGGTAATCCAGTCATGCCAATTCAATGACTTCCTGGTTGCCTGCTGCGCCACGTCTAGGGATACGATCTAGGGAGAGCCTTGCATGAATGAAGACATGGGTCAGCTGCAATGCGCAGCGCCAGTCATCGAAGCATCTTCGACACCAGTCTCGCCGGTGACTGAAATTCGCCTAAAGGTCGCTGTTGTTGAAAAGTTAAATCTCGCCGACTTCCAAAACGCTATCCCTGCACTGCATGAACTGGCAATTGTCAATGAGACGCTGGTTCCTATCAGCGAATTGACGATCACCATCACCTCCGAACCCGCGTTTCTGAAGCCACGGACTTGGAGTATGGATACCGTTGGTGCGGGCGAAACCTTTCATATTGCCGACTTGGACGTCCAATTGGATGGCCCGCTTCTTTCCCGCCTTACTGAGGCCGAGCCAGCAACACTGCGCTTCGAACTAAGAAGCCGCAAACAGCCCGAGACGGTCATTGCCCAGCTCGAGCGTGTGGTCGAACTGCTGGCACGGAACCAATGGGGGGGCATCGGCTATGCCCCAGAAATGGTGGCTGCTTTCGTGCAGCCCAATGATCCGGCAGTTGACCACGTACTCAAGGCCGCAGCTCAGGCTTTGCATGGAAGCGGCAAGTCAGGCTCCATCGATGGTTATACCCACGGCGCCAAACGAGCCTGGGAATTGGCGTCTGGCATCTGGACTGCTGTTCTGCAACGCAAGCTCTATTACGCACTGCCGCCAGCCAGCTTCGAACACAGAGGCCAGAAGGTAAGAAGCCCGGGACAAATCCTCGATGCTGGCTTGGCTACCTGCTTGGACCTCACGTTGTTGTTTGCATCCTGCCTTGAACAGGCGAACCTCAATCCGCTGCTGATCTTCACACATGGCCATGCCTTTGTAGGGCTTTGGTTACGCGACGAAGAGTTCTCCACTGCTGTCGTTGACGACATCACGGCTGTGCGCAAGCGCCTCCAACTCCAGGAGATGCTGGTTTTCGAGACGACCTTGGCGGCTCAAGGTCACCCCGTCAGCTTTAGTCAGGCCATCTCTCAAGGTGACCGACAGCTATCGGAAGATGAGGGCGACAAGTTCGAGTTGGTAGTGGATGTGAAGCGTGCGCGCATGTCACGCATCAAGCCGCTGGCCTTGGCGCAGGCAGTAGCCGATCAAGCGCGGCCCATCCATGAGTCCGAGGCCGTGATCACAATTGAGGAGGCTCCCGACCTACCCGACGATGTGACGCAGGAAGTCCCAACCGCCGAACTCGACCCGAAAGACCGGCTGGCCCGTTGGCAGCGCAAGCTGCTTGACCTGTCGCTGCGCAATGCCTTGCTTAATTTCAAGCAGGGAAAGAAGGCGCTGCTGCTTGATGTTGCCGCCCCGACCCTTGAGGACGCGTTGGCCGAGGGCCAAACACTCAAGCTGCTGCCCAGCAGCGATCTAATGCAGGGCCGTGACCCGCGCAGTCAGCAGCTGCACGAGGCGCGTAGCTTAGAAGACTTGCGCAAGGCCTACGCTGCTGACGCCCTAAAGCGTCGTGAGGTCCTAATCCGCCTCGAAGAACAGGAGCTCGATGGTCGCCTCGTCGATCTATACCGAGGCGCACGCAATGCCCTGCAGGAAGGTGGAGCCAACACGCTCTTCCTCGCGCTGGGTTTTCTGGTCTGGACTCGGCCAGAAAAGCCGGACCAACGCGTCAAGGCCCCGCTAATATTGCTGCCCGTGACGCTGGATCGCAAAAGTGCCCGATCTGGCTTCTCGATTCGTGCGCATGACGATGAGCCTCGCTTCAACCCCACGCTTGTCGAGATGCTGCGTCAGGACTTCCAACTCGAACTGGGCGTGCCGCAGGGTGACCTTCCCCGCGATGATGCCGGGCTGGACGTCTCCGGGATATGGAAGCGCGTGCGTGCCGCCATCAAGGACATTCGGGGTTGGGAAGTCAGCGAAGATGTCGTGCTATCGATGTTCTCGTTCGCAAAATACCTGATGTGGAAGGATCTGGCAGAGCGTACGGAAGACTTGCGCAAGTCACCCGTGGTGGCCCACCTGATCGATACACCGCGCGAACCCTACCAGTCGACTGTGCCCTTTCCAGACGCACGCCGACTTGATGCCGACTACACGCCACAGCAGGTCTTCTGCCCCCTACCCGCGGACTCCTCTCAACTCTCGGCCGTGATGGCGGCGGCTGGAGGCAAAGACTTCGTGCTCATTGGCCCACCGGGTACCGGCAAGAGTCAGACCATCGCCAATCTCATCGCGCAATGCCTGGCCGAAGACAAGCGTGTGCTTTTTGTGGCCGAGAAAGTGGCCGCGCTGGACGTGGTGTATCGCCGGCTTCGCGAAGTCGGCCTGGGCGAGTTCTGCCTCGAACTGCACTCCAACAAGACCCGCAAGCTTGATGTATTGGCACAGCTTCAGAAGTCATGGGAGTCTCGCGGCGAGGATGCGTCCGACTGGGCGGCCAAGGCTCAGCAGCTCGGTCGAGTTCGTGAACAGCTGTCAACCTACGTCGAGCGCCTGCACCACAGGCACCACAACGGCCTGACGGTGTTCCGGGCAATTGGCCGTGTGGTGGAAGGCGAAAATATCCCGAACCTTCATTTCTCCTGGCCCTCGCCACAGGAGCATGACGAAGCCGCATTGGCAGCGTTGCGCGAGATAGCTGGCCGATTGCAGGCCAATGCCGCAGCTGTCGGGCCTCACAATCTCTCGGCTGGGCCACTTACGCCAGTACACCTGAGCGACTGGTCTGCCCGCTGGCAGCAGGAAATGGTGCGCACCGCACAGAGATTGAGTGAATCCTGCGACGACTTCATCGCCGCTTCGCGTCAATTGTGTGAGCAACTGGGGTTTGATGTTCAGGTTCTGCACCGCAATGTCCGGTCCTCGCTGGGCGTAATCGCTAAAGCCCTGCCTCAAGCTGCGGGTAAAGACTGGAGTTTCTGTGCCTTGCGGCAGAGTGCCGAACTCTGCTCTGAGCTGAAGGCGGGTTGTGAGCTGCTAGTACAGCATCGAGAGTGCTCGGTCCGGATGAGCCCGGCCTGGTCCTCCGAAACACAGTCACGGCTACGTCAGGCGCTTGATCTGCTTGAGCAATATCGCAGCGTGCATGCCGAGCTTGGCGTGGCATGGCCGACTGCCGTGAGCGACGAGCTGCAACGAGGTATCCAGCGGATCGATGAGATCACTCAACTACGCGACGGCCTGTCGGTGAAATATAGCCCGGGCGTCTCACAACTCAACGTCACGCTGCTGCAACGCGATTGGGCCAAGGCAGAAAAGGCTTTATGGCCGATGTCTTGGCTAGGCAAACGCAAGGTACGCGGCACACTGGAGTCCGTGATCGAAGGTACTGCAGACCCCCGCATCGGTGAGGATCTGGCCGCGCTGGTGCGTATCAAGAGCTTGCGCGAGGAAGTGGGTGAGCTGAACCCGGGTGCGGCTGTCGAGGATCTCTGGGCTGGAGAGAAGACCCGCACCGACCATGTACGAAGTGCGCTGAAGACCAACGCTGCCTTGCTGGCAGCGCGTGCGCAACGTTCTTACTCGCTGGATGAACTGACCCCGGCAGCTGAGGGCTACTGCGGCGAGCGATGGGTGGCCGAGGTTAAACGGCTGAAAGCCTTACTTGATCTGGACCGGCGCATCTCCGATTGCGCACCTTTGACAGAAGTCAGCGATGATCTCTGGCGTGGCCACGAAACCGATGTCGATATGCTCCGTGCGGCGCTTACTTTCGAGCACGAACGCCTACACCTGAAGGATCGCGGGGTTCTGCAAGCCGAGCATCTTGCCGTCGCCGAAGGCCGCTGCGGTCCTCGATTGCAGCAAGAGCACGCCAAACTGCAAGAGCGGGCCGCTCTGGAAAGTCGGCTGTCTGGCTTGAACTCAGTCACTACCCACTGCGCTGGCGTATGGTCTGGCCTGGACACCGACGTTGATGCCGTTTCCGACGCGCTGAGCTTCCGTTCACTACTGCACGCAGGGCTCTCTGGGCTAGGCCTGACTGAAATCGCAACCGATGCAATACGCCATGCGCTGCACCGCGTATTGGCCGAACGTCACCATGAGCTAAACGAAGGGGCGGTTATCGGCAACAGCTGCCAACAGATTCTGGCGCGACTCGTGGAGCTGAATGCTACCGTCACCGCCTTCAGCAGCAGCGCAGGTCAGCCGGAAGAGGTGAAGCGCGCATTCGCTAATCTCACTCCTGACGAGATGGGCGATGTTGCCCGCCAACTGGATAGCGCGCACGCGGGTTTGCATGCTTGGTGCGCGTGGCGCAATGCACAGGCGGCGGCTCGCGGTGCCGGATTGGCTGCACTGGTTGATGCCATGGAGGCCGGTGCAATTGAACCCACCTGTGTAGCCGCAGCTTTCGAGGTGAACTACGCGCGTTGGTGGCTGGCAGAAGCTGTCGATGAAGACGAGGTACTCAAGCGCTTCGTCTCCGCCGAACACGAACGCCGCATCAGCGAATTCCGTGCATTGGATGAGGAATTTACGAAGGTTACTCGCCAATGGATCCGCGCCAAGCTCTGCGCCGGTCTTCCATCAGCGGAAAACCTGCAACGCAACAGTGAATGGGGGGTGCTACGCCGCGAGATTACAAAGAAGCGCATGCACCTTCCGCTGCGTCAATTGCTCGAAGAAATTCCTTCGGCGGTGTTGCGGCTTACTCCCTGCCTTCTGATGAGTCCGCTTTCCATCGCACAGTACCTTTCTGCGGATGTCAGCAGCTTCGACATCGTCATTTTCGACGAGGCGTCGCAGATCCCGGTGTGGGATGCGGTCGGAGCCATGGCACGCGGCAAGCAAGTGGTAATGGTCGGCGACCCCAAGCAACTCCCACCTACGAATTTCTTTGATCGTGCCGAGGCATCAGAGGGCGACTCGGAAGATGTGGAGGGCGACCTCGAAAGCATCCTCGACGAATGCCTGGGCGCGAGCCTGCCTACTCGCAATCTCTCCTGGCACTATCGCTCTCGCCACGAAAGTCTGATCGCATTTAGTAACCATCGCTACTACGGCGGTGCTCTGGTTACTTTTCCGTCGCCTGTCACAAAGGACTGTGCGGTGAGCTTCCACTTCGTGGGAGGACAATACGAAAAGGGTGGCGCCCGCATCAACCAGCTGGAAGCACGTGCACTGGTCGCAGACCTGGTGGCGCGGCTCAAGTCGCCGGGCTTCCGGCAGGCAGGCCTCACCATTGGTGTGGTCACCTTCAACTCTGAACAGCAAGGTCTAATCGAAGATCTGCTTGATGCGGAGCGCCGCAGGGATCCGGGCCTGGAATCCTACTTCTCCGAGGTCGAACTCGAGCCCGTGTTCGTCAAGAACCTGGAAAGCGTGCAAGGTGACGAGCGCGACATCATGTACTTTTCCATCACGTACGGGCCGGATACAAGCGGTGCAATGTCGATGAACTTCGGCCCCCTCAACCGCGATGGAGGCGAACGCCGGCTTAACGTCGCGGTGACGCGTGCCCGCCATGAATTACGCGTCTTTTCCAGTCTTCGCGGAGAGCAGATGGACCTCTCTCGCACGAAGGCCATCGGCGTGCGCGACCTCAAACACTTCCTCGAATTCGCCGAACGTGGCACCCGTGCGCTAGCCGAAGCACACCATGGTAGCCAGGGCGATTTCGACAGTCCCTTTGAAGCCGCTGTCGCCGCTGCGCTAGGCCGCAAGGGCTGGCAGGTGCACACGCAGATCGGTGCATCGGCGTTCCGCATCGATCTAGGTGTGGTGCATCCCGACCTTGCCGGGCGCTATCTTGCGGGCGTCGAGTGTGACGGTGCCACCTACCACCGGTCTGCCACTGCGCGCGACCGCGACAAACTGCGCGAACAGGTACTACGCGGTCTGGGTTGGGAGATAGAACGCATCTGGTCGACTGACTGGTGGGTTGATCCCGGCGGTACGCTTGAGCGCGTACATGTGCGCTTGAATGACTTGCTGGCGAAGGACCGCGAGCGCCGGGCACTTGAAACCACCGCGCAGCTGTCAGCTAGCGTGGCAGTTCAAACGACGGATGAATCTGCACTGAATGCTGCTGCGGCGCAGGAGGCAACACTGGCTATTGCCCGCGCGGCTGCAACGCCACAACTGCTGTCGGAGGAGGACACCAGCGAAGCCCCCGAGGTGCTCTACGCCCGTACCTCAACTGTGCTTGCTGCAGCCGAATCCAGCATCACCAGAATGGATCGTCAGTTCGTGGCCTCTCAACCGGAAGATGCCGTGGAAGCAGGGGCAGTTTCGGCCGAACTGTTCTATGAGTCCGCGTATGACTCTGTGTTAAAGCCCATGGTCGAATGGGTTGTCCGGCATGAAGGCCCCGTGCTCGATGCCGTACTTGCTCGCCGTATTGCTCGCGCGCATGGCTTCCTGCGTACCGGTAACCGTATTCAGGAACGCGTAGAACAGATCGCTAAGCAGCGCTTCGGTAACACCGAAGAATCTGCTGGAACCTTCTACTGGCCAGATGGTGAAACACCCGGTACCGAGATCGCCTTCAGATGGCCGGTTGATGAAGACAGCGCACGCGGTGTGGATGAAATCTGCGAACAGGAGCTGCTGTCGCTTGCACATTGGGTGATGGATTCCGGCAAGTCAGGCGAAGCAGCATTGATTGCAATGGCCCGTGAGATCGGCTTGATGAAGTTGAGGGCGGCAAGCAGGGGACGGTTGGAGGCTGTACTGGCGCGTTGCAAATGCAGCGACTGAGGGCTTGCATTCCTGAACGTTAGTCTATTGCAGGGTTCTAGGGAGCCCGTCTTTCTTGACCTCTTGGCTTGCTTACCAAAGCGCTTACCGCAAATAGAGGCGGAAGTCGAATTTCGATGTTTAATCTAGCAGAGTGCCCATTAAAAACGATGTTGGATTCTTGTAGCTATTAAAGATGGGCATCGATGGCGCGACGCCGATTTTTGCGGATCCAGGCACCCGATTTATTTTGGTTTTATTTTAGGCTATGAAAATAAAGTTTCTCGGCGCCGTTGGATGCGTCACCGGTTCGTGCACCCTGCTCGAGGACGACACGAGTAAGACACGCTTTCTCGTGGACTGCGGAATGACTCAGGGTGAACCCGATGCGCGAATTCTCAATGCTGCGCCCTGGCCGTTTGTCCCTGCCCGGCTTAAGTTCGTACTGCTTACCCACGCTCATCTAGATCATTGCGGTTTGCTTGGTAGGCTCATGCGTGAGGGCTTTTCTGGTCCAGTGTATTGCACCCGATTTACCGCTGAGCTGGCTAGGATCAACCTATTGAACGCGGCACGTCTGTCCTCAGATCTATTCACTGAGTTTGACGTTCGTCGCATCAACTTCGTCGCCGTAGACGAATACTCCGGATTCGAGTTCGGCCGGTACATTGAATTGACGGAATGCCTAGAGGCAGCCTTTTGTCTCAGTTCGCATATCGGTGGTTCATGCTCCATCGGCATCCGCTGGAGGGCAAACACCACGGACTCGCGCGAGATTGTCTTCAGTGGTGACCTAGGTCAGAACACGGGAGCAAATGCTCCTCAGCCTTTGCTGGCTCCACGCCAGCCCTTGTCGATGACACCGAATTACTTGGTTGTGGAGTCGACCTATGGCAGTCGAGTGCGGGACACAGCTTACGGCAGCGAGGTTGCACGCATGGCAGACTTGGAACGCATCGTTTTGGACGCAATACAGCGTGTGCCAAGCGACAATGCACAGGGGAGTGCTTGCCTAGTCATTCCGTGTTTCAGCATTCATCGCGTTCAAGAGCTGCTGGTTGACTTGCACTCCCTTTTCGAAGTTCGCCTGAAGGGCAGGATCCTCGCCATTCGGCCCGCCTTTGAAGAGCCTTCGCATATCGAAAAGACACTCCAAGAAGGCTTACGTGCAAGCCGTATTGAGAGTCCTCAGAGTATTCTGACGTATCTCTCCGAGTCTGATCGGGAGCGCTTCCATGAGTTGTTCAAGCGTCAGGAAGTGATCTCCCCTGATGAGAAAATAAAGACCAGGTTTGTTCTTACGGATCTGAGTGCTGAGCGTAAAGAAGAGGCACGAAAAATACTGCAACGCGCGGTTCGGCCGTCATCGCTCGTCAGGATCAGAGTTTTCGTGGACTCCCCAATGAGTAACCGCACGACAGCGGTCTATCAACAAGAACTACGCAAGAGGGATGCGGGCCATCCGCAGCGATGTTTGTATCGCAATCCGGCCTTGAAGGATCACCTAGGCGCCCGCGACGAGGCTGACACCGATGCGATCTTGAGCAAGCTGTTTGCCGGCAAGAGCAGGCGGGACACGCCAGCTGTAGAGCATGAGTTTTTGACGTATTCGCTGACGTTCTGCAACCCAGAAGAGACAGAGACGCGGATTAAGGCAAAAACCGACGCGCTCAACATCATACTCAGTGGGAGTGGGATGGCCGACGTTGGTCCCGTCACCAAGCACCTTGAACGCGAACTACCCAACCCCCGCTCGCTTGTTATGTTGACGGGATATACGCCTGGATCGAGTGTTGCGGGACGCCTCAGGACATTTTCCAAAACGGGAGCTACTGGACCCGAAGGAGTTCTTCAGTTGCCATGCAAGGAGCTGCCCGACTCTGAAATTCGAGCACGTGTCGAAGATGTCGGACCATATTATTCGGGCCATACAGATCAAACTGGCTTACTCGACTTCATGTTCACTACCTCCGGGCCAGCTCCGCAAGGAGATATCGCAACGACGGTTTTTGTGAATCATGGCGACAATGAAGTTCGCAACAAGCTTCGTACGGCCATCATGGCGCGCGCCTCGGAGAAGCGGAACGTCGAACGGCAAGTGAACGCCGTCGAGGTTCCAGGCCGCGATCACCGCTGGTTTGATCTCAACGAGGATCGGTGGCTCCCACTGGAGCCCGAATCGCCAGAAGAAACCCGAGATAAGCTTCTTATTCAGATATACATGGAGCAGCGACGCACAAACGACTTACTATCGGAATTGCTTCGAGCGAATCGTGATAGTAGGCGTGCATGAGTAAGCAGCGTCTTCCTAGCACAGCCGGAGGGTGGTCGATTTTACCCTCAGTCCGACCTCCCGAGGGTAGCGAAGTAACTTCTAGCATCCCTGTCAAGGCGTGGCTTGCCGCCGCTGGGACCGTCGGCAAGCCGGCTGCCCCTTACCTAACTTTTATAGAGGTTGGTGTGTTGGCAATGGGAGCAGCAGATATCCGTTGTATTACTGTCGGATTCTGGTTATCAGGCCAACACCGGCAAAGGGTCGGTAGTAATCACTCGCCACAATGAAAGCTGCCGCTTGTCGGACTCTGTTGTTGAGAGGCAGGTAAACTACCCATGCTGACGGGTACAGGTCGCCGCTCGAACGACAGCTCCGGCAGAGATGCCGCCGGTCACATAATGCTCCGGATAAGCACCCCTCGCTACCAACCGTTCTAGCACATTTACCCCAATGAGCGGCAATTCAGCCTCATCCATTCTCTCCCGCCTCCCGTAGCCACGAGGATTACCGCAACCATAACCCTCCCCCCACATGTCCCGCCGAAAACACAACCCCTCCCTGATCTACCTCCTACTCGACGCCCCCTGGCAAGCCAGCGTCGTAACGGGTGTCGTCGTCTATGCCGCACTGAAGTGGCTGTTGCCGTCGATATCGGCGGGCAACATTTTCCTCGGGCCCCTATCCCTGGCTTTGTCAGAAATGGCGGTTTGGTTTGCCGGTGCGTTCTTCCTGATCGGTTTTCTGGTGTTCATCAAGACCACTGCCAAGAGGGAGAAGCGGGCGCGTCCCATTGAGCCGGTAGTGGGGGCTCCGATTCAGGACGGACTGGGGCGGGTCGAGCCCGCCGAGCGGGGTTCGCAGCCTGTTGAGGCGGAGCCGGCGGCCTTTGTGGACAGGCCGGCGGTGTGGAGTCTGGCCTTGATCCGGGCGCTGGAGTGGAAGCGTTTCGAGGATGTGTGCCAGCAGTTCTACGAGAAGAAGGGCATCCGCAGCGAGACGACGCCGCTGGGGCCGGACGGGGGCATCGATATCCGTTTGTTCCAGGATGAGTCCGGTAGGCCTACGTCCATCGTCCAGTGCAAGGCCTGGGGTGAACGTCTGGTGGGGGTCAAGCCGGTGCGCGAACTGCTCGGGGTGATGACCCACGAGAAGATAGGCAAGGCTTTCTTCATGACCAGCGGGGGCTACACCGAGGAGGCCAAGGCGGTTGCCCAGGCCAACCGGATCACGCTTATCGACGGCGCCATGCTGTTGATGATGATCGAGCGTCTGCCCGAGGGGGAGGGGCAGGATCTGCTCGCCTTCGCCACTGCGGGCGACTACGCCACGCCCACCTGTCCGAGCTGCGGCATCAAGATGCGGGCGGTGCAGGGCAAGGGCGGGCGTCCCGATTTCTGGGGCTGTCATCACTACCCCCGCTGCCGTCAGGTGCTGGGGATGCGGCGCAGCGTGGAGGCGGCGGCGTCAGGCATGGCGCGCTGATTTCGCAGTGTTGGTCGCCATAGCGTAGGTGGCCGCGGTCCCGTTAGACGGTACTTCAACGTCTGTGACCAGTAGTTCCTGAGGGCTTCACTACATCACTGGTGAATCAGGAGCGTACTACTGGAATACTGCTGAGGAGAGAAACCAGCGTTGCTTGGCGCCGGGTGCCTGTCTTCGTAAAGATCGACCGCAACTGCGTTTTGACTGTAGTGAGCTTGACGCCTTCTGCAGCGACGTAGTCTTCCAGTGACTCGCCGGTTGCCAAAGCTCTAGCTAGCCGCGCCTCTGCGGGACTAAGCCTAAAAAAGGCCATCAGTTGTCTGACGGTTATAACTCGTCGGACATCGAGTGGGGAGAACAAGCATATGATTTCTGATGCTGGCCTTGCTGTCCTTATAGTTGAATGGCGCGAAGCCTTGAAAACTGTGAGGCTGAATCTCCGCTTGCCATCAAGCCCTGGCGGCAAAAGCATAAAACCGGACTCTCCAGAGACAGCGCAACGTAATACCAAGCTGTAAAAGTCCTGTTGCACAACGTGATCAGAAAAGGCGATGTGGCCCCATCGGAAATCGAGAAAGCCTGGCATTCGCAGTAGTGACTCGCCGAACCGATTGGCATGATGAAATCGAAAGTGCTCATCTATGGAGATGACTGCAATATCGGTCCTGTTCATCGCCTCATATGCAATATCCGAGCGACGTTGAGTTTCGTTGATTCGCTCGGCAAGGTGCAGTGCCTTGCCAAAATGCGGCGTGATGCACCGGAGAAGCGCCTCTTCACTTTGGCTAAACCCCCCCCTCTCGATACCCCGTTGCACACTGACCACATAATCCTGCTCAGGTGATCGATGTACGCAGCTGGCCATCGCATATCGGAGCCCCTCCGGGATGAGAAAGTCCTGGTAGAACTCGCTGCGCGCCACATAGCGATTATCGAAATGCCTCTGGCAATTCGTAATTTGCCCGGTTCCTGCCTTGATCGTCGCTGCGGCACGTTCATCTAAGCGCGAGTAATGCTCGGTATAGCGGTCCGGAGCCATGGCGGAGATTCGTTCTCCTCCGTGGGCCAAGAGTTCTGGTGCTCCTGCGGATGCCCCCTTGTGGAAACGCAGCAATAGCCACGCGTCAAAGCCAAAGCACCGATTCAGCGCATCAAAAACCATTCCCCATGCATCTGGAAACTGAGCGGTGTCGTAGATCAACTCAATGAGTTTGTCCTGATCTGATGCGTGCATCTCCATTCTCCTGGAACAGACCGATGTAGGTTCTGCGCAGCCAGACGGCAACGGATCATCCAAACGGATGATGAAAAGATAGCAGGTATCAACTAATGTGCAAACAGCATTTCGTTGGGTTTGCTCTCTAAGGCCTAAGCGCACGAATCACAATATTACAAAGCGACACCCGGAGTGAGATGATGAAATTCAAGTCCAGATCTACACGTAAGCCACAGCGGTTCCCTCTTATCCTAGCCGGGGCGCTCAGCCTCGTTGCAAGTTCATCGGCGTTGGCTTGTGGAATTGTTCGTCTGAGTATCAGTGAGATTCCAGGGGCATCATCTGTGCCAAATAATGAGGTGTTCGATTCAACATGTGATGATGGTGGCGGTGGACCTGCACGCACATCATTCCAGCTTAGTAAATCCATTGACCGCATCGGCGCGGCCGGCGGCGTTGCCTATGCAGGAGGCTATTCATTTGGCGAGGCGGGCGTGCTCAGGGCTTGGTCCTCCGCATATAGCATCGGGGGGGAGACTGGACTGGTTGCCGATTCTATTGTTGATGCATCGATAAAGGACTCTGTTGTAATAAGTAGGGGTGGTTCCAATCCAGAAACTCCATTGGGTATCTTAAGAGCTAAGATCCGTGTTGACTGGAATTTTCTCGCCTCCAATCTCGGTACAAACACTGCCCAGCTAATTGTCAGCGACTCCCAACTGTCGGAGGCTGTCTTGGGTTTGTACAGGGCATATGGCTATGGCGCAAATTCAAGCAACGCTTTCGGCGAACTTGCGTCGGCTGCAAAGTATGTGCCTGGAGTAGGGCTTGAAGATACCTCGCCTTATCAGAATGAATACGATGTTGCGTTTCCATTCTATTTTGACACTCCGATGGAGATCAGTTTTCACCTTCAAATCGAAAGCCGAGCATTGTATGGAGAGAGCTACATTGGAGAGACTCTTGCGGGTAATGGCCGGGCGTCGATCGATGCCTCCCATACGATTGCTTGGAATGGCGTTGTTGATGTGACTGACGGAAATGGAAACGTTCTTAACGGCTGGGGCATTTCGTCAGAATCGGGCATGAACTACCTCAATGCTGCCGGACTCAATGTTCCAGAGCCTGGGGCCCGAGAGCTTGCTTTGGTCGGATTGATAGGGGTGGCTTCGGGGCTTTACAGGCGGCGAGCACAATCCAGAAAAATAGTCCGCTCAAGAATATGATCGCTGGCCTGAAAATGTTGGTGAGGCCAGTGCCGAGCGTACTAAGGCGTGCGCTGCTTGGCAGGTGGATGCAATGCTCTGAAAAGCCGCTACAGCAAACCGAGGAGCCCGTCTTGCCCAATAACTCCATAGAGGGCTCCTCACGCCAAATTTTGAGCGACCGCTTTCCGATAGGAGGTATGACTCATATGGGTTTGGGTGCTCGCGTTCATGGGGTAATCTCCCCGGCAATTTTGAGCCTTCCCTTCGTCGTGGAGCCATTACTTACGCAGTAGTATCAGCTCTGTCTGGATATGATCCGGCGGCTCCAGATGTCGATTACTGCCGCCGGGGCCGTTTAACTTTCAGCGGCAACATGGCGACAAGGAGAGCATTTGATGCGCTTCAATCCGTCCGCAAAGAACCACCAGAGTGAATCGCCCCGGGTTTCCTAGACACCCTGTAGCCTCACAACTGAGGCAAATCGGAGGTATTCATGGAAACGAAGAAGTCGCAGCAACGCTTCACTGAAGAGTTCAAGACCGAGGCGGTCCGTCA
>WBTZ01000276.1 GCA_009026175.1 Zoogloea sp. | reverse complement strand
GGGCAGCAGCAGGCGGGCCAGGGCGGGCAGCAGGACCAGGGCGCCGACCATGTTCCACAGGAACATGAAGGTCAGCAGCAGGCCCATGTCGGCCTGGAACTTGATGGCCGAGCCGATCCAGGTGAGCACGCCCACCGCCAGGGTGAGGCCGGTGAAGGCCACTGCGCGGCCGGTGGTGGAGACGGTGAGCAGGTAAGCCTCGGCCAGCGGGTGGCCGCGGTCGAGGTAGGACTGCAGGCGGTTGTAGATGTAGATGCCGTAGTCCACGCCGATGCCGACCCCGAGGGCGATCACCGGCAGGGTGGCGACCTTCACCCCCAGGCCCATCCAGGCCATGATGGCTTCGCCCAGCACCGAGGTGATGTAGAGCGGCAGCACGATGCACAGGGTGACCCGCAGGGAGCGGAACTCGATCAGCAGCAGCACGGCGACGATGGCATAGACCAGCATCAGCATGGTGTGGTCGGCGTCGCGGATCACTTCGTTGGTGGCGGCCTCGATGCCGGCGTTGCCGCCGACCAGGGTGAAGCGCACCTTGTCGGAGTCGTGGCGGGCGGCAAAGTCGCGCACGGTGCCCATCAGCGCCGACAGGGTGGCGGCCTTGTGGTCGTTGAGATAGACCACGAAGGGGGTCATCGCGCAGCCGTTGCCGATGTACTCCTTGGGCGTCTTCTGGAAGGCGCCGCCGAGGGCGTACTTGTTGCGGCTGATGGCGTGCCACTTGAGATTGCCCTCGTTGTTGGCGGCGAGGACCCGATAGGCGAAGTCGGACATCGACACCGTGCGCTGCACGCCGGGGATGCGCTCCAGCTCGGCGGCGAGCAGGTCCATGCCGGCCAGCACCTGGTAGTCGCGGCAGCCCTGGGGCGGGGTCTCGGCCATCACCACGAACACGTCGGTGCTGGTGGCGTAGTGCTCCACCAGGTAGGCCGCGTCGCGGTTGTAGCGCGAATCGGTGCGCAGCTCGGGGGCGCCGGGGTCGAGGTCGCCGATCTGCAGGTCGCGGGCGCCCCAGTGGCCGAGGGCCAGCAGCGCCGCGGCGGCCAGCGTCACCACCACCGCCGGGCGCGGCTGGGCGCAGCGCGCCACCTGTTGCCACAGCCAGGGCAGGTGCGCCCGGCGGCGCCGGGCGTGGCTCACCGCGGCGGGCGACACGCCGGTCCACGACATCAGCACCGGCAGCAGGAACATCTTGCTGAAGATGATCACCGCCACGCCGATGCTGGCCGAGATGGCGAGCTCCTGGATCACCCCGATGCGGATGACGAGCAGGGTGGCGAAGCCCACCGCGTCGCACAGCAGGGCCACCGTGCCGGCCACGAAGAGGGTGCGGAAGGAGCGCTTGGCCGCCTCCACCTTGTCGGCCCCGTCGAGCACCGCGTTGGCGGTGGTGTTGATGTTCTGCACCGCGTGGCTGATGCCGATGGCAAAGGTCAGGAAGGGCACCAGGATGGAGTAGGGGTCCAGCCCGTAGCCCATCAGGCGCACGATGCCGAGCTGCCACACCACGGCGATCAGGCAGCAGGCCAGGGTCGTCAGGGTGCTGCGCAGGCAGCGCGAATACCACAGCAGCAGCGCCGCCGTGAGCACCAGGGTGAGCAGGAAGTAGCCGAGGATGGGCAGCGCGCCGTCGATCAGCTCGCCGATGACCTTGGCGAAGCCCACGATGCGGATGCTCACCCCCTCATTCTCGTAGCGGGCGCGGATCTTCTCCTCCAGGTCGGTGGCGAAGCGCCCGTAGTCGAGCCGCTGGCCGCTGTCGGGGTCGCGCTCCATCAGGGGCACCAGCACCAGCGCCGAGCGCAGGTCGTTGGCGACCAGGGTGCCGACCTCGCCGGAGCGGAAGACGTTGCTGCGCAGCTGGTCGATGGCCCGCGGCGAGCCGTCGTAGCCGTCGGGGATGACCGGCCCGGCCTCGAAGCCCTCGGCGGTCACCTCGCCCCACATCACGTTGGGCGTCCACAGCGAGCGCATGCCGGCCCGGTCCACGCCCGGGATGTAGAAGACCTCGTCATTGACCTTGCGCAGCACCTCCTGGAAGGCCGGGTCGAAGATGTCGCCCTTGCGGTTCTCGACCACCACCCGCACCACGTTGGAGAGGCCGCGCAGGTTGTCCTCGTGGGTGAGGTAGTTGGCGATGGCCGGGTGGTGGACCGGGATCATCTTCTCGAAGCTGGCGTCCGGGCGCAGGCCCAGCGCCGCCCAGCCCAGCCACAGGGTGAGCAGGGCGAACACGGCGACGGTGGCGCCCCGGTGGCGGAACAGCGCGCTCTCCAGCCGGCGCTCGAGGCGTTTCAGCAGGCCGCCGTGGGGGGCGGCCGGCTGGCGTGGGGTCTCACTCATGGCGGGGCGCTCCGGTGGTGTCGTGGGAGGGGGCGTCGGTGCTCAGGCCGCCCCCC
>WBTZ01000275.1 GCA_009026175.1 Zoogloea sp. | reverse complement strand
TGACGGACCGCCTCGGTCTTGAACTCTTCAGTGAAGCGTTGCTGCGACTTCTTCGTTTCCATGAATACCTCCGATTTGCCTCAGTTGTGAGGCTACAGGGTGTCTAGGAAACCCGGGGCGATTCACTACAAATTTGCGACGGTTCATCGTGTGCCTAACGTAGAGCTGACCGGCGCTGCGCGGCTTTATCGCGCAGCGTCCAGCGACCGGAGGGAGCGAGGTTGAGTACCGGCTTGGGTCTCACGACACTGGGGACGCCCTGAGCGCCAAAAGAAGATACTCACCGACATGCTTTTCCGCGATGTCCTGTGCAGACGAGAGCTTGATGTGACGGCGTAGCTTGCCTTCACCCTCAAGCACCTTGAATTTATCCGGGAGAGACGCGCCAGCACCAAACTCCAACGAAACGTGCTTTGCGTAAGAGAAGATGCCGCAAAATGGCTTCTCGGCGGAGAACAAAATGCCGCCATACTTCACTTCCTCGGTGATGGAGGAATCCAGCCCAAGGATGATTTTCCTCAGGGTTTGCACAAGCTCGAAGCGCTCAGTATCGAGAAGTCTTATGTCATCAAGCAGCTTTGAGATGCGATCGCTGGGCATGGCGTCAGGACTTGTAGTATTGCTTGAACTCAGGGCTGGCTTCCCGCTCGGAATAGATGTAAAGAACGATGCCGTTGGGGTCTTGAACGGCAAAGCCGCGATCTCCCCAAGGATGATCTTCGAGTGGCATGACAGCAACCAGACCAGAAGCGGCGAGCAACTGAAACTCAGCGTCGACATCGGAAACGCTGAAGTTGTAAGTCAAGCCAGCGGGATTACAGACCGGCTGGTCGGGTTGAGGCGCCATGAACTGAAGAGATGCTCCCTTGCCGAATTCGAGGTTGACGTACCAGCCGCAGTCAAAAGTGACCTTTGCGCCAAAGTGTTTGACGTAGAAATCACGAGACTCTTCGGGCTTCTCTGTGGTGATGCAAGAGGATAGAGAATTGGCAAGCATGTAGATTCCTTATTGCGAGACCCAACGTGGAAGGTCAGCCGACGGCAAAAAGCGCGGCTTTTTTGACGGTCGGCCGGACTGGATTGTTATGCTGCCAGGATGTGATAGACACTGAATTCCCAATACCTTCTAGGTGGTTTTCCGGCGCACAACCACCCCATTTTCTTTAGGTTTTTTGCGATAAACCAGTTTAGCGAACCGTGCCCGACGAACAACACAGTACCGTGGACAGAGGCTAGGCTAGCCAGATGCTCAGCACAATTACGCGCCCTCTCTTTTGCGGCCTTGAATGACTCTACGCCCGCTGAGTAGCCGAATGCCCAAGCAAGCCGAAATATTACTGACCATGCGAGTACGGAGAGCTTAGGAAAATGCCATTCAGCATGAGGCATCTCCATCTCTCGAAACATAGGGTCAGATAGGCCTAACCGCCCGATGCCAATGGTTTTCGCAGACTCCAAGGAGCGAGTGAGGTTGCTGCATACGATAAAAGTGGATTGCTTGGCCTGTTCAATTGCGGCTTGTGGCGGTTTGCATTCTGCATCGATAGCAGCGGCATTGTATTTTTCAACCCATGCGCCGAATTCCATTGCATTCAATCGAAGATGTTTGTCGATCTCAGGTTTTCCATGCCGCATCAAGACGATTTGCAACTGAGGTCTCCTGAAACATAACGTGAAGTAGACGACAACTGGCGCCCTACACGACGGTCGCCCAAGCTGAAGAGATATGCTTTATCACCGCATATAAAAGCAGTTTTAGCGGAGTATCGCGTCATGATGTCGTCTACCCTTTCTGGTGGTGCCGCCCTCCTCGCCCCGCTTGCTGAGTCAGGTTCGGGAGCGTATTCGGATCGAGCATTGCAGCCTGAGAACCGAGCAGGCTTATGTGGGATGGATTTAACGCCACATCTCATTTCATGACAAGTGGCAACCTCAAAGCACGAGCCAGATAGGGGTGCAGGCGTTTCTGGGCGCGTTGGCAGTGGGCCGAAACGTGAGTGCAGCCACGTAAACCCAGGCGCTGTCGGCTTTGCGCTTCCTGTATCGGGGGGTGCCGGGCGTCGTGAGCCCGCTCGATGTGGCGGGGCAAGACCGCTTGACGGTTCTCGCTGACGCCTTACCCTTCCCCCACCACGCCTCCCTTGCGCCCCGCCCCGCGTGTCCTATACCACTCACATGGCCCGCGGCCATGCCGATTGGAAGCCCCCGATCCGCGCACCGGAGGAGACGCAGCATGAAACTGATCATTCCCAGCCTGGACAGCAAGGCGGAGAGCGCCCGCCTGAAGGGTCTGGGTTTCACGGTTGAAGGCAGTACCCCCCTCGCCACCCGCCCCGGCATGTGCGAACTGGTCTATGACTTCGCGCCGGCTGCGGGCGGGTGCCGCCGCGGCCGGACGCCGGCC